>JAZDKY010000143.1:0-49285 GCA_043802525.1 bacterium
CGTACGGCTTTCACGACCGTGACTACCTCAAGCTCAAAATCCTGCGCATTTGCGGGAAGTTGGACAGCGACACGCTCATGTGCAAGCAGAAGTCAAAGAAGCCTTGGAGGAACTAAGCCCCCAAGTTCCCAGAAGAGGCAATCTTTTGATCCGGCGAGAGCCGGATTTTGGAGTGCGGCGGCTTGCCACCGCACTCCAAAGCCAATGCACGTCGCGTTGGCGAAAATCGCCATAATGGACCATATTTCGGATCATGCTTAGGTTGACGCCAATGGCCTCTGGCGGCACCGAAGGCGACCAGAGCTCCTGCATGCCCTGGGCACGACGCAAATGGCCCCGTGCGGATTATTGATCGCAGGTGCAGGGCCGTCCGCCAGGTTAGTTCTTCTTGTTGTTGTTGGCCGATTGTTTTGCGGACACGGCCTTCTGCTTCTGTTGCTTTGACTGCTCGATCCTGGCTTGCTTCTGCGCCGACTGTTTCTGTGCGGATTTCGGTGATTTATCGCCCATGGCTCATCTGCCTTTTGTTTTCGGGTTGTCTGATCCGGCGGCGCGAGTTATTTGCCCGCTGACAGTTGGCTCATAGCTGATCCGGTCGGACAAGTAAACATCGGGCCGCCTTCGGCCCGCGGCGGACAGGTCACGCGCCGTCGCGTCGCCCTGCGTGCGACGGCTACAGACTGCCCAGGCGCCTGCCACGACCCGAAATTCAGTCATCTTTCCCATTCTGCCTTCTGTGGGTATGCTTTTACCGTCTCAAGCAGGCCATGTGCAGTGGGCATTATGCTTTCACAACAGGGATTCTTAAGAAGGTCGCTTGGCCACGTCTCGTTCTGGGCGGTGGTCTCCATCTGCTTTCTCGCACTTGGCTGCGTCCTGGGCCAGCCGCGCGTAAGACCGTACCTTCTGGAAATTCTTCTCCTGACGTTGACCGCTTGCCTCACCTTCCTCGCGGCCGCTGGGGTCTACATTTTCGTGAAGCCCGTGAAACGGTCCGAGACGCCGAAGACCATTGCTTGCGCGTGCGCCGTCGCGCTGTTCCTGGTGGCGCTCTTTTTTATCGGCAAGTGGATTTCGATGGTGTGACGCTGAACGACCAGCCGCACCGCTGATCCTTCGTGACCTTCCCTTCGGCGCCGCCGGAGGCGGGTAAACTTGCCCCTCCGGAACAGGACCGAAAGCAGCCTGTACCTTCAAGCTGGGATTGAAGTTTCATCCCTGAACGATATCCGGCCACCGCAGGGCCAGAGAGACCCGTGACCAGACTCCAGAAGGCGTTGCTCCCGGCTACCTGAGTGCGTCCTCGGCCGATTCGCCGATGACTTCGACGCCGCGCCGCAAGGGATCGGTCTTCTGCCCGTACGAGGGTGGGGCGACGGCGCGGGGTGACGAGTACTCCCGCAGCAGGCTCATGATTTTTCCGATGTCCTGGCCGGACAGGTTCTGGCCCGCAAGATAGCTGCGAATTTCGGAGTCGTTTTCCCGGGTGTAGACGAACGCGGCATCCCGGCTCAGCAGGGCGGAGGATATCTCATTCGTGGCGAGGGCCTGCCGGACCCGGTCGTGCTCCTCCTTTTGCAGTTCGTTGCGCTGCCGGTCCGCGTCGACGCGTAATTGGTTGATCTCTTTGTAGAGCGCAGCCGTCTTCGCCTGGGCGTCCTTGTCGATCTGCGTCCGCTTCTCATCCAGCGGCTGTGTCTCCTTGAGCAGCAGCACGCCCCACGTGCCGAGGAGTTGCACTTCCTCCGGGGTGAGTTTGCGTTCGATCGGCGCGGATCCGGGATTGACGACGGTGACCCAGAATCCGTCCACGCGCGACGGCGCGGGTTTCTGACCTATGAGCGCCATCGGCGGGCCAACCACCGTGTTCCATGTGACGCCCACGACCGGCAGGATGATCGTATTCACGCCGAGGTTCCACACGCCGGCCACGGCGGAATTGAGCGCGTGGTAGGAGGGCACGACGGCGACGCCGCAGACGGTCCCGCCCGCCGTGCCGACCGCCCCGAGCACCCCGCGGAAGGCAGTCTCGACGGTCGACTCCATGAAAGCCCACGGGTAGGCCATCCACCATCCGAACACCCGCTGCTGGGTGCGTCGGTGCGCCACCGAGAAGTGACGATTCCACGCGCGCGGGATCCCCTTCACGGTGAAGGCCAGGCCGCATTGCTTGAAGGCCCATCGGAAGCAGTCCGTGCTGCCCTCCTTCAGCGAATGATACTTGTGGACCTCGACGTATTCGTGGAAATCCGCCCCGGCGATCTTCAAGTGCTCCCACGCATAGCGCGAGGGAGGGGCGTACCCCGGACAGATCCAGATGTCGTACCAGGTCCCCGCCGAATCCTGGATCCGGCCCATGGAGAGCAGTTCCTTTTTCTGCTGCCAGGACAGGAAATAGCCGTCGTCATCCGCCCGTGCAGGGACGGCCGTGCCGAGAAAAAGAATCGCTGACAGGCCCAAGACAAATCGACGTACCATACTTACGCTCCTTTTGGGTCGGTTGGCTTGTGTGTGTGGCACGGAGAGACTAGTCGCGGCGCCGAGTTCGGGCAAGCCGGCGCGTCGGTAGTGGCCGGTTTTGAATTTCGTCACGAACTGGTAGGGCGTGCGGTCCCCGCGCGCCGCGGCGGACCGGGACGGTCCGCCCTACCAAACTGGAGACGAAATTCAAAACCGGCCACTACCAAAACCGCTGCCCCGCAACGGGGACAGCGGTCGCTACACCAGGATTTCGATAATCCCCCTCGACACCCGTCACCCGACACTCGTCACTCCTACGAACATCCCATCGAAGTGCCGCAGTTATCGCAACGGTAGCACGCGCCGTTGCGGACGGTGATCGCTCCGCAATTGTCGCACGCCGGGGCGTCTGCCTGGTTCTTGAACGTGGTCTCATCGCGATGCGACACCCCCATCCGGGGGGCTGCGCCTGCTGCCGGCTTGGCGGAGGCATGCGCGGACGCGACAGCCCGCTTGTTATGGCCGTTCTCGTTCGGATCAGGGTGCAGCGACTTGGTCGCTGGTTCCTTGTACCCGTCAAGGAACGTCGCGCCCAGCCAGCGGAAGATGTAGTCCGGGATCGACTTCGC
Organism: bacterium; assembly: GCA_043802525.1. Lineage (GTDB taxonomy): Bacteria > Verrucomicrobiota > Kiritimatiellia > CAIVKH01 > CAIVKH01 > JAZDKY01. The sequence goes on from JAZDKY010000143.1 coordinate 3,090, forward strand.
AATCGGGATGTCCGGGTTCTTCGTGAACCCGCTCGGCTCGAACCGCGTGTGCGCGAACTTCTCCACGAGCGATTTCACGGGCGCGCCGTACTGGAGGCACATGGAGATCGCCGTACCGAACGCGTCCATGAGGCCGCCGACCGTGCTGCCTTCCTTCGCCATCGTAATGAACAGCTCGCCCGGAGTGTCATCGTCGTACAACCCGACCGTGAGGTAGCCCTCGTGGCCGGCGATGTCGAACTTGTGCGTAACGGACTTGCGGGTCGTCGGCATGCGGCGGCGCAGGGGCCGGGTCTTGGAGCCGTTCGAGCCGTGCTCCTGCTCCAGCTTCCTTTTCTGCTCCGTATTGCCGGTGTTGACCGGCTGGCTGCGCTTGCAGCCGTCGCGATAGACCGCGAGGGCCTTGAGGCCGAGCCGCCAGCCGTTGATGTACGTCTCCATGATCTCGTCGACGGTGACATCGTTCGGCATGTTGACCGTCTTGCTGATCGCGCCGGAGAGGAAAGGCTGCACGGCGGCCATCATCTTGACGTGCGCGACGTACGGGATGTAGCGCTCGCCGTTGCGCGGCTTGAAGGCGCAGTCGAACACGGACAGATGCTTCGCGTCCAAGTCCGGGGCGCCCTCGATCGTGTCGTGCTCGTCGAGATGCTTCACCACCGCGTCAACCCCGGCCGGGGTGTACCCGAGCCGCGAGAGCGCGAGCGGGACGGTGCGGTTGACAATCTTGAGCATGCCGCCGCCGGCCAGCAGTTTGTACTTCACCAGCGCAATATCCGGTTCCACGCCGGTCGTGTCGCAGTCCATCATGTAGCCGATCGTGCCCGTGGGCGCGAGGACCGTGACCTGTGCGTTGCGATAGCCGAAGCGCTTCCCGCGTTCCATCGCCTCGTCAGCGCAGGCACAGGCGGCCTCGCGCAGGTAGGCGCCGCAGTCGGTGTGGATGCTGCGCGTCGACTCCTGGTGCAGGCGGATGACATCGAGCATCGACTCGCGGTTCGGCTCGTAGCCGGCGAAGGGCCCGACGGTCTGCGCGAGCCGCGCAGACTGCGTGTACGCGTGGCAGTGCATGATCGCCGTGATCGCGCCCGCGATGCCGCGGCCCTCGTCGCTGTCGTACGGGAGCCCGAGCGACATCAGGAGGCCGCCAAGGTTCGCGTAGCCGAGGCCGAGCGTGCGGTAGATGTGGCTCTGCTCCGCAATGGGCGCGGTCGGATAGCTCGCGTTGTCGACGATGATTTCCTGCGCGGTGATGAAGATTTCCACGGCGGACTTGAACCGCGCCACGTTGAACGTGCTGTCCTCGCGCATGAACTTCATGAGGTTCAGCGACGCGAGGTTGCACGCCGTGTCGTCGAGGAACATGTACTCGCTGCACGGGTTCGACGAGTTGATCGGGCCGGACGCCTTGCACGTGTGCCACTTCTGGATCGTGTCCTCGTACTGCATGCCCGGATCGCCGCAGAGCCATGCGCCCTCGGCCATCCACTTCATCATGTCGCGCGCCTTGTAGACCGGGCCCGCCTTCTTCGGATCGGTCACCCAGTGCGTCGTCCAGTCACGGTCCTCGAGCGCGGCGCGCATAAAATCGTCCGTCACGCGCACGGTGAGGTTCTCGTTCTGGAAGCAGACGGAGCCGTACGCTTCGCCGTTGAAGTCGCCCGCGTACCCCTGTTCGATCAACGCCCAAGCCTTCTTCTCTTCGTTGGCCTTGGCATCGATGAATTCCTTGATGTCCGGGTGCCACACCTTGAGCGTGTTCATCTTCGCGGCGCGACGCGTCTTGCCGCCCGACTTCACCACGCTCGCGATGGCGTCGTAGACGCGCAGGAACGAGAGCGGCCCGCTCGGCTTGCCACCGCCGCTCATCGTCTCGCGCTGGCTGCGGAGCGTCGAGAGGTCCGTGCCCGTGCCGCTGCCGAACTTGAAGAGCATCGCCTCGCTGCGCGCGAGTTCCATGATGCTTTCCATCCGGTCGTCGACCTTCTGGATGAAGCACGCGGAGCACTGAGGGTACTCGTACTGCGTCGACGCCTGCTTGATGCGCTGTTCCCGGCGGTCGAAGTAGTAGTTGCCCGCGCCGCTCTGCTTGCCCACGCCGTACTGGTGGTACAGGCCGCAGTTGAACCACACCGGCGAGTTGAACGCGCCGTACTGGTTGACGAGGAGGAACGTCAGTTCGTCATAGAAGGTTTCCGCGTCCGCGCGGCTGTGGAAATAGCCGTCCCGGAGACCCCAGTCCGCGATCGTGCGGCTGACGCGGTGCACGAGCTGCCGGACGGAGAATTCGCGCTCGCTCTTGGAGACATCGCCGTAGAAATACTTCGACGCCACGACGTTGGTCGCCAGCATCGACCAGAACGTGGGCACCTCGACGTTGTTCTGCTCAAAGATGACCTGGCCCTTGTCATCGCTGATCATCGCGTTCCGTTTTTCCCACTCCACCGCATCCAGCGGATTGACGCCCTTCGCGCTGAAAATGCGATTGATTTTCAGGCCCTTTGGCTGGGTCCCGCGCGTCTTGGCGGACGCTTTACCCGAGGCGGATTTGACACGGGTACCCGTAGTACGGAGATCCTTTTTCGACTCACGGATCTCCACGGACTGGCGCGTTTCCAACATCAGCTGCTCCCTCCCTCGAAACGGTTAACGGTTGCAAGTCACTCGCGGGCGGCTCGTTAGCGTGTTGTGAACAGGTTTATACACAAGATGTTGGTGTGCGTCTAACGAGTTCACAACATTTAATCCATATGTAGTGTGGGGCAAGATATTTCTTAGGAAACTTTCTAAATGTCGTATTGGCAATGAGTTGCATTCAGGCGTCCAATTTTGTGCACAGGCTGATTTCATGGACCACGGTCTCGGTCCCAATCCCTGATTGATGGCGTTTGAACCGGGTATCAGACAGCAAATGCCGGTCAACAGCGTGCGTGCGCCGTTGATGGCGTAGCAGGGCCTATTTCGAATGGCCGTTTCCGCCACCATGCCCGCCGCCGCGGCGATCATGGGGCACCGTGACGGTGGCCGTACCGCCGCCGACCACGCCGGCGCCATCGGCGGCCAGCACCGTAATCGTGTACACGCGGCCGTCGCGGTCAGAACCGTATCGGCGAGCGGTCAACGTTACGGTGAAGGAGAAGGTGCCGTCGGGATTCAGGGTGAACTGTCCGGCCGGCTGTACCGACGCGTATTCATCCGCGACGTTGTACGAAACAGTGTCAAAATTTACACCCGTGCCCGTATCCGTGATCGTCCCGGAAACCGTGACAACCACCGGTTTCCCATTCGGCGGCCAGACTTGGTCCGGATCGGCGGTAACCGTGACGCTCGGTGCGGCGGCAAATGCCGCGAGGGGAAATGCAACGGCTGCCATGGCGACTGCGCGCGCGACGCGTTGTAGTTGGTATCTCGTATTCATCTGTGCCTCATTCCTGTTTTGCCACGCTAATTGTGGCCGCGGTTTCCGATATTCGCGTGATTCCCTTTGCCGCCATGGTTGCCATTATTGCCATGATTGTCACTATTTCCATGATTCCCGTTGTTGCCATGGTTCCCGCTGTTGCCGTTATTCGACCCGTTGGTCTCGCTGCAGGTTGAATTGTGGCCGTGGCTGCCGGACCTGGACGCGCTTGCCGTTTGGCGGCCAAAGGACGGAGGGCGAAACCGTGGCCGTGATGGTCGGCGGAGTCGTATCGGCGATGGTGGTTGCCAGGCTCGCGTTCAGGCCGATCGTGGCGTTGGTGGGCAAGTCGCCAGCCGCGCCCACGACGAAGTCGATGCGGTCGCCCACTGCGAGGGTTTGCGAGAACACGGCGGACGCCATGCCCTGGTAGCCGGTGACGACGCTGGCGAAGATCGACGTGCTGTTCACGAGAATATGCACGTGGTCGGGGCCGTGAACCGTACGACAAGGATAAAGAGGCTATCACTGCCTTCCATGTTTTCATGGGTCGTTTCCTTTTCGTTTCACGGATAGAGAACATGCTCTCTTCTTTTTGTTGCTGCATTCAGATTGTTGTCAAGGAAGGCATACTGCGCGCCGGCCTGACCGTTGACCATGGGGTATGCACCCCATCTACAGGATGGCGCGATCCCCTCGACAGCATTGTCCCCCCGGCCCGCGATTCGCACACCTTAAGCCTTGTTAAGCCATGAAGCGGGATTTCCAATCCCTACCGCGGCGCGCGGCGGGACGGAGGAAGGGACTGCCGCAGCTTCTCCATGAAGGCATCGGCTTGTTTCTTCTGTTCGTCCGCGGCGCGAGCCTTGTCGGTGAGATGGCGGTGGCCGGTGATGGTGGTGTTCTGGAGCGACCGGAGCCAGGCGGCGAGTTGCCTGCTGATGGATTCTGCGAGGGATCTCAGATCTGAAATTTCAGATTTCAGATGGGAGAGGAACTTGAGCCTGTCCATGACGTACGTCATCGAGCGCACTTCACCCGCTGAGCCCTTCGCGTAGTACAGGAATGTGATCAGCTCCTGCGTCGTCCCGCGCTCGAAACCTTCGGAGACATTGTTCGGCACGGAAAGCGCGGCCCGCTGCAACTGGCTGGCCAGGTCGCCCTTGTAGCGGAAATTGCGGTCTTCGGTCAGATTGAAGGCCGCAACCGAAAGCCCGATCCCGTCATTCCACACCGGCAGGTCCTCGAATCGCTCGTATTTCATGTTCTCCTTCCTTCCTGATTATCTGAAATCCTGTATCCGATCGTCGCTGCCACGAAGAAGCGTGTGAAAGTTTCCCTTCCTTTTCTGATATCACAAGCATCCCACAGACGGTGTTTGCGAGGCGAAAGTGGGCTGAAACCCCAGACAATTGAGGGTTGAAGCGCCAGTGCCATTTACGGTGAGCTTTTGCAAGTTCGGATTCATGGGGGTTTGGTATGCATCTGGCTGTCCCACAGGGTTTGTTAGAATCCTGGCAAATAGGCCAGTTCCGGGGTGGCACGGATGCGGCCCGGTGGTTTGGCTGTCCCATAGCGATCAAGCAGTTCGCCCAAGTGCCAGCGCCGCCAGAGACTGGCACGCACCACGGTGAACAGCCGCGTGAAGCTGTGCGCCCAGGAATGCAGATAGGCCAGATAGCGTAGCAATAGATGCACCAGCAGTCCGATCCAGATTTGCCAGCGCACGGCATTGGCGCTATGGCCGAGGAAGTCGGCCAACTGCAGGGTCTGTTTGATCTCCTTGAAGAACACCTCGATGTCCCAGCGGCAGCGGTACAATTCGGCCACGGTCCAAGCGCTCCACATGAGATGGTTGGTCAGGAACACCATCTCTACATCCTTGCCATCAATCTCGACCAGGGCCACCACACGGCGCAACGACTGGGGATAGTCGCGATGGGATTTGAACACCGTCAACTCGATGAGCTCATCGGACAGGATGCGCGGGTTGTCCGTGGTCTTGAGTCGCTCGATCACGCGGTACTGCATGTTGTCCTTGGCGCGCGTCACCCACCAGACCTCGCGCACCGTCAACGCAAGCAGGTGCTTGAAGTCTACGTAGGCCTTGTCAAACACGGCGATTTCACCGGATTCCAGGCCGGCGCATACGTGCTGGGCCTGACGGGTGTCGTGCTCTTTGGCCGTGTTGATGATGGCGCACGAGGGCAGAAAACTCTGCAGGTTCAGACGCAGATGACATTTCGCGGCGGCCTTCCGCCGTCGGTGCTTGGCCCAGTCCATGCAGTTGGCCACCAGTTGAATGGTCGTGGAGTCTATGGCATGGATCACTTTGCGGAAGCGTCGCAAGAACCCGCGGCGCACCTTGCCCTTGGCGAAGCCCGGCGTTTGCCGCATCAGATGCTCCATCGTCTCCCAGTACAGCGCCTCGGCCATCGCGCAGTCCCGAATCTTGTTGGCGTGACTCAGGGTGTTGCGATACGGCGGCGTCGCCCCGCGAATCGTCGCCAGCACCCCGGCATTCATCTGCAGGGAGTCGCACACGTCGTTCAGCCCGATCGCGTGCGTCACCTGCGCATGCGTCTGCGCCACCACGTGGCTCCACGGGCTGAACGTACGGCTCTGTTCGTCCACCCCGTACTCCTTTCGCCAAGCGGTCCACCAACCCGCCCGGAATGAGATTGCACACCTGCTTCAAGGTCGTATAGCTATGTCCGGCTGGAATGTGTCTACGTTTGTTTTTCATCCCTGCCGGATGGCAGGTACCAACGCCACATTCCAGCCTTTTCTTTCACCGTCTGTGGGATGCTTGTGTTCTGATATCTGAAATCCCAAATTTGAAATCTCCTGCTGCAAGATCGTGGTTCCACAGATGCGTAGCGACCCGGGAAAGCGGCGCCTGTACGAGGCGGCCATCAAGGTGAAGGATCTCGCGCCGCGGACATGGGTCGAAGAAAGCGCCCTGTTCGGCGTCCAGGATCCCGAGTCGATGGTCGGTATTCACCAGAACTTCCACCAACTCTCTGACTCGCCGGAAATTGTGTTGACCGAAGCAGCTGTCCTCGAGGAGCTACCGCCCGTCCACGTCTCCGGCGACCTGCCACCCGAAACGCTGACCAGGTTACAGAAACTCGATCGATCCGGCCGCGTGATCGAGGTCGATATCGCGATGTCGCCAAGTCCGGTGCCTGCCTGCCACACGGGAGCGAAACAAGCCTTCAAGGAACACTTCGGGCGCGGTAGCCCGCCGGGATAACCTCCTTCTATCGCATCTTCGTGCACCTCCTCGACCTCCGCGGTTAATTTCCTATTTCCGGCTCGGGTGCGCGTGGTAAAAGATGCCTTCCCATGTCGAAGCCCGTTCCATTCGTTCACCTGCACTTCCACACGGAATTCAGCCTCCTCGACGGGGCGTGCAAGATTTCCGAGATCATGGGGCGGGCGCATGAGCTGGGCATGACGGCGTGCGCGATCACGGACCACGGCGTCCTCTACGGCGCGGTCGATTTCTACAAGAAGGCGAAGGACAAGGGCGTAAAACCGATCATCGGCTGCGAGGCGTACCTCGCCCGCGGCAACATGCTCGACCGCAAGCTCGAGGACGGCAGCCGCTCGCAATCGAACCACATGGTCCTCCTCGCGGAACACCTCGACGGCTACTACAACCTCGTCCACCTCATCTCCAAAGCGCACCTCGACGGGTTCTACTACAAGCCGCGCATCGACAAGGAGCTCCTCGCGCAGCACGCGAAGGGCCTGATCGGCACGTCGGCGTGCATCAAGGGGCCCGTGCCTGAGCTGATCCTCAAGGGCGACCTCGACGCCGCGACGCGCGAGGCGGGCACCTTCTCCGACATCTTCGGCAAGGGCAACTACTACCTCGAACTCCAGAACCACGGCCTCTCCGAGCAGGCGAAGGTCAACGAGGGCATCCTCGAGATCGCGCGCCGCACCGGCCTGCCGCTGATCTGCTCGAACGACGTGCACTACCTCAATCGCGACCACGCGGAGGCGCACGAGGTGATGCTCTGCCTGCAGACCGGGACGGTCATGAGCGACCCGAACCGGATGAAGTACCACTCCGACCAGTTCTACATGAAGAGCGGCGCGGAGATGCAGGAACTCTTCAGCGATTTCCCCCAGGCGCTCGCGAACACGGTCGCGATCGCCGAGCGCTGCCACGTCGAACTGCGGCTCGACAAGGAACTGCACTTCCCGACGTTCACCGTGCCCGAGGGCTACTCGCAGAAGGAATACCTCATCAAGCTCGGCAAGGAGGGCCTGAAACGGCGGTACGGCATCGAGGACGTCGAGCGGCCAAAGAGCGAGGAGGAGAATCGTATCGCGGACCGGTTCAAGTTCGAGGTGCAGGTCATTGAGAAAACAGGCTTCATCAACTACTTCCTCGTCGTGTGGGATTTCATCCGCTTCGCGCACGAACAGCATATCCCGGTCGGCCCGGGCCGCGGCTCCGGCGCGGGCAGCATCCTCGCGTACGCGCTCGAGATCACGGGCATCGACCCGTTGCGCTACAACCTGATCTTCGAGCGGTTCCTGAACCCGGAGCGCGTGTCGCCGCCGGATTTCGACATCGACTTCTGCCAGACGCGGCGCGGCGAGGTCATCGAATACGTAAAGAAGAAGTACGGCGTCGAGAACTGCGCGCAGATCATCACGTTCGGCACGCTCGGCGCAAAGACCGTCATCCGCGACCTCGGGCGCGTGCTGGAAATTCCGTACGGCGACTGCGACCGGCTCGCGAAGATGGTGCCGGAGGACCCGGACATGACGATCGAGAAGGCGCTGGCGCAGAACCCGGAGTTCCGCCAGGTCTGCGAGTCCGATCCGAACGCGAAGCGGATCATCCAGTACGCCAGGGTGCTTGAGGGCCTGCCACGCAACCCCGGCATCCATGCCGCGGGCGTCGTCATCGGCGAAAAACCGTTGATCGAAATCCTTCCGCTCGGCCGCGACAAGGACAAGCAGGTCATCACGCAGTACGAAATGAAGCCGCTCGGCATGGTCGGGCTGCTGAAGATGGATTTTCTTGGGCTCAAGACGCTGACGATCGTCCAGGAGACGGTCGATTGGGTGAAGAAGACCAAGGGGATCGACCTGGACCTGGCCGCGATCCCGATGGACGATAAAGAGACGTTCGACCTGCTGAACCGCGGCGACACGGTGTCCGTGTTCCAGGTTGAATCCAAGGGCATGCGCGACATGCTTCGCCGCATCGGCGTAGGCCGGTTCGAGGACCTGATCGCGCTCATCGCGCTCTTCCGCCCGGGCCCCATGCAGTTCCTCGACAACTTCGGCGAGCGCAAGAACGGGCGCGCGAAAATCGAGTACGACCATCCGCTCCTTGAACCGATCATGAAAGAGACGTACGGCGTCATGATCTACCAGGAGCAGGTCCAGCAGGCGGCCAACGTGCTGGCCGGGTTCTCGCTCGGTCAGGGCGACCTGCTCCGCCGCGCGATGGGCAAGAAGGACCCCGCCGAGATGGGTAAGATGCGCGCGAAGTTCGTCGAGGGCTGCCACGCGCACGGCAAGATCCCGGCCGCCAAGGCCGAGAAGATTTTTGACAACATCGAAAAGTTCGCCGGGTACGGCTTCAACAAGTCGCACAGCGCGGCGTACGCCGTGGTCTCCTGGCAGACCGCGTATCTCAAAGCGCATTACCCGATCGAGTTCATGGCGGCCAACCTGACGATTGAAATCGGGAACAACGAGCGGCTGGCCGAACTCATCGCCGAATGCCAGGAGATGAAGATCGAGGTGCTGCCGCCGAACGTCAACGCGAGTGGCGTGCGATTCACACCTTCAGGCAGTACGATCCTCTTCGGCATGGCGGGCGTGAAAAACGTCGGCGTGCACGCGGTCGAGGCGCTGGTGAAGGAGCGCGAGGCAAACGGTCCTTTCAAGGGCCTGGTCGATTTCTGTTCGCGCGTGGACCCGCAGGCGATGAACAGGAAGACACTGGAAAGCCTGGTCCGCTGCGGCGCGTTCGATTTCACGGAGATGCCGCGCAGCCGGCTGTTCGCGGGAATCGAGTTCGCGATGAACCGCGCGGCGGCGACACAGCGCGACCTGCGCTCGGGCCAGGGCTCGCTCTTCGGCGCGCTCGGGCTGGACACGGGTGTGGCCGCGACGGAGGACCTGCCGGCCGCGGACCCGTGGCCGGAGAGCGTGGAGCTCTCGGCGGAAAAGGAACTGCTCGGTTTCTATATCTCGGGACACCCGTTGACGGCGGCGGAGTGGCCGCTCAAGAAATACAGCCTCACGGATTTCAAGGCGTTGCAGGAGATCGAGCCTGGAACGCAGACGCGGGTCGGCGGGCTGGTCACGCAGTTCCAGAAACGGTTCACGAAAAAGGACCAGCGCCCGATGGGCGTGTTCCGGCTGGAGCACCTCGACGGGTCGATTGAAGTCGTCGCCTTCCCCGACGCGTTCAACGACTATGGCGTGTATCTGCGCGACGAGGCGCCCGTGCTGGTATGCGGTGACATCCGCAAGGAGGAGCAGCAGGCGCGAATCATCGCGTCGGAGATCTATCCCCTGCCCGACGCGCACAAGTATTTCGCCGAAAAAGTAAGCATCCACATGCCGCTTGCGCAAACGAGCGACGAGAAGTTCCGCGACCTCAAACAGATCATGCGCAAGCACCCGGGCGAGACGCCGGTCGTGCTGTGCATCGAATACCCATCCGGCCAGAAGGTCTTCATCGACACCGACCGCACCTTCAAGGTCGCCGCGACGGAGCAGTTCGTGCGCGACATCGAGGCCATCGTCGGCGAAGAGAGCTGCTACATTGCCGTCAACCCGAGCCCGTGCCTGCGCCCGCGCGACCGGAAGTGGGGCGGCGGTTCGGGGTGAGATGTAGGGCCGGGGAAACAAAGAAGTACCAGAGACTTTCGGTTTCCCCGCGAGAGCGGGGTAAACCGACGCTACATCTCGGCGGCAAAGTAACCCGTTTTGTGCGCGTGTACGCGCCGTGGCAAATCGTTGCCCGGCTGCCGGGACAGCGATCGCAGCAACAATAACCATGTGTTGTAGCGACCGGAACGTGTAGCCGCCCCGCTCTGTCGGGGCGTCCGAATCGCGGCGACAGAGCGCCGCGGCTACAACTGCCATTCAAAAGCTCAATGACCGTCCAACCAGCGCTTCGCGCTGCCAGCGGCGGGGTCGTGCGGCGCGAGCTTGAGGAATTGCCGGTAGTGCTCACGCGCCTGAGCATAGTTGGAGGGCGACTCCGAGTAGATCAAGCCGAGCACGTAGTGCGAGGGCGCGTGGTCGGGGGTGGTCTTGACCACGGCTTCCAAGAGCTTCGCGGCAGAGGCCAGGTCTTCTTCCTCGCGGTAGATCAGCGCGAGGTTGTAGCGCGCGTTGACCATGTCGGGCTGGATGGACAACGCGTGCAGATAGGCCTCGCGCGACAGGCTCCGTTCGCCCTTCACGCCGTAGGCCACGCCAAGGTTGTAGAACGTGCTCGCGATCATGTCGTCGTTCTCGAGCGCGCGCAGGTAGTAGTAGATTGCGCGGTCCCAGTCCTTCTTGTCCTGGTAGCGCGTCCCCTGGTTGAACGCCTGAACCGCAGCTTTCGTATTCCGCGTCATCGGCTTCTTGTACTTGATCTTTGCTTCCGACGGCCGCGACGGAACCGGTGTGACGACCGCGGGCGGTGGTGCGTCGTCGCCCGGCGCCTCCACGATACGGGGTGCTTCGTGCGTCGGCGGCGGAACCGCGGGAGTAGTCGCCACGGGCACGGGAGCCGGAGCGGGCGCCTGCGGCGGCGCCAACGCGTCGACACGGGCGCGGGCCTTTTCGGCGCGTTCGTCGTTCGGGAACTGTTGCGCAAAATCGCGGTAGGCACGAACCGCCAACCCGGTGCTGTTCATCTGCTCGTCATAGAACTGGGCAAGCATCCACGACGCGTCGGGATTCTTCGGATCATACCTCACGGCCTGCCTGAGGCCGACGACGGCGGAATCCGACTCGCCGGTCCGGATCGCGGCGAGCGCCATGCCGAGGTAGGCGGCGGCGTAGGTGTTATCGAGGACGACCGCCTGCTTGAACGATTTCAGCGCCGCATCGGTCTTGCCGGTGCCGAGCAGGTATTGACCAAGTTCCACGTGCGCGCGGGGTTGGTCGAAGCAGAGACGCACAGCCGTCCGCAGTGCCTTCTCCTGCTGCTCCGGCTTCTTCGCCTTCGATGCGACGTCCGCGGCCTTCAGGCACAGTTCGATCGCGCGTTCGGCCTGGCCCTTGTCGGAAAGTGCGGTCGCTTCTTTCAGCAGCTCGTCGAACGTGGCGGGCTCCTTCTTCGCAGGCGGCTCCGCTGGGACCGGCGTTTCTTTCGCCGGCGCAACCGTCTTCGGCGCGGGCGCGGCCTCGGCCGCCACCGGCGAACCCAGCCGCTGCAGTGCTTCCTTGACGTACGGCACGCGCGGATCCTTCCGCGCGGCAGAGAGAAACTTCCTGTAGTAGGTTTCCGCCTGTTCGTTGTCGCGCAGCCGCGTCTCGTAGAGTACGCCCAGTGTGAAGAGCGCGGGCGCGTATTTCGAATGGTTGTCGAGCGCCTTCATCAGCGACGCGATGGCTTTCTAGAAATCACCCGCGCCCGCCTCGACGAGGGCGATGGCGGTCAGGACGCGCTCCGAGTTCGGGGCGCGGTCGAGCGCGCCGTACAGGGCGCGCCGCGCCTCGGGCCACTGCTGGCGATCCATGTAGACGTTGCCGAGGACCTCGAGCGCGCGCGGGTCCGCGGGATCCATCCGCGCCGCCTCGGTGAGCAGCGCAATCGCGCGCGGCACGTCGCCGCCGCCCGAGAGGAGAACGCCCTGGTTGTAGACGGGCTCGACAAGCGTGGGGCTGAGGCGGCGGCTGTCCTCGAACGCATCCATCGCCTCCTGGAACTTGCCGAGGCGCGAGGCGGCGATGCCGAGGTAATTGTAGGCGAGCGCGTTCTCCTCGCTGCCCGGCCGCTTGCTGATGGATTTTTCGAGCAGCGTCTTCGCGCGCACGTAGTTGCCGTCGCGGATTTCGTCGATCGCCGCGTTGAACTCGCGCTCGCCGGGGGCCTTCGAGCAGCCGGCGAGCAGGGCCCATGCGGCAAAGGCGGCGCAGATCGTGATGATGAAATTGCGCATGGTGGCGTCGCGGTCCAGTGAATTGACATCCTAGTAGGGGCTGCACTGCGCCGCAAGAAGTAGAGAATGAAATAACCAAGAACCAATATCCAATAACCAAACGGTCTTCTGCGTCCCCTTGGTTATTGGGATTTGGTTATTGGTTATTATCCCGCCGAAACCCACACCTGTCGCTCACGCGGTCCGTCGAACTCGCAGAAGAAGACGCCCTGCCAGGTGCCGAGCTTGAGGCGTCCGCCCTGTACGAGGGCCCGGGCCGACGAGCCCATGAAGCCGGCTTTGATATGGGCAGCGGTGTTGCCCTCACCGTGCCGGTACGCGGGGTCCTCCCACGGGACCGTCTTGTCGAGGTAGTAGATCATATCGCGGACAACGTCGGGGTCCGCGTGCTCGTTGATCGTGACCCCGGCGGTCGTGTGGGGCACGAACACGGTAACCGCGCCGTCCTTGATGCCGAGATCGTCCACGGCAATCTGTACCTGGCGGGTGATGTCCACGAATTCGCTGCGCCGATGGGTTCGGAGTGAAAACTGCGTCATGAACATCGAATGTAGGACCGCCCTTTCCACTCGGCAAGGCCTCTTCTCGGCAGCAGGGCGGATACCTCTTGACGCATTCCGCTGTCGTGCGGACTATCTCAGCGCCATGGTTTCGCTTGTTTTCATGCTGGTTGCTGTTTTCCTGCTGCTGCTCAACGCCTTCTTCGTGCTTGCCGAATTCGCATCCGTCAAGGTCCGGTCCACCCAGATCGAGGTGCTGGAGATGCAGTACCCGCGACAGGCCAAGATCTTACGCCATGTGCATGACCACTTGGACGAGTACCTGTCCGTCTGCCAGCTCGGCATCACGTTCGCGAGCATCGGGCTCGGCTTCGTGGGCGAGCCCGCGTTGGCCGTTTTCATTGAGCCTTTCGTGAAATCCTTGGCTGCGGCGCATACCATCTCGCTGACGGTAAGCTACATCATCGTCTCGTTCCTCCACATCCTGATCGGCGAGCTGGTCCCGAAGAGCGTCGCCATCCGGCTGCCGGAACGGATGGCGCTGATGACCGCGGAGCCGCTCCGCTTCTTCCGCCTCCTCTTCTTCTTGCCGCTCTACCTGATGAACGTGTCGGCGAACCTGATCCTGCGTGCCCTGCGCCTGCCACAGACGATGCACGACATCGCGCCCTCCGAGGCGGAGGTGCGCATCATCCTCGAGAAATCGCAGCAGGAGGGCCTCATGCCCTTCCGGCGCCTGCTCCTGCTGGAAAACGTGTTCGATTTCGGCGATGTCCGGGTGAAGGACGAGATGAGGCGGCTCGACCAGGTCGTTGCGCTCTACGCTGATCATCCCTGGGAGGAGAACCGGGACAAAATCATGCTGACCGTGCATACCCGCTACCCCCTGCTGGAGGGCAACCCGCCGAAACCGGTCGGCATCCTCCACATCAAGGCCTTGGTGCAGGGAAGAACGGCCTGGCCGGATCCCGTCGACCTGAAAGCGATCGCGCACAAGATCTGCGTCACGACACCGGAAACACCCCTCGAGCAGCTGCTCACGGAACTGCGCCGTCGGCGCATGCACATGGCGCTGGTGCAGGACAGCGCAGGCCGGATGGTCGGCCTGATCACGATGGAGGACATCCTCGAGCAACTGGTCGGCGCGATCGAGGACGAGTTCGAAAAGGATGTTCCGCTCCGCCTCGGCGATGTGCTCAAGGAGTCGCGGGTTCTGGTCGACCTCGAGGCCGCCACGGCCGAGGAGGCCATCGCGGAAATCATCCAACGTGGGGATACCGGCGACGTCCCGGATTCGAAACAGGCCATCATCAATGCCGTTCGCGCGCGCGAGCGGAGCCTCCCAACATACCTCGGCGAGCATTTGGCCGTCCCGCACGCGCGCTTGGAATCCATCAAGATGCCCGTGCTTTTCTTCGCCCGCTCGCCGAACGGCATCGCGTTCGACCCGAAGAAACCGGAGGAAAAGGCCCGCATCCTGTTCCTGCTCCTCGCGCCCGGGTCCGTGCCGCGCATGCAGACGAAGGTGCTGGCCCGCATCGCCGCCCTGCGCGAAAGCGACTATGTCTGGGACCGTCTCCTCGAGGCCAAGACCGTCGCGGAGGCTCTGGAGGCGATCCGCAGCGGCGATGAATTGACCACCCACTAACCCTGGCACAGCGAACCGAAACTCACGAGGGAACCGCAAAAAAACGCAAGAGCGCTCCACCCGCATAACCCGCCTGATTCGGCAACCCGGTTTTTCTTGCGTGATTCCTTACTTGCGCGTTTTGCGAGTTTTTGCGGTTAATCCGGAAATTTTCGCAGCTTGAGAAGATTATGAAAGTTGACCGTTCCGTATGAATATACGACATCTCACCCGCTCCCAATTCTTCGACGCCCTGCCCGCCCCGAACGCGGAGTACCTCGCCATGTACTCCAGCGCATGCGACGGCATCGTGACCGACCCGTCTCTCATGGTCGTCCCTGCGGACGACCATCTGGTCCACCGCGGCGACGGCGTGTTCGAGACGATCAAGTGCATCGACGGCCTGATCTACTGCCTGACCGCGCATCTCGACCGCCTCGTCTTTTCCGCAGGGAATGTCGGGCTGGTATCGCCATGGAGCCACGACGAGCTGGCCGATGTCATCGTCCAGACGATCCGCGCAGGCGGAAAACGCGATTGCCTGGTCCGCATCCTGCTCTCCCGAGGCCCGGGCAGTCTCGGCGTGAATCCCTACGATTGCCCGAAGCCCGGCCTCTACGTGGTGGTCCACAAGCTGAAACCGTCCTTCATGGAGACACATCCCGGCGGGGCCCGGGTCATCACCAGCAAGATCCCGGTGAAGCCGGGTTTCTTCGCCAACATCAAGTCCTGCAACTACCTGCCCAACGTCCTCATGAAGAAGGAGGCCGCCGACACCGGGGTCGACTTCTCGGTTTCGTTCGATGAGAAGGGCTTCCTTGGCGAGGGTGCGACCGAAAACGCGGGCATTGTCACCAGGGATGGGAATCTCCTCGTTCCGACGACGGATCGGATTTTGAGCGGAACAACGATGTTCCGTGCGATTGATCTCGCAAGATTCCTGGTCGACAAGGGATTACTGAAGTCGGTTGGTTCGTCAGCCATCTCCCGCGACATGATTGTATCCGCGGCGGAAGTGCTCATCTTCGGTACGACGCCGGACGTCACTGCGGTCGTTGAGTTCGATGGCAAACCGATCGGCTCCGGTCGACCGGGCCCCGTTTCCCTTGAACTGAACCGCCTCATTATCAACGACATCCGCACCAACAAGGCTGTCCAGTCACCCGTTTTTCCTCATTGACAACCGGGAAGGGAAGCTCATTACTACGGCCAGTTTCCCACATTTCCGATCCGTTGCGCCGAACTGACTACGTGTTGCGGCCCTAATCGAGAAAGGGGTGATCCGGCAACTACTACTAGTGCTTGATCGTCTAACGAGATCGTACATTTGTGTCAGAAAAATGTGGTAGGCACAGGCAGCAGAACAAGGAGAAGAACAGAATGAAGAGATTCACGACAATAGTGGCCATGTTGGCAGTCGCAGGCTCGGCGTACGGGGCTTCTCTTAAACAGGGGACGCAGGAAGTGGTCGTAGAGGGTCTTTTTGACCCGGACTCGGCTGCGGGCACGGTCTATGACCTGAGCTTGGGCTACGGCACCTTCGTCCAGGACAATGTCGAAGTCGGCGGCCAGGTGAACTGGTCGGACGACGATGTGGTGACGTCCTATGGCGCCGGTGCGTTCGCGGAGTATAACTTCGATCAGGGCACGGAGCTGGTACCCTACGTTGGCGCGGCCATCGACTACGTCAACTCGGACATTGAAGACGTGGACGAACTGGACTCGTTTCAGGTCACAGGCGAAGTGGGCGTGAAGTACTTCCTCGCGGAGAATGTCGCGATCTCGGTCGCCGGCAAGTATCAGTGGTCCGATGAAGACATTTACGCGGAAGATGGGGACCTCACGGATACGAACATCGAAGTCGACCTCGGCATGCGCTTCTTCATCCCGTAGTCCCTGACATCCTGTGGTTTAGACCAAGAACCCCTTCCGATTCGGAAGGGGTTCTTTATTTTTCCCAATGGTAGGGCGGTTCGTCCCGGACCGCCGCGTCGCCCCCCCCATCCCCGGCGCGGCAGGGACGCCGCGCCCTACCTCGCGGCCCGGAAAAACTCCCGGCGCATGCGGGCAATATTCCCGATCGAAATGCCCTTCGGACACGCCGCTTCGCACTCGGCGTGGTTGGAGCAGGAGCCGAAGCCTTCCTTGTCCATCTGGTCGACCATCCCGAAGACGCGGCGTTCGCGCTCGGGCTGGCCCTGCGGCAGCAGGGCCAGTTGGGCTACTTTGGCGCTGACGAAGAGTGACGCCGAGGCGTTCGGGCACGCAGCGACACACGCGCCGCACCCGACGCAGGCCGCCGAATCCATCGCCTGCTCGGCAATGTCCTTCGGGATGAGAATGGCGTTCGCATCCGGCGCGGACCCGGCATTGCCCGAGATGAACCCGCCTTTCGCCATGATCCGGTCAAAGGCGCTGCGGTCGACGACGAGATCCTTGATGACCGGAAACGCCCGGGCCCGGAACGGCTCAATCGTGATCGTGTCCCCGTCCTCGAAATTCCGCATGCGCAGCTCGCACGTCGTGCAGGCCAGCTTGGATCCGTGACCCTTGCCGTCGATGACGAGCCCGCAGGTGCCGCAAATACCCTCGCGGCAATCGCTGTCGAACGCGACCGGCTCCTGACCCTTCTTGACCAGGTCCTCGTTGAGGTGGTCCAGCATCTCCAACACCGACATCTCGGGGATGATGCCGTCGACGCTGTACTCAACAAACTGCCCGGCCACCGCCGGTCCCGCCTGCCGCCAGATCTTGAGAGTAAATTTCATAGTCTCGTGGGTAGGGACGGCTGGCCCAGCCGTCCATGGCGCGCTGAGCCAGCGCGCCCTACCTATTTGTAATTGCGTTGTGCCAAATGGATCGCCTCAAACTCCAACTCTTCCTTATGAAGCGCCGCGGGCGCGTTGTCGCCTTTGTATTCCCACGCGCCCACATAGCAGAACTTCTCGTCGTCCCGTTTCGCCTCGCCCTCCGGCGTCTGGAACTCCTCGCGGAAGTGGCCGCCGCAGGATTCGGCCCGGTGCAGGGCGTCGGCCGCCATCAGTTCCCCAAATTCGAGGAAATCCGCAACGCGCCCGGCCATTTCAAGGTTCTTGTTGAAATCGCTGGAGGTCCCGACAACGTTGACGTTCTGCCAGAACTCGTCGCGCAGCGCGCGCGTCTCATGGATCGCCTTCTGCAGGCCCTTCTCGTTGCGGGCCATACCGACGTTTTCCCACATGATGCGGCCAAGCTGCCAATAGAAGTCACGCACGGTCTTCCTGCCCTTGATCGCCAGCAGCCGCGCGGTCTGGTCCTTCACCTTCGCCACGCTCTCCTTGAAGGCGGGGTGGTCGGTCGACACGTTCCCGAGCGTGGCGCCGGCGATGTAGGCTCCAATGGTGTACGGGATCACGAAATAGCCATCGGCCAGGCCCTGCATGAGCGCGCTCGCGCCGAGACGGTTCGCGCCGTGGTCGGAGAAGTTCGCCTCGCCCAGCACGTGCAGGCCCGGGATGGTGCTCATCAGGTTGTAGTCCACCCACAGCCCACCCATCGCGTAGTGCGGCGCGGGGTAGATCGTCATCGGTGACACATACGGGTCCTCGCCCGTGATCTCGTGGTACATCTGGATCAGGTTGCCGTAGCGGTCCCGGATGACGTCCTTTCCGAGCCGCTTGATCGCATCGGCGAAGTCGAGGTAGACCGCATACCCGGTCCCGCCCACGCCGTAGCCGTCATCGCAGATCTTCTTCGCCGCGCGCGACGCGATGTCGCGCGGGACGAGGTTCCCGAACGCGGGATAGATGCGCTCAAGGTAGTAGTCGCGCTCGCTGTCGGGGATTTCCGACGGATGCCGCTTGTCGCCCTTCGTCTTCGGGACCCAGACGCGGCCGTCGTTGCGGAGGCTCTCGCTCATCAGCGTGAGCTTCGACTGGCCCTCGCCCGCGAGCGGCATGCAGGTCGGGTGTATCTGCGTGTAGCACGGGTTCGCGAAGAACGCGCCGCGCTTGTAGCACCGCCAGCTCGCGGTCGCATTGCAGTTCACCGCGTTGGTCGAAAGGTAGAAGACGGGCGCATAGCCGCCGGTCGCAACGATGACCGCGTCGGCGGCGTAGCTCTCGGTCTCGCCGCTGACGAGGTTCCGACAGACGATGCCGCGGGCCTTGCCGTCGATCACGACCAGGTCCAGCATCTCGCGGCGCGGGAAGAGCTTGATCTGGCCCGCGGCGACCTGGCGCATCATGCCGCTGTAGCACCCGAGCAGGAGCTGCTGGCCCGTCTGGCCGCGCGCATAGAACGTCCGGGAGACCTGTGCGCCGCCGAAGGACCGGTTCGCCAGGGTGCCGCCGTATTCGCGCGCGAACGGCACGCCTTGCGCGGCACACTGGTCGATGATGTTCGCGCTGAGCTCCGCGAGCCGGTAGACATTCGCCTCACGCGCGCGGAAATCGCCGCCCTTGATCGTGTCGTAGAACAGGCGGTACACGCTGTCGCCGTCGTTCTGGTAGTTCTTCGCGGCATTGATGCCGCCCTGCGCGGCGACGCTGTGCGCCCGGCGCGGCGAATCCTGGATGCAGAAGCTGAGCACGTTGTAGCCGAGCTCGGCGAGCGAGGCGGCGGCCGACCCGCCGGCTAGGCCCGTGCCGACGACGATGATCGTGTGCTTCCGCTTGTTCGCGGGGCTGACGAGCTTCATGTGGTCCTTGTGGCTGCTCCACTTCTGCTCCATCGGCCCGGACGGTATGTTGGCATCAAGGACCGGCACAGAACCCTCCCGTCGCACTCGCGTTGACAAAATAGAACCAGAGCGGCAGCACGACGAATGCGCCCGCAACGAGCAGCGCAAACGCCAGGCCCATCGTGTAGATACTGGCCGAGCATGCCGGCTTCAGCGCGCAGAGCGTCTGGATCGCGCTCCAGAAACCGTGCCGCAGGTGCAGGCCCAGGAGCAGCATGACAACGACGTAGAACGCGACCACGGCCGGCTGCTGGAACGCGGTCTCCACCGTTGCATACAAATCTTTGACCGTCAGCCCGTGAAGCTCCGCCGTGGGGTGCGACGCGCCACCGTTAAACTTGAACATCCAGACGTGGAGCGGAATGAAGATCGCCAGCGTGCTGCCGGTGATGATCATCGAGCGCGACGCGAGCGACTTCCGGCTCGGGCCGTCCTTGCTCGAATCCACCTCATACGCCTCAGGCCGCGCACGAAATCCGTCGAGCCAGACCGAGGCGCCGCTCACGACGTGGAACAGGACAAAGGCGAGCAGGCCCGCTTCGGCCAGCCACAGCAACGGGCCGAGCGATTCCAGGTGATGGGCGTAGCTGTTGAAGAGGTCGGGCCCCACGAAGAGCGTGAGGTTGCCGCCGAGATGCACCACGATGAAACCAAGCAACGCCGCCCCGGTCAGGCCGTTGACCAGCTTCCTTCCGACGGATGATGTGAGCCAGTGCTGCATGTCGATCTGCGGTTGAACGCGGCGCCACACGCTACCGGGGCTGACCCGGTCACTTCAATTCATGGATCATAAGACGCTCGCTCGTCACGCCTCAAGATAGATTATACACAAGTTCTGTGTCAGTCCCATGGGAGACGGCTTCACCACCTGCTTCTGTCCTTTCTGGACATCACCCTGCGGTCAGATGATGTTCGTCCCCGGAGGATTGGCTATGATAACCACGCGCCTGATTATCTCACTTCTCGCCTGCGTCCTCGTCATGACGCGTGATGCAACATGCGCCGGGGCGTCGCCGTTTGACGACGCCATCGCCGCAACGCGCATCATGGACGCCGCACAGGATCCAGCCAGGAGCAACCGGGTCGCGATCGTGAGCATCGGTTACGACGCGCTGCTTCTGCGGGTTCACCTGATTCGCAACGCGAAACACTCCATCGAGATCCAGACCTTCATCTGGACCAGCGACGAGGTCGGACACCTGGTCATGTACGAGTTGATTGAGGCCGCCCGGCGCGGCGTGCGGGTTCGCGTCATCGCCGATCACATGGTGTCCGAAAAGGATCCGGGCACGATGGCTTTTCTGGCGACCGTCGACCCGAACCTTGAAATCAAACACTATCGCCCCTCCTCATCCCGCCTTCGCGCATCATGGTTCCAAACCATCCTGTCGGGCATCTTCTCGTTCCACGACATCAACCAGCGCATGCACAACAAAGTTATGATCGTCGATGACGCCGTCCTGATCACCGGCGGGCGCAACATCGAGAACACCTACTACGATCACTCCACCGGGTTGAACTACCGCGACCGCGACGTCCTTGCGATCGGCCCCGTCGCCCGCAACGCCGCCGAATCGTTCGAGCGCTACTGGAACTACAAATACTCGGTCGGCAGCCGCGACCTGAAGGACGTCGGGGCCCTGATCAAGAGCGGGAAGTACCCGACCTACGCCACGCGCGAGGATTTCGGATTCGGATCGTATTTCACCGACCTCGACCGGCAGGCGGATTCCGCGGAAGAGATCACCGCGCGATTTGTTTCGAGCATGCGCGAGGTGGACCAGGCCCACTTTGTTGCGGATGAACCCGGCAAGAAGCGCGGCCTCCCGCTTTCCGAACAGGCGCGACTGACCCGCGAACTCAAACACACGGTCGAGTCGGCAACCAATTCCGTCGTGATACAAACGCCCTACCTGATCGTCAGCGAGAAGGCCCGGAAGCTCCTGCGGAAGGCCAAGAAAGACCATCCCACGTTGCGGATTCGCGTGTCCTCGAACAGTTACGCCTCCACGGATGACAACATGGCGTATTCGGCGAACTACCGGCTGCGCGGGGTCTATGTCGAAGGGATCGGCATGGAGGTCTACGAATTCAAACCGCACCCGGCCGAACTCCTGGATGTGTTCCCGCAGTACCCCGCGATGAAGGCCCTCGCGGCGAAGCAGAAGCTGTCCCGCGAACCGCTTCTGTGCGTCCACGCGAAATCAATGGTCGTCGACGACCGGGTTGCATTCGTCGGCTCGTACAATCTCGATCCCCGTTCTGAAAACTTGAATACGGAGGTCGGCCTGCTTGTTGAGGACGCTCCCTTTGCTCGCGCGTTGAACGCGGAAATCTCGCGGGACATGTCCGCCGGCAACAGCTGGGTCATCGGCCGCCGCGCCATGCCGCTGGCCCTGGATGCCGTGAACGGGCTCATCGACGGCTTGATCGGGATGACCCCGATCGATATCTGGCCGATTCAGAACAGCTGCAGCTTCGAACTCCTCCCCGGCTGCACCGAGGTCCCGCCCTTCGACCCCGCGTTCCACAAGAACTATCGGGAAGCCGGCGACTTCCCGGGGAACGACAGCCTGCTCTCCACGAAGGAAATCACGACCCGCCTCTACAAAGCCTTCGGGTCCGTGTTGACGCCCATCCTGTAAGGACTTGTGGTCCATCCGTCAGGATGTCGAGACCGCATACGCGGGCTACGGGCGCGAGAAGAAGTGACCGACAGATGTAGAGTTCGTTTACCCCGGCAAAGCCGGGGAAACGAAAAAGTCCCGGCCAATTTCGGTTTCCCCGCTTCGCGGGGTAAACCGATATTTCCAGGCTTTGAGCACTTCGCGTGGATCGAGTTCGCGGTCCGCGCAAAGCAAAGGGAACACGCCGTCGACCCTACGTTCGTATTACGCTTGTAGCGCAAACTTAAGTCGAGCATGAACCGGGCACTCAAAGTGCGGAATATAAGATACGCCCGTTTCCGCCCCTTCAAGCGAGCTTTACCACGTGATAGTGAACGACTTAGCGAGGTCCGACCCCGAGCCTAGCCTACGAACGCCGTGCCTCATCCGGCGCGATACCCGCCCCCGAGTTTATCATGGTTCACTCAGCCACTCCGGGCTTCGCGTACGATGGAGGCGGTGGTTCGATGGTCCATTCCTCACCAGATTCTCAACATGTGGTTCCCGCCACGCTGAAACTCATAATCAACTTTCTTGATCTCGCAAGCACGACCAGACTTGCGAAGCTGCTCGCAGATCACGTCAAGATGCGGTGATGCCTGTCGGCCAAGTGTGAGAAGTGGGAAAACCCGGACTTCCCGCGCAACTCTGAGCATTTCCTGAACCGAGTGATCGTGAAATTCACTCGAGAGTTGATCAGAATACAGAAACAGGAAGTGTGAGCAAACGGCGAGGCTGAATGCCTGATCTGTGAAGGGCAGGGCGGGTAATTCGCAGGGAAGGTATCGACCTTCCTTCACGCCTTGGGGAAAATCGACAAGGAATCTGTCCATGGTTCTCATGCGCAGTTGCCCGAGAGCTTCGGGAGAAGAGATCTTGCCCCAGACATAGTCGTCATGATTCTGGCGGAGCTGTTCCATTATCGTTGGATACGTTTTGTCGATTCGTCCCCGTATCTCTTCGCGCGAACATCGGTAAATGGGATCGACAGAAATCACGGTGCGACCGTGGGAATGCATTTCCGCATTGAAACTGGCGGGCCCATCGGCACATCCAAGAATCCGGGAGTCCAGTTCGTGCCGTGAGAGCTCAAACATTGCTGCGTATTCGTCCATGGACCGGCCCCATGGAACTACGTTGTCGAGTGTGAAGGGCATTTTATCTCTTACATCGAACAAGTGACTGTGCAGTCTCTGGCGATCCCCATACACAGAACTTGCTTGATCCGTCCGGCGCGGCTCACAGAGCCGCGGCTACACCTTCGGGTCGCGGTGCGACCTAAGCGCCGGAGCGGCAGCGTTGCGATCATCGTACTCTTACCACAGGCCACTTTACTGAATGTGCGCTTCCATCCACTGCCGTGTGGCGCGCGAGAGATCGAGCAGCGTCGCGGGCTCGACATCGAACCGGCATGTCGTCGACCACGCAATGCCGGCGTCCGGCCCCGCGCGCCCGTGCGTGCCACGAACCTTCGCGGTGTCCATGCTTACGCTGGGCGGGGGCCAACCGAAGAACAGTTCGCAGGGGTCGTAGCCGGGCTTGTTGTGAATGTCCACGTGCGTCGCGAAATCCGGCGCCTCCGCACGCTCCGTCCACCACGGATAGGCGAACCAGGATCCCTTCTGCGCGACGAGCAGCAGGTCGCCGCTCCGCGCGTGGTTCACGCCGGCCTGCTCCTGGCGCGTGCGGTCCATGACCTCGTCCACGCCGGGCAGCCCCTCCAGAACCTCCTGCGCGCGACGCAGATCGCGTTCATCGCGCGCGAACACGTGCGCGACCGCGTGGTCAACCATCGCAAAAGCGTCGCCGTCAAAGAAATCGGGATAGGCCATGCCCTTGACCTGCCTCACGCGGAATAGTCCCGCGTCGCGAAGCGCGCGGTTGGGGAATACCGCTCCACCGGTCACCGGCTCGATTTCGTAATCGCCGAAGAACAGAACATCGTAGCCATGCGTTTCCGCCGCGCGGCGCAGGTCATCAAGATAGGCGTAGAGAAGGGCCAGGTCCCGCGCGGCTTCGCGACTGTCCGGCCCGCGGCGCTGCAGGCCGTAGTCGAGGTGCGGCAGGTACGTGAAGAGCACGTCTGGCGCGAGGTCCGGCATCGCCATGACCGCCTTCGTCGCCGCGACGATCCAGTCGCTCGACTTGCGCGACGCGAGCGGGCCCCAGTAGTGCATAAGGTTGAACGGCCGCCCCGTTTCCGCGACGAGGCGGTCGTAGAGGTCGTGCGGCTTGCTATAGCAATCCTGGATCATGCCGCCCCCGTGCTTGTGCACGGGTTTCGGTGAGAGGATGAGGTCGACCTCCTCGCCAAGGCTCTGCTGCCAGAACATCATGCCCACGCGTTTGCCCTGCGCGCGCAGGCGGCTCCATATCCGCTCGCCGGCAACGAGCGACGACGCCTGCTCCCAGAAGAGGATCTTGCGGAGGTCGCGGAAGAACAGCCCGTTCGCAACCATGCCATGGCCCGAGGGATCGAGCGCGGTGCGGAACGACGCCTGCGCGACGCTGGTCACCGCGGGGAAAACGGGCGCGGCCTTATGGAAAACCAGCCCGTTCTGCGGCGGCATTCGCGACACAAGGCTCCAGCCGAGGGCGGCGCAGTCGACGATAAGAAGTTTGCGAGATGGGGGCATGGGTCAGCGTGCGGGAGTGTTGGAGTATTGGAGTGCTGGAGTGATGGGAGGAGTTCGCCCCAGCACTCCAGCACTCCAGTACTCCATCACTCCATTCCCCCCTAGCTTGCATAGAATTTCGTCGTGAGCAGCCGGTTGGCCACCCACAGCCCGATCAACGCGACCGCCACGATGAGGCCGTCGGTGCCCGCGCCGGAGCCGAACGCGAACGTGGCCTGGGCGAACATGACGTTGCTGATCAACGACCCGATGACGATCGGCATCGTCGACGACCCGGCGCGCCGGTAGCCGCGGCCCCGCTGCGGACGCAACGCGGACACGAAACCCCTGGCACTCGTGAGCACAATGAGGGCAATGAGGATCAGCATGTCGCGCTGCCCCGGCAGCGGGGCGAGGTAGGCAAAAACCAGCATGCCGAGCACGAGCACCGTGGCGGGGGTCCACATCAGCGCGGACGGGGGCTCACCTTCCGTTTCGTGCGCCGCGAGCAGGGTCACGCAGGCGATGTATGCCAGCATGATGAGCGCCGCCGCGATAACGAGCCTGGAACTCAGCCCCCCGGTCACGAGCACCGCGCCAAGCAACACGTTCAGCGCACGGCAGGCACCCATTGTCAGCGCACCGAGCACCGGCACGCCTTTCAACAGGCCGTTGTACAGCATGATCGCCGCGGCCAGGCACAGGCCGACCACGCCCGCCTGCGGCCCGGCTACCATACAGAAGACCAGCCCGATTACGCCCAGCGCGACAGCGAGCAGCGTGGCCATCGATCGCGAGACCACACCGCTTGCGATCGGCCGTCCGGGCCGCTCCTTCTTGTCGATCTCGACGTCAACGACGTCGTTCATGAGCAGGCCTGCGCCATAGAGGCCCACACTGGCCATGGCCACGAGCAGCACGCGCTCCACCGTGATGCCCTGCCCGGCCGACGCAAGCAGGGCGCCCGCGACGGGATCGCCGGGCACGGTCAACAGATTCGGAACACGCAGGAGCTGGAACCAGTCCTTTAACGATGAGCGATGCGATGCGCGCGATGAAGGTCGCCGGTATATGTTCCGTTCCTCGTTCATCGCTCAACGTTTCTTGCTCATCGTCTGTCGTTAGCGCTGGTACGTCCCCGGGTGCACGAACGGCAGGTCAAGCTTCGGGTTGAACCGGCCGCTCTGTTTGTAGAAGTTCAACGGATTCTGGAACACGAATTTCTCCACCTGCTGCGCGGAAAAACCCTTCACCGGCATCAGCTTCGCCACGTTCGGAATGCTGCACGGATCGGCCACACCCCAGTCCGCCGCGCTGTTGGCCATGATCTTCTCGAGGCCCCACTTTTTCAGGATGTCCACGACGCGCTCGGGATTGAGCTTGGAGTACGGGTAGACGCTCAGCCCGGCCCAGAGGTCCGCCTTCCGCGTCAGCGCCATCGTTTCCTCAGTGTTGTGGTCCATCAGGACCCGTTCGTGGTCGTAGTTCAGCTCCTTGATGATCGCGATGGTGCGCTCGATGCCCTGCTTCTTGCTGACCGTCGGCGTATCGTGCGGCGAATGGATCAGGATCAGCATGTTCTTCTTCTTCGCCAGCTCGAGCTGCTGCTGGATGATCTTTTCCTCGTTGTCGCTGATCAGGTTGAACCCGATCTCGCCCACCGCAACGCAGCGCGGGTGGTCGAGGTACGGCCCGATGCCGTCGACGACTTCCTGCGCGAGATCGATGCGGTCGGCCTCCTTCGGATTCATTCCGATGCACGCGTAGTGGTCGATCCCGAACCGCGCCGCGCGGGTCGCCTCGAATTCGAGGATGTGCTGGAAATAGTCAAAAAAAGTACCGGCATGGCGCCGTTGCTGGCCGAGCCAGAACGAGGGTTCGACGACGGCCCGGATTCCGGCGTCATACATCCGGTGATAGTCATCGGTCGTCCGCGAATACATGTGGATGTGGGGATCTATGATGAACATGGTGAGGGAGATTAGGCTCGGAAGACCGGGTTTGGCACGGAAAAAGTGAGATGGGGGGGGTGTAGGGCAGTAGAGCGTGGGGAGCGTCGGGGGCGTGAGGGAGCGTTATCTTGTCCGCTCCGCACGCTCGACGCTCCCGACGACTGATTCGTCCGCTTACGGTGCCGGCGGCGGTGTCGGAGGAATCTGCGGAATGTTGGTCGCGGTCTGCGACGCAGCTTCCGCCGCCTGCTGGGACGCGACCGCCGCAGCTTCAGCAGCCGCGATATTGGCCTGCCGCGCTTTGGCCGCGTCTTCCTGGGCCTTTATGGTCGCTTCTCTCAGCGCCGCCTTTTCCGCCTCCACGGCAGCCGCAGTCGCTTCCTCCGTCTCCTGGATCACCTCTTCGGCAGCCGTGGTCGCTTCCTCCGCCTCCTGGATCACCTCTTCGGCAGCCGTAGTCGCTTCCTCCGTCTCCCGGATCACCTCCTCGGCAGCCACGGTCGTCTCCTCCGCCTCCTGGATTACCTCTTCGGCAGCCGTGGTCGCTTCCTCCGCCTTCTGGATCACCTCTGCAGCAGCTGCGGTCGTTTTCTCCGTCTTCTGGATCGCCTCGTCGGTTATCTGCTGCGAGGACTGGCCGCAGCCTGCCGCCATCAACGAGCACGCCGTGAGCATCGCACCAAGTTTGCAAGACAAGTTCATGGGAACTCCTTTCCTTATTGGTAGGGGGTAGCGCACGGTGCTTCGGGAAGCAAGGAAAGAAACCGGCCCGGATCGTTCGGAGCGGAAACTTCTTAACCGCAAAAGAACGCAAAGAATCCGCCCCTATGGCCCGTTGTTTCGGAGAGCTATGGCTCGCCCGCATCGCTACGCGAAGCTTTGCGGGCGGGGGGTGGAGCCTCTTTGCGCCTGCCCGCCAAAGCTCGAAGAGCGACGGCGGGTTCCTTCGCGGCTCAAATTCGCGTTCATTCGCGCCTGCCCTCCGTAGCCTTGGCGAAGGAGGGTCCATTCGTGGTTGAAGTTCCAGGCAGGCGGGTAGATTCATCGCTTGCCGGCGGGAACGCGCCCTACCCCATTGCGAAGAAAACTCAAAAGGCACCGCTACCAACCGGCGCCTACGCGCCGGAATGCGTGTGTTTCGCGGGCGTGGACAGGGCGTTGATCCTGTCGCGAAGCGTTGCGGCCTTCTCGTAGTCCTCTTTGTCGATCGCGCGGTCCAGCTCCTCGCGAAGCTTGTCCATCTCACTCTTCGGGCGGACCTGCTGGATGTCGTCGAGCAGGTCGTACAGCATGTCGACCTCGCGCGCCGCATTCTCCGACTCGCGCCGGTTCTCATGCCCGCGCCAGAAACGCTGGATATCTCCGATCGCCGCTTCCACGGTGTGGATCGCCTCGTCGTACGCCTTGCGGTCCGCCGCGCGCTCAGCGCGCGCCCGCGCGTTCATCATCCGGACGTACGGGAAAAACTGGACGAACTGCCACGCAACGTCCTCACCACCGGCGTTCCGCGCGACCAGTTCGATGAGTTTCAGGTTGTGCTCGGTGTCCTGCACAACACGGTCGAGATCCCGCATCGCGTAGAGCGCGATGTAGCGGTAGTAGTACTGGACCGCCTCCTGCTGCAACTCCGCGAGGTCGTTCGCCGTGAACTGGATCCTGCCCTCGCCTTCCTTGGATCGCTTATCGAGGTCCTGGAAAAAATCGTAGAGCGACGTGAACCCGCGAGGGCGGGCACCGTCCGGGCGGCCTGAGATTTCCATCTGGAGGAGACCGAGATCGAGGCGAAGCTGGATTTTGGGACGGCCATCCAGTCCCATGATCCACCGCGCATTGATGGCCGCGGGATCGTAAGCCCAGTCACCCAGCACGCTATTGAGGTCTGAGCTCATGCCTTACATGAAGTATAGCACATCTGAAAAGATTTGTTCATGCGATTATGGATGCTTGATGCGGGGACGCGGATTCGTTTATTCGGGATTTGTTGATTCGATATTCGATGATTCGGGTCATGGCGTTTGCCACAGCAACGAATGGACGAATCAACGAATCTCGAATAACGTAGGGCGAATCAACGAAGCCATGAAAACACCGCTTTATGACAACCACGTCGCGCTCGGCGCCCGCATGGCCGCGTTTGGTGGCTGGGATATGCCCATCCAGTACGAGGGCATCCTCACCGAACACGAACGCACCCGCACGCGCGCCACGATTTTCGATATCTGCCACATGGGCGAGTTCGACCTGCGCGGCCCGACCGCCGAGACGGACCTCGAACGGCTCCTGACCATGAACGTCGCCTCGATCCGGACCGGCCAGTGCCGTTACGGCTACCTGCTCCGCGAGGACGGAAGCCCGCTGGATGACCTGACCTGCTACCGTCGCGCGAACGATCATTTCATGCTCGTCGTCAACGCGGGCACCCACGAGGGCGACGCCGCGTGGATCACGTCGCAGCTCTCGCCCGGAACCACGTTCACCGACATCTCCCCCACCACCGGCAAGCTGGATATCCAGGGCCCCACGTCGCGCGCGGACATGGAGCGCGCGTTCGGCGTCCACCTCCCGGACCTCACGTATTTCGGGTTTACCGACATCGCCCTGCTCGGCTCGCCGTGTACGCTGAGCCGCACGGGCTACACGGGCGAATGGGGCTACGAACTCTACATGCCGCGCGCGGAGACACGTCGCTTCTGGGACATGCTTCTCGCGAAGGGCGACATCAAACCAGGCGGCCTCGGCTGCCGCGATACGCTTCGGCTCGAAGTCGGCTACCCGCTCTACGGCCACGAACTGGGACCCGGGCGCACGCCCGTCGCGGCGGCGCGCGGGGCGTTCCTTGACACGAAGAAGGAATTCATCGGCCGCGCCGCCTGCGTGCACGACCTCGAAAAGGGCTGTCCGCGCTACCTCGCAGGGCTGAAACTGGCATCACGGCGCGCGGCCAGGGCCCACGACAGGGTCGAGCTCGATGGCAAGGCCGTCGGCGAAATCACGAGCGGCTCGCTCGCGCCGAGCCTCGGCGTCGCCGTCGCGCTCGCCTACCTCGACGCCCCGCTCTGCCAGGCGGGGCAGGCCGTGCGGATTCCGGTCCAGGGCGGCAAATCGCTCAACGCAACGGTCGTCGAGCTGCCGTTCTACAAGAACGGCACCGCGAGGAGATCAACCACGGAACATACGGAAACACACGGAAAGAAGACTTGAGGTGAAAATCCTTCCGTGCTTTCCGTGATTTCCGTGGTTTAATGCGCTTCCATGAAGGTCATTGAATCCGTCGCGGACATGCAGCAGGAGACGCTCGCGCTCCGGCGCGCGGGCAAGCGGATCGGCTTCGTTCCGACGATGGGCTACCTGCACGAGGGCCACCTGTCGCTCATCCGCCTTGCGCGTGACCGGGCCGACATCGTGGTCGTGAGCGTCTTCGTCAACCCCACGCAGTTCGGGCCGAAAGAGGATTTCAGCACGTACCCGCGCGACATCGAGCGCGACAAACAGCTTTGCCGTCATGAAAAGGCCGATATCTTTTTCGCGCCCGACGCGGAGGAAATGTACGCGAAAGACCACAGCGTCTACATCAGCGACGAGAAGCTCGCGGCCGGCCTGTGCGGCGCTTCGCGGCCGGGGCACTTCCGCGGCGTCGACACCGTCGTCGCCAAGCTTTTCAATATCGTCCAGCCCGACGTGGCCGTTTTCGGCGAGAAGGATGCGCAGCAGCTTCGCATCATCCGCCGCCTCGTGCGCGATATCAATTTCCCGGTCGAGATCGTCCCGGGCCCCACGGCGCGGGAACCGGGAGGCCTCGCGATGAGCTCGCGCAACGTGCTGCTGAAGCCGGAGGAGCGCGAGGACGCGCTCTGCCTGCGCGCGTCGCTGCTGCTCGCGGAAGACCTGTACGGCAAGGGCGAATGTGACGCGGGTGCCATACGGAAGGCGATGCACCAGGTTATCGAACGCGCGAAAACCGCGAAGGTCGACTACATCGAGATCGTCGACGACGAGACGCTCGGACCGGTGAAGACGATCAAGGGCCCGGCCTTGGTCGCCGTCGCAGTGAAATTCTCCGTGACGCGCTTGATCGACAACACCGTGTTGGGAAGAGCGTGATGTTCAACCACGAATAAACACGAATCGTCACGAATTAGTGCACATTCGGGTCCATTCGTGGTTTCTGCAAATGAATGACTTGAGGAACTGTGACCTTTGCGGCGCGGCGGGTTCGGCGTCGGAAGACTACCTCACCTGCCGTTCGTGCGGCCTGGTCTTCGCAAATCCGCTGCCCGGCGCGGCATTCGACATCGTCCTGCTGCACGACGTGATCGAACACGTGCCCTCGCCGAAGCAGGTGGTGACGGAGAAGTGTCGAGTGGCGAGGGGTAGCCGACACTCGACAACCGCCACTCGACACTCTCCTTACAGCGCCAAGTCGAGGTCGACTTCGTCGATCTGCAACGCGCCAGCCTCACCCGCGCCGGAAACATTGATCGCGGCCCGGACCCAGACCGTGCCGATGGGGGCGGTGCCGTCGACCGACTTTTCCGTCCACGTTTCGCCGACGTCGTGGAACGCATTCGTCACGGCGCCGAGCATCCGGCTGCGGTCCGCGTTCCAGAACTCAAGTTTCAGCTCCTGCGTGGAGGCCTTCCAATTGGCGTCCGCGTAGAACTGCGCGGTGACGCGATAGATCATGCCCACCGTGGCCTCGGCCTCCTGCCACCATCCGCCAAAATCGCCGGCCTTGGCCCACGTACCCCGGATCGTCCCGATGCTGGTGCCCTCGTGTGCGCGCCAAGTCTGACGCGTGGCGCTTCCCCACGCTTCGCCATGTTCGTCGGGATCGTTCATCTTCCAGCTCCGGGCCGTGAATTCGCCGTCCGCCCCCTGCGTTTCAAAACTCCCGTTCCTGAGCATGTTTGCGGAGGCGATGGCGAGCCCGCTGACGGCGAATAGGGCCGCAAAAAGGGCCACTCGCTTGACAGTACAGGTATGTTGATTCATGGGATGCGTCTTCCTTTCAGGTTTGGCCTATGATTCTCGATCGCCTTGACAGCTTTGAGCACTACGTGAACCTGCATACGCGGTTCAGGGCTGCGTTTCAATTCCTTACGCGCCCTGACTTGGCGACGATGCAGGAAGGCCTCCACGCGCTCGACGCTGATCTCCTCTACGCTTCGGTCGAGCACCGCAACGGCTGGGGACACCACGGCGCCCGCCTGGAGGTCCACCGCAAGTACATCGACATCCAGTACACGGTGACCGGTGTGGAAATCATCGGGTGGAAACACATCGGCGAATGCCGCCGCTGGACCGAGCCGTTCGAGTTGGGGCGCGACGTCGGTTTTTTTGCGGAGCGGCCGGACACCTGGCTCGTCATTCCCGAGCAACACTTCGCGATTTTCTGGCCCCACGACGCGCATGCGCCCCTCGGCGGCACGGGCCCGGTCCACAAGGTCGTGATGAAGATTGCGGCGTGAGGAGCAAATTCGATGATTCGGGATTCGGGATGTGACCCCAAATCAACGAATCCCGAATCATCGAACCACGACGCTAGATCCGGTCGTTGAACGCCAGCGCAATGAGCTGGGTGCCCGAGTCGCTCGGGTGCAGGCCGTCATCCTGGACGAGCGACCGATCGCTGCCGAATTCGGCCTCGAGGTCGACGAGGCGGACGCCCTCTTCGCCCGCCATCTGGCGGATGCCGGCGCTGATATCCTGTGCGCTGCCGTTGGCAAAGGCATGCCCGTCGTACATCGGGGTCAGCGTGGCGATGATCGGTATTGTGTTATTCGCCTTCGCAGCCTGGACCATCGAGCGCAGATAGCCGACGACGTCGCTGGTGGGGCGGTCAAAAATCGCGTCGTTCGCGCCTTCAAGGATGCAGAGGTAGCCGGGTTTGTACTTGGAAAGCAATCCGCCCACACGGGACGCACCTGCCGCTGTCTTCTCGCCGCAAACACCGGCATTGATGACCGTCTTGCCGGTGAGGCCGCCGAGGCGCGAGGGATACGGCGGCCCGGCGGGCACGCATTCGCCGTCGGTCATGCTGTCGCCCAGGCAGACGACGGTGTTGATGTCGTTATCGCCCACGTCGGGCGTGCTGCTGCCGCCGCCGCCACCGCCCGTTTCGCACGCGGAGAGAAACGCAGCCAGGGCAAGTCCGGTGAGGAAACGCAGGAAAAGGACCGGGATTGACTTCATGAAACCATGTATCTCCACTTAGGATCGTGTCAGTATATAGGACGATGCGGATGTGTCAGCACTGAAGTATTGCAGGCCCTGTTTCTGCCCGCTAATGTATCGCGTTCCCATCTTATGGAGGGGTGGCTGAGTGGTTAAAGGCACCCGACTCGAAATCGGGAGAGCGCCCTTAAAGTGCTCCGTGGGTTCAAATCCCACCCCCTCCGCCAGCCTTCGCTAGCAGCGCAGAGCAGAGCGAAGGCTGTCCCGCCGTAACCGTCCGGCGTCGGACGCGAAGGCAGACCTCTTATTGACGGCGCTGCGAGACTTCCGCCTTCGCTTTAAGGCTTCGGCGTGACCGGACGGCTTGGCATGCCGACCGGTTCCGCACTGGCTACTGGACACCTCTCTCCCGCATCCCTATCCTGCGACGTGTCGATGAAGCCCGGTCTTTACACACTACTCGTCGCGATAAGCCTCGTAGCACCGGGGACCAGCGCGGCGCAGAACCCGCACTACGCAAACGGCCTGCCGGTAAAAGGCGAGCCGACCGAAGCAATCACCGATGGGCTCGTGGTACAGATCGGACAGACGACCAAGACCATCCCCTGGTCCAACCTTTCTCCCGCGACGCGCTACCGCTACGAGATCTTCTTTCGCGCGAACGTGCGACAGGTCGCCGCCGGCGTGCCGTCCGCCGATTGGAGCAACCAGCCCGACGAGGGCTACTGGCCGTTCTCGACGGCCGTGAAGTCCAACGAGGCAGACGCGGTCGATGCGTCGGCCGACAACGGTCTTCGCGTGGACCTGGAGTCATACGAAGACGTCGACCCCATCACACCGATTGATATTCCGAGGCTGGAAATCCGGTCGATGGACGTGGCGCAGTTCTGGAGGCTCCAGTACGGGCCGACGCGGAAAGACGTGGCGTCGCTGGCATTCGACGCGAAGGGGCCGGGCGAGTTTCACGACGTCATGTTTGCCCACATCGTGGCCGACGGGCGGACCGACAAGGTTAAGGGCGCCAAGCGCGTGGACAAGACCGATAACTACATGGAGTTCCGCAAGATCCAGTTCCAAAGCCTGTTCGACGCGACCAAGGCCACCTTCGATCTGTCGTGCATGTTCGCCGGCAAGTCGGGCTCCACGCTCCTGCTCACGGCAGATGTCGAGTTCTCGCGCGACGCGGCCAACTCAACGTTCACGCTGACGGGGAGACCGGCCGGCATCGCGCAGGGCAATGGACAGATCCTCTGTCGGCCGCTGCTGATTCCGCCGACCCTGTGGTTCGTGCTCGACACGTCGTCCGGCAAGCCGCAACTCGTGGGCAACATCCGCATGTCGCGCCTGAAACTGATCCCCGGAAAGGGCATGGACTCCAAGGTGAAGGTCACCGTCATGAACTCGGCAAACGAGATCGCGCTGGAGGAGGATATTTCGCCGAGCAGCACGGATGCGGATACGAAGCACACGATCATCTGCGACCTGAGCAAGGTTGCGCAGGACGAGACCTACACGGTCAAGGCGTCGATCAATCTGGGCCCGTTCCTCGGCACGGCGAGTTTCGAAGACAGGATCACCGTGCCGACGTGGGGGGAGAAGTAGGAATGGTGAATCGTAGATTGTAAATAGTGAATCGTCGCGCTCCGGTTCTACAATTCACGATTTACCATTCACGATTTACGGTTTTCATTCCTCTGCCGCACCGCCTCATACAGCAGGATCGTCGTGGCGCAGGCCACATTGAGCGAATCGATCTGGCCAAGCATCGGAATGCGGACCTGCAGGTCAGCCTGTTTCATCCACTCGCTGCTCAAGCCGAATTTCTCCGTGCCGACCACAATCGCCGCGGCCTTCGTCAGGTCGACCTCCGTGTAGGTCTTCTCCGCGTGCGGCGTGGCGGCAAGCACCTGGATGCCGCGCGCCTTCAACCACGGCAACGCATCTGCGGTGGACGTCTCGACGACAGGGAGTGAAAACACCGTGCCGATGCTGGATCGCACGACGTTTGGATTGTTCACATCGGTGCAGCGGTCGCAGACGATGACTGCGTTCACGCCGGCCGCGTCGGCGGACCGGAGGATCGAACCGAGGTTCCCGGGTTTTTCGATCGCTTCCGCGACGATGAGGAGCGGATGCGGGGGCAGGTCGAGCGCATCCAGCGAGTGGTGCGCCTGCGGCACAATCGCGAGCAGGCCTTCCGGCCGGTCGCGGTAAGCCATTTTTTGAAAAACCTGCGCCGTGCATTCGAACAGTTCAGCACCCGCGGCCCGGCAACGCTCGATCAGGGCGCCTTCGTTCTCCCCTTGGAACAGCTCGGAACAGTAGAAAAGTGCGTTGGGTTTGACCTGGTTGTCCAGCGCCCGCTTCACCTCCCGGTAGCCTTCAACAAGGATAACGCCCTGCTCGTCGCGGTACGGGCGTTTCAGGAGGTGGACAACGTCCTTTACGCGAGGGTTCTGGAGGCTCGTGATCCGGGTCGACCGATGGTTCATGGACGTGGAGTATATGGTTTCAGGTTTCAGGTGTCAGGTGTCAGTGTGAGCAGGACCGAAACATAGGTGTCGAAAAACAAGGCCGCCGGGTTATAGTGAAGGTATGAGTATGCGTTCATATGTCTACATGGCCGGGGTTGTGGTTGCCGCGTCGGTCTTCGCCGATGTCGGGTTCGAACGCTACCAGGTTATCCTCGACCGTAAACCCTTCGGCGATCTCCCGTTGCCCGTCATGACCGACCCCTACGCGCCACCGCCGATCTCCTTCGCCCAAGGCCTACGCCTCAGCATGATCATCGAGGATGACACGACAGGCGAGATGCGCGTCGGTTTTGTCGATACGCGATCCAACAAGAGCTACACGCTGGGCGTCGGCGAGAGCCAGGACGGGATCGAGCTCGTTTCCGCAAGCTGGGACAACGAAGAGGCGATCCTTCGTCAGGGCGGCGAGATGGCGCTGATCAAGTTGCAGTCGGGCACCGTGGAATCAATCAATCCGGCCGACCAGGCCGCCCGAATCCAGCAGGCCCAGACGACCCGTCCTTCGTACGCGGAACGTCGCCGCCTGCGCCAGCAGCAGATGCAGAAGGAAGTGGAGAAGCTGAACGAGAAGCCGAAATACACCGGCGACGAATTGGCCAAACACCTTTACGAGTACCAGATGGAAGTCATCCGGCAGGGGCTGCCGCCCCTGCCCATCCCGCTCACCCCCGAGCAGGATGCCCAACTCGTGACCGAGGGCCTGCTGCCTCCGCAGTAGTGCGGGAAGTTGTTGGTTGCTCGTTGCCAGTTCAACCAAGAACCAGCAACGAAGAACCACATCACGGCTGCGTGATCGTGGCCGAGGCGGTCTTGCCGGAATCGTTGCTGTCGCGAACGGTGATTGTGTTGTTCCCGGAGCTGGTTCGCGTGTAGGTCACCGAACCGCCGGATGTGTTGTTCAACGTTCCATTGCTGTTTGAAATCTGCCACGCATAGCTGCCCGAGCCACCGCTCGCGGTGAAGGAATCGGTCTCGCCGTTGACCGTCAAGGTGGCCGAAGACGGGTTGATCGAGACAGCACTGTTGTTGTTCGTACCGCCCCCGCCATTGCTGTTCGTATTGATGGTCGAGATCGTGCCTTGGGCGTAGAAATTTCCGAACCGATCCGGTTCGATCCAGGTTCCGCTCATCGTGCCCTGGTTGTCGCTCCCCGAGATCGTGCCCGAAATGGTCACGTCGCCATTGGCGGTCGTGCGTCCGTTCAATTCGAAGATCGAGGAGGCCGAACCGGACTCGCCGGACACTTCACCGAGCGTGCCCTTGAAGATGATGCCGTTGTTATCGACGGCTTCCAGGCGGTCGCCGGTCTGGCGCAGGTTGAACGAGGTGACCGGATCACCGCTCTGGCTCGAACTGAGCGGGGCCCCGTCGTTGTCATAGAACCCGGAGAAATCGACCGCGACATTCCGGACCGTGTTGTTCGGGGAGTTGCTGAGCTCGCAGCCCACCACGAGGGCCAAGGCCGCCACCACGGCGCCTGCAAGCACTGTCGAGAATTTCATCATGGCGGCGACTCTATTATTCCGGGTTTCAGGTTCCAAGTGCCAAGTTTCCAGGTTGTGGGATCATTTGAGATTTCTTCCCCTCTGGGTAGCGCGGGGACCGCATGCCCTACCACGCTGCGAAGAAATTTTAAATGATCCCACAACCAGTTTTACGGCCAGGTGATCCAGTAAATGTTGCTCCGCTCGTCGCCGTTTCGTCGCTTGTCGCGCGCGAAGGTTGACACGAAAACGCCCACGGACTCTCCGGAGCGGATACCGCGCTCGTGGACCACGTCGGCCACGCTCTTGACCTCCTGGTTGGGCTTCAGCCACTCGAAGGTCTTCGCCTCCCACCCGCCCCGATCGAGCACCAGCCAGGCGTTCCCGTTCACGCCGTCGTCCGATGGCCAGTTTACATCGTCATAGACCATCGTGATCTGGCTTCCGCTCACGGAAACACTCCTCATCAAGGTCGTGATGGGCCAGTTGCCCACATTGCCGTCATCCTTGAACGTGCACGTGTTGAGTTCAAACGACGCCGGCGCGTTGACATAATCCACGGAACTCCGGTCCGGCGACGGGGCCGCAGCAGTGGCAGGCGTCGCCGCATCGCTGCCGGCGGGCGCAGGTGCATCAGCCGCAGTGCTGGCGGGGGCCGGCACGTCGCCCGAGTACCCGAGGAACGTCGACTGGTGCGTCGGCTCGATCCAGTTGCCGTTCATCTTCGCGCGCGTGCCGTCGTGCGAGAAGCTTCCGATGATCGTGACGTCGGTGCCGTCGGAGGTCTTGCCGCGGATCTCGAACGGCGACAGGCCGTCTGCCGCCGCACCACTGATGCTTCCACGAAAATTGATCCCGTTGTTGTCCGTGGCCAGAAGGTTGTCGCCGTCCTGGAAAACATCCATTGACGTGACCTTCGCGCCCGACTGCTGCGGTGCCATCGGCTTGCCGCTGTTGCTGTAGACACCGTCATACTGGACGATGTCGCCGCTGCTGCTTTCCGAGTCTGACGAGTCCGACTCGCAGCCCGCGAAGATCACCAGCGACAACATGACAAGGTATCGAATCAACATAGAAACTCCCCCAACATGCCTGCGCAATCGGAGTCACATTACCGGCCTCGTTTTGAGGCCGCAAGGGCTATGATCGAATCTTTTCACAACAATTTACGCGCCCGCCAACTGCCCGCATGCGGCGCCGATGTTGGCCCCGCGCTCGACGCGGACGGTGCACGGAACGTGGCGCCGCTCGAGCACCTGCTGGAACGCGAGCACGCGCTTGCGATCCGACCGGCCGAGCGCCGTACCGGGCACGGGATTCCACGGGATGAGGTTCACATGGCACAATAGTGGTTTCGGCTCGCGCAACAGCCGGGCCAGTACGTCGGCCTGCTCAGGAAAATCGTTCTTCTCCTTCAGAAGGACGTATTCGAACGACACGCGCCGGTGCGTTTTCTCCGTGTACTCGCGCGAAGCGCGGATGAGGTCGGCCATGGGATAGCGCTTGTTCACCGGCATCATGCCGGTGCGCAGTTCGTCGTCGGGCGCGTGAAGGGAGATCGCGAGGTTGACCTGCAGTTTCTCACCGGCGAGCCGCCGGATGCCGGGGATCAGGCCGACGGTCGACACGGTGAAATTCCGCGCGCCCATGTTGTAGCCCTTCGGGTCGTGCAGCCGTTCGACCGCCGCCCACCAGTTGTCGTAGTTGTTGAACGGCTCGCCCATGCCCATGAAGACCACGTTCGTTAGAGCGTGGGGGAGCGCGGGAGCGTCGGAGCGTGGGAGGTGCTTCAATTCCCGCGCGGCCCACATGACCTGCTCGACGATCTGACCGGGCGTGAGGTCGTGGAGGAGCCCGAGCTTGCCCGTCGCGCAGAACACGCACGCCATCGGGCAGCCGGACTGGGTCGATACACAGACCGTGGCGCGATCTGGATACACCATGAGCACGCTCTCGACAGGCGAGCCGTCGGGCAGCGTGAACAGGGCCTTGCGGGTCATGCCATGGTCGCCAGTGACGACGCGGGTCGGCGTGAGGGAGCCCATCGTTGTCTCCTCGGCCAGCCTCTTCCGCAGCGGCACGGGCAGGTCGGACATCTCCTCCGGCGAGCCGGCGAGATTCACGTAGAGCCGGCGGTATATCTGCCGCGCGCGAAACCCCGGCTCGCCCCAGTGTTTCAGCAGCTTCTCCAGTTCGGATTGCGAAAGGTTGTACAGCGTCGGTTTGGCAGCCTCTCTCACAGACCGGAGCGTATCAGCCGTTTCATCGACAGCCAAGAAGAGGTCCTTGTGGTATTGGCTCAGTTTGAAAACGGTCATCCGCGGGTAGGGACGGCGCGGAGCGCCGTCCCTACCTTAAGGGTGACACTTTCCAAACTGAACCAGTACCGTCCTTGTGGACAGGTGAACTTGAGCTAGACTGCTTTCACATGGTGGAGGGCACGACAGCGCATCAAGGCTACCAGTTCAGGACGTTCAAGGGCGTGTACCTGCCCAGCGTCCTGACGATTCTCGGCGTGATCATGTACCTGCGCTTCGGGTGGGTACTGGGCCACGTCGGCCTGGCCACGACACTCGTCATCGTGGGCATGGCCACCTCGATCACGTTTTTCACGGGCCTCTCGCTCGCGGCGCTGGCGACGAACATGCGCATCGGAGGAGGAGGCGCCTATTTCATCATCTCGCGGTCGCTCGGCCTGGAGACCGGCGCCGCGGTCGGCCTTCCGCTCTACCTCGCGCAGGCGCTCGGCATCTCCTTCTACATCGCGGGCTTTTCCGAATCCGTCGTTTCCGTCTTCCCGTTCCTTGATCCACGCATTGTCGGGATGATAACGCTTTCGGCTCTCGCGATACTGGCCTACATCTCGGCAGATCTCGCGCTCAAGAGCCAGTTCGTAATCCTTGCGATGATCATCGCTTCGCTCGTATCGCTCGCGCTCGGGCATCCCCTGGATGCCGTGCCGGACGTCGCGGCGGCACCGGTTTCGCACCTGCCCTTCTGGACGGTCTTCGCCGTCTTTTTCCCCGCGGTCACCGGCATTGAGGCGGGTATTGCGATGTCGGGCGACCTGAAGAATCCTGCCCGGTCCCTGCCCATCGGCACCATTGCGGCGGTGCTGACCGGGCTGGCCATCTATGTCGCCATACCGGTGATCCTGAACCACTGCGTGACGGACCGCGCGCTCCTGGTGTCGGATCCGATGGTCATGCGGCGCGTGGCCCGCTGGGGCGGCCTGGTGGTGTGCGGCGTCTGGGCCGCGTCGCTTTCCAGCGCGATGGGTTCGCTGCTGGGAGCGCCGCGCACGCTGCAGGCGCTCGCGCGGGACGGTGTGGTTCCGCGGTTCATTGGGCACGCGCACGGCGCGGGCAGGGACCCGCGCGTCGCGACGGCCATCTCCTTCGTGATCGCGCTCGGCGGCGTACTCCTGGGCAGCATCAACGTGATCGCGCCGGTGCTCTCGATGTTCTTCCTGACGTCCTACGGGCTCCTGAACCTCTCGGCGGGCCTGGAGGAACTGATGTCAAACCCGTCCTGGCGCCCCACGTTCCGCATCTCGGCGTGGATGTCGCTTTTTGGTTTTGCCGCCTGCCTGGTCGTCATGCTCATGATCAACGCGGGTGCCACCCTTACCGCGGCGGTCTTCTCCTCCGGCGTGTACTACCTGATGAAGCGGCGCAGTGTTCGCGCCCGCTGGGGCGACATGCGGCGCGGCATCATGATGTACGCCGTGCGCGAGCTGCTTTACCGCATGGCCGGCCGGGTCCAGGACGCGCGCACGTGGTCGCCCAACATTCTCGTGCTCTGCGGCGCGCCAACACAACGCTGGTATCTCGTCGATCTCGCCGACGCGTTTTCGCAGGGCCGCAGTTTCCTCACGATCGCGTCGCTCATCCCGGAATCGGGCTGGTCGCCGGAGCGCGCCAGGGGGCTGACCACGTCCATCCGCAACCACCTCGCCAAGCGCGGCATCCGGGCGTTCGTGCGGGTCCGGCCGTCGGACGAGCCCCTGGTCGGCGCGCAGCAGATGATCCTCAACTGCGGGTTCGGACCCCTGGTTCCGAATACGATCATGATCGGCGAGACGGAACGCGCCGAGAATTTTGTCGAGTTCGCCCGGCTGGTCCAGATCGTCAGCCACAGGCGCAGCAATCTCGTCATCGTCCGCGAGAGCGACGTCGCGCCCACCTTCACGAACACGCCGCGCATCGACGTCTGGTGGGAGGGCGACGTGCAGAACATCGGCCTGATGCTTGCGCTGTCGCACCTGCTGACCCGCGACGAGGAGTGGCGCGACGCCCAACTCGCACTGAAAATGATCATCGAACCGGATGCGGACAAAAAGGCCGCGCACGAGAAACTGGACGCCGTTGTCAACCAGTCGCGCTTTGCCGTGCCTGCCCGGAAGGAAATCATCCTGCGCGACCGCCCCGAGATTTTTGACATCATTCGCAATGCATCCGCCGGCGCCGCGATGGTATTCTTCGGCATGCGCGCGCCGGGCGACAAGGAATCCGTCGAGTCCTACAGCGCCTACTACCAGCACCTGCTCTCCAGCACGGACGGGCTCCCCGTGACCGCGCTGGTCATGGCGGCCGAGGACGTGCCGTTTGACCGCATCTTCGAACTCGCACGGGACGAGGCCCACCGATGACAAAGCAACGGCCAGAAGCGCCGGTGACCACGCGCCACCCCGCCGACCTCGCCGACGAATTCCAGCGTCTCGACGCCGGCGATGCGGCCGCGGCGCTCCGCGCCCTCCCCCGCGAAACGGCGTCGCTCGTCCTGGCGGAAATGGACGAGGAGTTCGTCGCAACACTCTCGCACGCGCTGAGCACCGACGAGCTTCGCGACCTCCTCGGCACGATGCCGCACGACGAAGCGGCCGACATCGCCGCGGAGCTGCCGCAGGCACAGCGCGACCAGATCCTCGCGCGCCTCGAACCCGGCGCGTCGAGCAAACTCTCCCAGTTCCTCAGCTACCCGGAGGACTCGGCCGGCAGCATCATGACCGACCAGTTCCACGCGTTGCCCGTGGACGCGACGATCGAGGCCTGCCGCGAGCTCCTGGCCCACAAGGACGAAAGCCAGTTCCGGGGCGCAACGTACCTGTACGTCGTTGACACCGCGGGCAAACTCTCCGGCGTCATCACCACTCGCGACCTGGTCTTCCGCAAGAGCGACCGGATCGTGCGGGACGTCATGAAACCTGACGTGAAGTTCGTACGCGTCCGCGACGACCAGGAAACCGTCGCCCGCCTTTTCGCGCAGTACCACTACATGGCCCTGCCCGTCCTCGAGGACGACGGACGGCTGGTCGGCGTGGTCAACGCCAGCCAGGCCATCGCGGTGATCCAGCAAGAGGCGACCGAGGACATGCAGCGGATGGTCGGCGTATCGGGCGAGGAACGGACCTTCACGCCGTGGAACCGCGCGATCCTCCGGCGGCTGCCCTGGCTCATGGTCAACCTCGCCACGGCCTTCCTCGCCGCGATGGTCGTGAGCCTGTTCGAAAAGACGATCGCACAGTGGACCGCGCTCGCGGTCTTCCTCCCGATCGTCGCAGGCCAGGGCGGCAACGCGGGCATGCAAACACTCACCGTAGTCATCCGCGGCATGGCGCTGGACGAAATCAGCGGAAGCGCAGGGCGGAAGGCCCTGGTCAAGGAAATCATCATGGGCCTGCTCAACGGCCTCGCGACAGGACTTGTCGTCGGCCTTGTCGGATACCTGTGGAAGGGCAGCTTTGCGCTCGGCGTGATCGTCAGCCTCGCCATGTTTCTCAACATGCTGGCCGCCGCCATGTCCGGCGTGCTGATCCCCACGACGCTGCGCGCGGCTCGGATCGACCCGGCGCTCGCCTCGAGCATTTTCCTGACGACCGTGACCGACGTCGCGGGGTTCTTCTTCTTTCTCGGCCTCGCCACACTGGCGCTGCGGATGTAAGCCCGCCCAGCCGGGTCGGCCCGCCCGCATCGCTACGCGAAGCGTTGCGGGCGCGGTGACCCGGCCTACATCGTCCCGCGTTGTAGGCCTCGTGACCACACGCGCCGATTGTGCCACGTTCGGTCAAACGTGGCTCCGTCTTCGCTTGTCATCCGCTCACCCTCTCCCCTATAAAGGCCCTTGCAGGTTTTCGCACAGGCACAGGCGAAAGGGAACGCTCATGTTTGCGATCGACCCGGCGGCCACGCGCCGCATCAAGGCTCAGGTGTGCCTCGCCGTGGCCCTGCTCCTCGCACGCGCACCCGACTCGTTCTCCCAGAAGAACGACTCCGATTTCGACGGGGACGGGCGCACGGATCACGTGGTCTATGACCCCGCCGCAGGGAACTGGTACGTCCGCCAGAGCGCGGCGCTTCAACTTCGTCTCGTCCAGTTCGGATGGAACCAGTCCGAACCCGTCCCAGGCGACTACGACGGCGATGGACGGGCTGACTTCTGTGTCTTCTCGTCGCGCCTCGGCACATGGTACCTAAGCCGCAGCAGCGACGGGGTCATGGAAATCACGTCCAACTGGGGCTCCAGCGAACTGGACCCGATCATGGGCGACTTCGATGGCGACGGGAAGAACGACCTCGCCCTGTACCACCCACCCGCGGGCAACTGGTACATCCAGCGCAGCACCGACACGTCGCGGTACGTCGTCAACTGGGGCTCGCCCGACACCGAGCCGGTCCCGGGCGACTACGATGGCGACGGCAAGACCGACCTCGCGGTGTACTACCGTGCGTACGGCACCTGGTTCATTGTCCACAGTTCCAACGATCTCCCCGTCCAGATTCAATGGGGCTGGAGCGAGGCGGAACCTGTCCAGGCCGACTACGACGGCGACGGAAAAACCGACATCGCCGTGTTCCACGCCGCATCGGGCAACTGGTACATCCTCCAAAGCTCCAACGG
The DNA here is from genome assembly GCA_043802525.1 of bacterium. GTDB lineage: Bacteria > Verrucomicrobiota > Kiritimatiellia > CAIVKH01 > CAIVKH01 > JAZDKY01. The sequence goes on from JAZDKY010000143.1 coordinate 46,811, forward strand.
CGTCGGACGCTTCGTGAATCCCGCCTGGTACAATGTGCAACCGATGCCCGGCTACTACGACGGCGACAACAAGGCCGACATCGCCGTCTACGATCATCGCTTCGGCAACTGGCTCATTCTCCCGAGCACCACCCAGCAACCGTACCTGCTGAACTGGGGCTGGTCCGGCTCGGAACCCGCCTTCAGCGATTACCGCGTCGACGATGACGGCCAGTACTACGGCCACTCGTATGGCCACGACTACGACGAAGACACGTTCGAGAACAACGGCGCCTACCCGCGCACCGGCTACCACCCGCCGCCGGCCGCGCCCGTCCAGGTCCCCGCGGATTTCGCCAACGTGGAATGGCTGCACACGGACGTTTCCGACTGGGCGCAGACCGCGAAACTCGACGTTTACCTCACCAGTTCCAGCATTGTCCTCAACTACGACAAGGCCAACGTCTGGCCGCCCATGGGCAATCCTCCCGTCGTCGCGAACCCGTGGATTTTCGTGCCCAAGGAAAATGGCCAGGGCTGGTATGCCGCGACGTTCGAGTGGATGCGGCCCGGCCAGACGTCAAAGAACCTCAGCTCGGTAAACGGCTCCCATATCAAGAAGGCGCCGCTCCAGAATTTCGTGCCCGTGCCGGGCGTCTGGTACGGGTTCATGGTCAGCGGCCTCTGCCGCGACAGCAAACGCAACGTCTACGAACGCAGCAACGTCTACATGCTGCAATGGCCGGCGGTGCCGGGGCAGTAAGCCCGGATGGCGGACGGCCAAGACGCCCGCCTGCAACGCTGTGTCCGCTCGCAACGTATGCGCCGTATAGCGTTTCGGGCGAGCGTAGCACTGCGGGCAGGGAGCATGGCCCTCCAGAGCCTCCGGTGGAGGGCCACGCTCTGTCGTGGCCGCCAGTCTTTAGTCAATTTCACGATACCTGACACCTGAAACCTCCTTTGCTACGCTCCCGCACATGACTGGCCTTCGTTGGTTTATCTTGTTCGCGCTGTCGGCCGCGGCCGCATGCGCTCAGGACGGCGGCTTCCAAGTCCGGATCGCCGAGCGTCCCGATGGTGTCAGCGTACGGAAAGCGGTGAAGCGTAACGCGTTGCCTTCGCTCGACGTCCACGTGGAAGCCAGCGGCCCGCTCGCCAGGCAGGTTGGCCTCGAGGTCGACGGTCTCCTGATGGGTATCGCCACGAACGCCGACCGCGTCTCGCCGTTCCGCGCCGTCATCCCCTGGTTCCCGTGGCACGGCAACGGCGGATACATGCTGACGGCGCACGCGGATGAGGCGGACAACCCCACATCCCACACGTTGCACACGGTGCGGGTCGAGGTCAACGGCATGTTCTTCAAGACACCCGCGCCGCGCGACTTCATGATCAAGCTGTACCGGCAACGGTTCGGCCTCGAACTGGCGTCACCCGCGCTCGCCCGTTTCTGCTCCCCGGACACCAACCTCGCCCACTGGGTCAGCGCGGCGTGGATCGGCGACACGCTGTACGAAATCCATCTCTACGACGACCTTCGCGACGTCGCAACCCGGCGCCCCGTCAACCGCGAGCCGGACGACGATGCGCCCGGCGAGCCGGTGACGCGGCCCGCCGGCACGTACAAAATGCTGGTCGTATTCTTCGACTACGAGGACAGCGGCATCACCGAGCCGGAGGCGATGACGGCGCTACGCCAAGGCGCCGCGGAGGTCAATGCCCGTTATGCGCGGTACCTATCGGGTTCACCGCCCAAGCCGCTGCTTCAACTTGACGTCGAGGGCGTGTTCGTCGCCTACCGGCCATATGCGAATCGCCCGCTCATGAACCCCAACGTCCTGAAACGGCGCACGGGCCGCGTCATGTCCGCGTACGACCTGGTCGCGCAGGTCGACCTGCATACCGGCGCCGCCACGACCAACACCGGCGCGCGCGCCGCTGCGCTGCGCAGCTACACCGGCAAGGGCGCCGAAGGCGTGAATGTCTGGGTCGAAGTGCGCCGCCCCGAGGAATTGCAGACACACCTGTCCCGCACGCTCTTCGACTACGAATTGAACCAGGTGTTCGGGTGGGAACGGTCGTGGCCGTGCGGCAACGGCAGCTACGCCGCCAACAACTTCGCGGAGAACCCGCCCCCGTTCTCCCTGCCCACCCTGTTGTTCGGCTGGCACGACCTCGACGGTGACCGCGTTCCGGAAATCGTCGACCTGACGCCGTACGGACTGAAATCGAAGGTGCGCCCCCTCGCCGAAAAGAGATGACCGTGCTCCGCGCGGTTGGCTAGAACTCATACCACTGCCTAATGATCTTTGGTACAAATGCCGGGAATCCAGAGGGTCACGCTCCTGCTTGCTTTAAGCTAGTGTAGTGTCCCATAAATAACTAGACATTCGTTTTCTGCCTGCTTTTCCGGCGTCGGGGCTGCGAGCATCCTGGCTGAATCGCCTCCAGTTTCGTGCGCGCGCGGGCGAGTTTCTCGACGATCTCGCCGACGGTGGC
>JAZDKY010000144.1:0-35987 GCA_043802525.1 bacterium
GTCGCGAACTGGTAGGGCCTGCGGTCCCCGCGCGCCGTGGGGGGGCGGGGCGGGGGCCCCCACCCGGTGTCGGCCGGGGGCCCGCCTGTGGGGGCCACGCCCCCACGCGGCGTCTGGCTCCTCGCGTGTCTCCGTGCTGAGATTTCCGTGTATTCCGTGAGTTCCGTGGTTGTTTCCGCTTCCGTTGCAGCAAGACATTCTTCGCTTGCCCCTTGCTGCCACGCCAAGCAATATGGCTCTTTTCATCGCATGAAGATCCACGAGTACCAGGCCAAGCAGTTCTTCCGTTCCTACGGCATGGCCGTGCCTGACGGTGAGGTGGCGGTGACGCCTGACGAGGCGGCGGCGATTGCGGCGCGTTTCAGCGCCACCGTTGCGGTGAAAGCCCAGGTTCATGCCGGCGGTCGCGGCAAGGCTGGCGGTATCAAGATCGCGAAGTCACCGGACGAGGCGCGCGAGGCGGCGCAACGTATCCTCGGGATGAAGATCAAGGGCGGCGAGGTGCGAAAGGTGCTTGTCGAGCGAGGTTCCGCGATTGCGAAGGAAGCCTATCTCGCCATCACGGTCGACCGGAGCGCGAAGGGCATCCTCTTCATCTGCAGCGCGGCGGGCGGGATCGAGATCGAGGAAGTCGCGGCGAAGACGCCCGAAAAGATTCTCCGTTTTACGACGACCCGAAGGGTGTTTCCCGAGTCCGATGCGCGCCGGGCGGCGGCGCAGTTGTTTGGGGATGACAAATCGGCCGCTGCGGTTCTCCACTTCATGCGGAGCTTGTTCCAGCTCTTCGTCGAGTTGGATTGTTCCCTGGCCGAAATCAATCCGCTTGTCCTGACGAAGGACGGGCATGTGCTGGCGCTGGACGGCAAGGTCAACTTCGACGATAACGCCCTGTTCCGGCATCCGGAGGTCGAGGCCATGCGCGACCCGAACGAGGAAAATGCCAACGAGACCCTCGCGCGTGAAAAAGGACTCAGCTATGTCGAGTTGGACGGGCACATCGGCTGCATGGTCAACGGCGCGGGTCTCGCGATGGCCACGATGGACATGATCAAGCTGTTCGGCGGCACCCCGGCCAACTTCCTCGACGTGGGTGGCAGTTCGAATCCAGAGAAGGTCGTCCATGCCTTCAAGATCATCCTCAGCCGCCCGGGTATCAAAGCCATCCTTATCAACATTTTCGGAGGCATCACGCGGTGCGACGACATCGCGCGCGGCATTCTCGATGCGTTCAAGCAGATGACCATCCCGGTGCCCGTCGTGGTGCGCCTGACGGGCACAAATGCCGCGGAGGGGCTCGCCATGCTGAAGGGCACGGCCTTGAAACCCGCGGCGACGTTTGCCGAGGCGGTGCAGACGGTGATCGAATGCGCGGGCGGGCCCCTTTTGGAGAATGACGCATGAGCATTCTCATCGACCAGGATACCCGCGTGCTCGTCCAGGGCATCACCGGCCGCGACGGTGCCTTTCACGCGAAGCAGATGTTGGATTACGGAACCCAAGTGGTCGGCGGGGTGACGCCGGGCAAGGGCGGGCAGAGCATCCACGGCGTCCCGGTTTTTGATTCGATGAAGGATGCCGTTCCGGCGACGAAGGCCGACGCGACGGTCATTTACGTCCCGGCCAAGTTTGCGCAGGGCGCTATCCGCGAAGCCGCGGACGCGGGCGTCCGCGTGATCGTGGCCATTACCGAGGGCATCCCGGTGCTGGACATGCTCGACCTGTACCACGACGTCCGCGCGCGCGGCATCACCCTGATCGGGCCGAACTGCCCGGGCCTGATCTCGCCCGGCAAGTGCAAGATCGGCATCATGCCCGGCAACATTCACATGCCCGGGCGCGTCGGCGTCATCTCCCGCAGCGGCACGCTCACGTATGAAATCGTGTACGCGCTGACGACCGTGGGCGTGGGCCAGTCCACCTGCATCGGGATCGGCGGCGATCCCATCGTCGGCTCGCAGTTCATGGACCTGCTGCCGCTCTTTGAAAAGGATCCCGAAACCGCGGGCGTTGTGCTCGTGGGCGAGATTGGCGGCGATGAAGAGGAACGCACCGCGGAGTTCATCAGCAAGAGCATCAAGAAGCCGGTATTCGCGTTTATCGTCGGCCACACCGCGCCCGAGGGCAAGCGCATGGGCCACGCCGGCGCGATCGTTTCAGGCGGCAGCGGCACGGCGGCATCGAAGCTCAAGGCGTTTTCCCATGCCGGCATTCCCGTCTCGAACACGATCGATGAGCTGGCTGCGCTGGTGAAAGAGCAAATAACCAATAACCAATGACCAATACCCAAATGGGAGGGAATCGTCCTGTTGGTTATTGATTATTGGTTATTGGATATTCGTTATTCATGCTGAAACCCTCCTATCCATACTACCTCGCCAACAAGCCCGTTTCGCCGAACGCGGATATCGAAGTCACCGACAAGTACACGGGCAAGGTTGCGACGCGCGTGGCGCTCGCCGACGCGGAAGCGATCGATGCCGCCATCGGGAAGGCCGTCGAGGCCGCCGAGCCGATGCGGAAAATGCCGTCGTACAAGCGCCAGGAAATCCTGAACCACTGTGTGCGCTGTTTCGCGGAACGTGCGGAGGAACTGGCGCAGGCGCTCTGCATAGAGGCCGGCAAGCCGATCAAGGACAGCCGCGGCGAAGTGACGCGGTTGGGCGACACGTTCCGGATCGCTGCGGAGGAGGCTGTCCGGATCGGCGGCGAAGTGCTGCCGCTTGATATCTCGGACCGGGCCGCGGGCTATTTCGGGATGTGGAAGCGGGTGCCCATCGGGCCGTGTTCGTTCATTTCGCCGTTCAATTTCCCGCTGAATCTCGCGGCGCACAAGATGGCGCCGGCCCTTGCTGTGGGCTGCCCGTTCGTGCTCAAGCCTGCCAGCCTCACGCCCATCGGCGCGCTGATGATCGGCGAGATCCTGGCCGAGACGGATCTCCCGCCCGGCGCGTTCTCCATTCTGCCGTGCCACCGCGAAGGCGCGGATCTGTTTACGACGGATGAGCGTCTCAAACTGCTCAGTTTCACCGGCTCGCCCGACGTCGGTTGGGCGCTCAAGGCGAAGGCGGGGAAGAAAAAGGTCGTGCTGGAGCTCGGCGGCAACGCCGCATGTATCGTCGATGCCGATGCCGATGTGGACGATGCCGTTGCGCGCATGATTATCGGCGCGTTCTACCAGTCCGGCCAGAGCTGCATCAGCGTGCAGCGCATCCTCGTTCACGAAGAGGTCTACGGACCTTTTCGTGAAAAGCTCGTCGCGGCGACGAGCCAACTGAAAGTGGGAAATCCGATCGAGGAAGACACGTTTATTGGGCCGATCATTTCCGAAAGGGAGGCGGCGCGGATCGAGACCTGGATTCAATCCGCCGTGAGACGTGGAGCGAAGGTTTTGTGCGGAGGCCGGCGGGAAGGCCTGATGGTCGAACCCACGGTGCTTGAAGATGTTCCCGACGACGAGCCGATATCCTGTGAAGAAGTCTTCGGTCCCGTGGCCCTGTTGACAAAAGTCGACACCTTCGCCGCAGCGCTGGCTGCGGCGAACCGCAGCCGGTTCGGCCTGCAGGCCGGCGTGTTCACGCGCGATATCCACAAGGCGCACCAGGCGTGGGACACGCTGGAAGTCGGCGGCGTGGTGATCAATGACGTGCCGTCCTGGCGCGTGGACCACATGCCCTACGGCGGCGTGAAAGACAGCGGTCTCGGCCGCGAGGGCATCCGGTTCGCGATGGAGGACATGACGGAGATCCGGATGTTCGTGATGCGGCCCGCGCCGGGCCGCTAAACTCTAGATGGAAGACGAATGGGGTCAAGAGACGAATGGGGTCACGTCTCCAGATTCAAGAATTGACGGGAGGGATCGGGTGAGGGATAAACGCGGGGATGGCGAGGCCTCTTCGAATCAATGTGGCGGGGGGATGGTATCACATCACGGCGCGGGGGCAGCGGAGGGAGCGCATCTACTACGATGCGCGCGATCGGATGGAGTTTTTGGGGCGCGTGGAGGAGATGACAAAGCGGTACGGCGTTGACGTGCACGCTTATGTGCTGATGCCGAACCACTATCATCTGCTGATCCGTACGCCGAAAGGGAACGCGAGCGCGGCCCTGCAATGGCTGAACAACGGCTACGGCATGTGGTGGAACCGGCGTCATCGCCAGTCAGGGCACGTGTTCCAAGGCCGATTCAAAAGCATTCTTGTGGAGGGAGGCGGGTGGATCCTTGGGCTGAGTCTCTATCTGCATTTCAATCCGGTGGCGGTCGGGAAACTCGGGTGGAGCAAGAGGGGGAAGCGGGCGGAGGGTTCGGGCTTGTGCGTGCCGTCGGCGGGGTTGGTGAGGGCGAGGCTGGAGACGCTCCGGCGATACCGGTGGAGCAGTTACCGGGCCTACACCGGCTACGAGAAGGTCCCGGCGTGGCTACGGACTGAGGACGTGCTGGCTCGGGTGCATGGCGGGCGGGACGGTTACCGGGAGCAGGCGGAGGCAAGACTGAGGCAGGGGCAGGAGGAGGCGGTCTGGGCAAAGGTGAAATGGGGAGCGGTGCTGGGGAGCGAGAAATTCGCGGAGACCATGAGGCGGAGGGCGGTTGTTGTGAGGGAGACGCAAGGCCGCAGCGCGTTGCGAAACGAGGTGGCTTGGAAGGATATCGTGAGCGCGGTGGAGGAGGTGCGCGGGGAGCGGTGGCCGTCCTTCCGGGATCGGCACGGCGATTGGGGGCGTGATCTGGCGCTGTGGGTCGGACGGCGGCGCGGGGGGATGACGTTGAACGGGCTGGGTGAAGCAGCCGGCGGCATGGACTATTCGGCGGTGAGCGAGGCCATTCGGCACTTCGAGAAGAAAGCACTCCATCGTGCCGCCGTGCGTGTCGCACAGAAGCGGGTGATGCAAATCTTGAATCTGGAGACGTGATCCTTTCTCCCCATTATCCCGCAAGCAGCTTTTCTAGCCGTAAAATGATGCCCGGGGCTTCCTTCAACTCGACCAGCGGTGCGAGTTCGCGAAGGATTTGATTGGAATCCAGCACTCGCTGACGTTCGATGATTCCTCGAATGTCGACCCAATCGCGATCACGGTCCGCAAAAGCCTTCATGACGATCAAATCCTCGGCGGAACAGGTGGTGAGGACGATTCCGGGCAAAAACTCAAATTCCGTGGCACGCTGGACGATGTCTTTCTCGAACGGCAGAGCGCCCAGTGCAATATCAATGCCGATTTCGGACTCCGTCTTGAGCAGAAGAACGCGGTTCTGCAGCGCAAAAGCACGTGCATGTGGAATTCTGGAAGGCAGCAAAGCGAGAAGAATATCTATATATTGCTCTTCGAGGCCGAAGCCGGTCAGCAGCGTGACATCCATGTCTTGCGTGACGCGCGGCTCGCCCCAACGCTGAAGCGCCACACCGCCGATGAAGCAGAATTTCCAACCCTCGGAGCGAAGCAAGTCTTGTACGTGCCTCGCGCTTTCAAGAAGAGGTCTCATGGGTGAAGTTTGCGGAAAAGCGACTGCTGTTCGACCAGTCCCGACATCGGTTTGAGGCTGAAGTGCCGGTGCGCCGATTCGAAGAGATCGGAGAGGTTCAACATCGCTTGAGGGGTGGACACAGCCCGTAGTTCCCGCCGCCGAATCTCTTCCAATTCCGGTCCGGCTCTTTTCCAGCACTCCACCCAACGCTTGAGCTGCTCGCGTTCAGCCTCTTCCATGTGGTCAAGCATATCAACAAGGTCTTTGAATGAAAGACTATTGCCACGCACGTCAGTGTTTCAGATGTGAATCGCGCGTCCGTCGACGGCCAGGGCGGCTTCGTGGAAGGCCTCCGACAACGACGGGTGCGCATGGGCGATCCGCTGGATGTCTTCCGTGCTGGCGGCAAATTCCATGGCGACGACGGCTTCGGCGATCATTTCCGAAGCATTCGGGGCCATCATGTGAACGCCCATAATGCGATCGGTCTTCGCGTCTGAAAGCACCTTCACAAGGCCCGCCGTCTGCTCCATGGCCTTGGCCCGGCCGCTGGCGGACAGGGGAAACACGCCGGCCTTGAACTCCCGGGCCGCGGCCTTGAGCTGCTTCTCCGTCTTGCCCACCCAGGCGATCTCGGGCGCCGTGTAGATCACCCACGGGATGCATTCGTAGTTGACCCGCGTCTCTTCGCCGGCGATCCGTTCGGCGACCATGACGCCTTCCTCGGAACCCTTGTGGGCGAGCATGGGGCCGCGCACGACGTCGCCGATGGCATAAATGCCCGGAACATTGGTGCTGCAGCCCTCGTCGACGTGGATGAAGCCACCCTCGTCGAGTTCCAGCCCGACCGCCGCGGTGTTCAGGGGGTCCGTGACCGGCTTGCGGCCGACGGCGACGATGAGCTTGTCGAACGTGAGCGTCTGGTCGCCCTTCTGGTCCTGGTAGTTGACCGTGACCATGTTCTTCGCGACCTTGGCGGAAAGCACGCGCGCGCCGAGGCGGATATCGAAGCCCTGCTTCGAGAATTCCTTCCACGCGGCGCGCGCGACCTGCTCGTCGACCATCGGGAGAAATGAATCCATGGCCTCGAGCAGGACGGTCTCCGAGCCCAGCCGTTTCCACACCGATCCGAGCTCAAGGCCGATCACACCTGCGCCGATCACACCGAGTTTCTCCGGCACGTCGGTGAATTCGAGCGCCCCGGTTGAATCCACGATGATCCTGCCGTCGACCGGCGCATTCGGGATGTCCCGGGGTGCGGACCCGGTCGCGATGATGATGTTCTTTGCCTCCAGCGTCTGTACCGCGCTGCCTGCCCCGAGCGAAGTTGAGGGGCCGCCGGCCGGGTGTACATCCACCGTGTTGCCCCGGTTGAGCTTCCCGAGGCCGGGCACCCACGTCACCTTGTTCTTCTTGAACAGGAACAGGACGCCCTGGTTCAGCGAGCGCACAATCCTGTCCTTGCGGGCGATCATGGCGGGGACGTCCACGCTGACCCCGGTCACCTTCACGCCGTGCGCCTCGAGCCCGTGCCGGGCATGGGCGTACTGTTCGGACGATTCGAGCAGGGCCTTGGAGGGAATGCAGCCCACGTTCAGGCACGTGCCGCCCGGGGCGGGCTTGCCGTCCTTGCCGACCCAACTGTCGACACAAGCGGTGGTGAGGCCCAGTTGCGCGCAGCGGATCGCGGCGACATAGCCCGCCGGACCCGCACCGATTACAACGACATCGTATTTGTTCATAAATTCAAAATCCAAAGGTCAAAATTCAAACGATCATGTGCCTTTGAATTTTGCACTTTGCATTTCAGATCTGCAATAGCAGCCGCGTCGGATCCTCGATCGCGTCCTTGATGGCGACCAGGAACAGCACCGCTTCGCGGCCGTCGATGATCCGGTGATCGTACGACAACGCGAGGTACATCATCGGGCGGATCACGACCTGGTCGTTTTCCACGACGGGCCGCGGCTGGATGCGGTGCATGCCGAGGATCGCACTCTGTGGCGGGTTCAGGATCGGCGTCGACAGCAGCGAGCCGAACACGCCGCCGTTCGAGATCGTGAACGTGCCGCCGGCCAGGTCCTCCATCGCCAGCTTGCCGTCCTCCGCGCGCTTCGCAAGGTCCGCAATGGACGTTTCGATGTCCGCGATCGAAAGCCGGTCCGCGTTGCGCAGGACGGGCACGACCAGCCCGCGCGGCGAACTGACCGCAATGCCGAGATCGAAATAGCCGTGGTAGACGATGTCCTGGCCGTCGACCGACGCGTTGATCACGGGGTGCTTCGTCAGCGCCTCGACGGCCGCTTTGACGAAGAACGACATCAGGCCGAGCTTGATGTGGTGCTCCTCCTCGAACGGCTCCTTGTAGCGGTTCCGGAGCGCCGTGACGGCGTGCATGTTGACTTCGTTGAACGTCGTCAGGATGGCCGCGCTGTGCTGCGCCTCGACAAGCCGCTCCGCGATGCGCTGCCGCAGGCGCGTCATACGGACGCGCTGCTCGGGGCGATCCGTCGGGACCGAAACGGTCTCCACCTTCAATTCGGGGACCGGAGCAACCTCTCCGAGTTTCCTGGAAACCATGGGCGAATGTTCAAGGAAGCGAAGCACGTCGGCCTTGGTGATCCGGCCGTCCTTGCCTGTGCCGACGAGCTGGGCGATATCGATCATGTTCTCGACGATCATTTTGCGCACCGCGGGCGCCAGGTCGACCCCGATCGGTTCGGGTTCCGTGGCGGCGGCGGGCGCCGCGACCTCCTCGACGGGGCTCGGAGCAGGTGGCGCGGACGTCTCGGTGCGGACGGATGGCGGTTTCCCGGGTACGGTCACGGGCGCCGGCGCAGACGCCTTGGCCTGTTTCGGTGTCGCGGCGGAAGCGCCCGAATCATCAATCGATGCGATGGCATCGCCGCGCTTCAGCGTGTCGCCTTCCTTCTTAAGGATGCGGGATAGAATGCCGGAGGCCGTGGCCGGGATTTCGATGACGATCTTGTCGGTCTCGATATCCGCGAGCTTCTCGTTCCGGCGCACCGTGTCGCCGGTTTTCTTGTGCCACTTGATAAGCGTGGCCTCCTGGACGGATTCCGGGAGCTCGGTCACTTTCACGTCGCTGGTCATGTAGCCTTCTCTCCTGTTGGGGTGGGGGCCGGGTGGTCAATCAGTTGCGGCTTGGTCGACACGTCGACCGCGCCCTGGCGCGAGACGCCGAGCGCATCTTCGACGACGCGCTCCTGACGTTCCAGGTGCCTGTGGTAATCGCCGCCGGCCGGCGCAGCGCTCGCGGGACGTCCTGCGTAGTGGAGGTCCTGGCCGGGCTGTATGCAGGTGCGGAGGGCGTGCTGGATCAAATACCAGGCGCCCTGGTTCTGCGGCTCTTCCTGGGCCCAGATGAATTCGGTCGCCTTCGGGAACTTCGACAGCTCCCGGGTCAGCGCCTTGGCGGGGAAGGGATACATCTGTTCGAGGCGAAGGATCGCCGTGCTCGCCATGTTCCGCTCGCGCCGCGCCTCCAGGATGTCGTAGTACACCTTGCCCGAGCACATCACGATGCGCTTCACCTCGGCGGACTTCAGCGGGTCGATCTCGCCGATCACGACCTGGAAGCCCTCGCTCGCGAAGTCGTCGATCGACGAAAACGAAATCTTCCGGCGCAGCATGCTTTTCGGGGTCATGAGGATCAGCGGCTTGCGGTACTTGCGGACCATCTGGCGCCGCAGGACGTGGAACATCTGCGCGGCGGTCGAGGGATTACAGACCTGCACGTTCTCCTGCGCGCAGAGTTGAAGAAACCGCTCGAGCCGCGCGGAGGTGTGCTCGGGGCCCTGGCCCTCCCAGCCGTGCGGCAGCATGAGCACGAGCCCGGTCAGCAGCCCCCATTTCTGTTCCGCGGCGGAGATGAACTGGTCGATGACCACCTGCGCGCCGTTGACGAAGTCGCCGAACTGCGCCTCCCAGACGACGAGTGCCGTCGGGTCGGCCGCGCTGAAGCCGTACTCGAAGCCCAGCACCGCCTCCTCCGAGAGGATGGAATCGATGATGGTGAAGTGCGGCTGTTTCTCGGAGATGTGCTGCAGCGGGATGTATTCATCGCCCGTGCGCTGGTTGTGCAGCACGGCGTGGCGGTGGAAAAACGTGCCGCGGCCGCTGTCCTGGCCGGACATGCGGATCGTGAACCCGTCCTTGAGCAGCGTCGCAAAGGCCATGATCTCTGCGAATCCCCAGTCGACCGGCAGCGCGCCCGCGGCCATCTTGCTGCGGTCGTCGATGATCTTCGCGACGCGCGGGTGCAGTTCGACGTCTTCGGGCAGGTTGCTGAGGATGGCGCCGAGGCGCTTGATCTCCGACGCGGGGACGCCGGTGTTGACCGGGTCGTCCCACTGCGCCTTGCGGAAGATCGACCAGTCGACGCGGTGCGGATTCTTCTTTCCCGTGATGATGTTCGGCACGACCTGCTCGCCCGCATCGAGCGCATCGCGGTATGTTTTCACCATGCCGTCCGCCTCGTCCGTGCCGATCACGCCTTCCGTGGCGAGCTTCCGGGCATAGACCTGCCGCACCGTCTCGTGCCGGCGGATCTTGCGGTACATCATCGGCTGCGTCGCGGCCGGTTCGTCCGCCTCGTTGTGGCCGTGGCGGCGGTAGCAAATGATATCGATGATGACATCGCACTTGAACGTCATGCGGAACTCGACCGCGAGCTTCGTGACGAATGCGACGGCCTCGGGATCGTCGCCGTTCACGTGGAAAATCGGCGCCTGTACCACCTTGCCGACATCCGTGCAATACAGCGCGGACCGCGTGTCCAACGGGTGGCTGGTCGTGAACCCGATGCGGTTGTTGACGATGATGTGAATGGTTCCGCCTGTTGTGCAACCTCTTGTCTGCGAAAGATTTAGAGTTTCATAGACCACGCCTTGTCCCGCGAACGCCGCATCGCCATGGATGAGAAGGGCCATGACCTTCGTGTGGTCCACGTCGCCGCGTCTCTCCTGGCGCGAGCGCACGGACCCGACTGTGACGGGATCGATGATCTCGAGGTGCGAGGGATTGAAGCCGAGGGCGAGGTGCATCGGGCCGCCGGCGGTCAGGACGTCGGACGAGTGGCCCTGGTGGTATTTCACGTCGCCCGTGGCGTCGAACCGCCAGGTGTGTTTGCCTTCGAACTCCGAGAACAGTTCCATGGGCGACTTGCCCATGATGTTGACGAGTACGTTGAGCCGTCCGCGATGCGCCATGCCGATGACCAGTTCCTGCACGCCCTGAGCGCCCGCGCCATGGATGATCTCGTCCATCGACGTGATCAATGCCTCGCCGCCTTCCAGCGAAAAACGTTTCTGGCCCGCGTACTTTGTGTGGAGGTGGACCTCGAGGCCCTCGGCCGCGGTGAGGCGCCGCAACAGGTTCTTCTTGAATTCCGCAGTGAAGTCCGGGTTCGTCCGCGTGCTCTCAATCCGGTTCTGGAGCCAGCGCTTCTCCTCGCTGTCGCAGATGTGCATGTACTCCGCGCCGATCGACTCGGTGTACGTCTCCTTGAGCATCTCGACGATCTCGCGGAGCGTCATCTCGTCCTTCGCGACGAGCGTGCCCGTGTTGAACGTCAGGTCCATATCCGCGTCGGTCAGGCCATGGAAATAGGGATCGAGATCGGGAATATGGGGGAGCCCGCGCAGGTGGATCGGGTCGAGCGCCGCGCAGTGATGGCCCAGTGTCCGGTACGCGCGGATCAGGCGCGACACTGCGGCCTGCTTGCGCGCCATCGCGGAGCCGTCGCCGGCCCGCGTGCCCGCTCTGTCGCCGGCAGCGCGCTTGCGCACCTGCGCTTTATGGAAGCGGCGGATCTCGTCCTCGCCGACCCGGCCTCCGGGGGCCTCGCCCCCTTGGATCGTGTCGAAATACACCCGCCACTGCGGCTCAACCGCGGCGGGGTCGGTCAGGTAGGTCTCGTACAGACTTTCGAGGAACTCGGAATTGCCCGCATAGAGGGCATATGTGCCGGGACCATCCATAGTAAATCCATCGCGTCCAGGGAGTGGTTCAATATATATCGTTTTTTGGGCATGTATAGACAGGGCGGTGCAAGTCTTTTTGGGGAATGGGGATAATACGTCGTCCTTCATGTATCTTGGACACAAGGGCCGTCACGAAAAGGTAGGGCGCGGCGCATGCCGCGCCGCAGTCCCGCCTCCGAGGCGGGACGAGGCGGGTCCCGGACCGCCGGGATGGGGGCGGAGACGGCGGCGCGGCAGGGACGCCGCGCCCTACCAGGGGAAGGTAGGGCGGTTCGTCCCGGACCGCCGGGATGGGGTTGGAGACGGCGGCGCGGCAGGGATACGCCGCGCCCTACCTAGGGGATGCAGGGCAGCGGTCTCCTACACCGCCGGATGCAGGTACAACGGCTCGGGCGGATCGGCGGGCAGGTTCCGGCTCAGCTTGGCCGCGACGAGCTCGCCCACCGCACGCGCGGTTGGGAAGGCGGACCCGTGGTCGCAGTCGGTGTAATCCCCGGCGATCGGCCGCAGTCGGTCCCATTCGCTACTGACGGCGAAATCGATCCCGGCCAAGCGGCCGGCCAGCCGGTTCACGGGCACGAGCGTCCAGGGCGTGACGCACGCGGGCACGCCGTCGCCTCTGCGGAAGCTGCCCAGCCAGAGCATGCCGCGCCGCGCGTCGCCGACGACGGCGACCGTTGCGCCGCTGTGTTGTTTCAGGATGTCGAAAGCGAGCGCCTCGCCACTGCTCACGGGGTACACGGTTCTGCCGAACGGCAGCGCGAACGCGCGCGCAGCCGTCAGCGCCACGCGCACGCCGGAAAACGAACCGGGCCCGCGGCCCACGGCAAACACATCGATATCCTTCAGCGACGCGCCCGCGCGGTCGAGAAGCCGTGTGACCGCCTGGAACAACGTCTCATAGTGTGCGCGCGATTCCTCCCACGTTTCCTCCACAGGCGGCGCATCGCCGCCCAACAGGGCGATGCTTGCGTGGCGCGTGGACATCTCAAAGGCCAGGAGTTTCATAGTGTTAGTCGCTGGTGAATGTGCGGATGGTGATGACCCGTTCGTCGGGTGTCGAGCCCGGCTGCATATGGACGTGGATCGTCCGGGCCGGCAGCAGGCCGTCGACCCGGTCGGCCCACTCGATCGCCGTTACACCCTCGCCGTCGAGATATTCATCGAGCCCGACGTCCAGCGCCTCGTTGGCGTTGTGGATGCGGTAAAAGTCGATGTGGTTGAGCTGCAGCCTCCCGTGGTGCTCGCTGATCAACGTGTACGTCGGGCTGTTCACCGTGCGGGTGACCCCGAGCGCCTCGGCAAGGCCCTGGACGAAACACGTCTTGCCCGCGCCGAGCTCCCCGTGCAGCGCGATGACCGCCCCGGGCCGGAGATTCCGCGCGAGGTCGGCGGCCACCTTCCGGGTCTCTTCAGGGCTCAGGGTAACAAACCGCTTGGTAAGCATATCGGACGCCATTCATAACCCACTTTTCCAATCATTGGAAAATCAAAGTTTCGAGTGTCAGGTGTCGAGTGGAGGACTGCTGCCCCCTCGACACTCGACACTCGACACTCGACACATGCCAAATCATTATTCCCGCGCATGGCTCAGGAAAAACAGATCGCGGTCTCCATCGTCTCGCCCGTCTACAACGAGGTCGAAAACGTGGAGACGCTTTGCGCGAAACTGCACGCGTCGCTTTCGCGGCTCGGGCGGACCTACGAGACGGTGCTGGTCGACGATGGCAGTACCGACGGGACGTGGGAAAAACTCGTGGAGATGACGCGCAAGTACCCGTGCATGAGGATTTTCCGCCTGCGCCGCAATTTCGGGCAGACCGCCGCCATGAGCGCGGGCTTCCGCAACGCGCATGGCGAGATCATCATCACGCTGGACGCGGATCTGCAGAACGATCCTGACGATATCCCGAAGCTGCTCGAGCGGACCGATGCCGGGGTCGACGTCGTCAGCGGGTGGCGCAAAGACCGCAAGGATGCCTTTATCAACCGGCGCCTGCCCTCGATGCTTGCCAATGGCCTCATCAGTTTCTTCACCGGCGTGGCGCTCCACGACTACGGCTGCACCCTCAAGGCGTATCGCCGCGAGGTCATCAAGGATGTGCATCTCTATGGCGAGATGCACCGGTTCATCCCCGCGCTGGCGAGCTGGGTGGGTGGCAGCATCGACGAGGTCGTGGTCAACCACCATGCGCGGCAGTTCGGCAAATCGAAATATGGCATCTCACGGACGTTCAAGGTCATCCTCGACCTGCTCACCGTGAAATTCCTGCTGCACTATTCGACGCGGCCCATCCAGGTGTTTGGCCGGCTCGGGATTCTCTTCGCCGTCCCCGCATTCCTCATGCTCGTTCTCATGGGCTTGGACCGGGCCTTTGGACTTTTCACACCGTTCCTCATCAAGCGCCCGTTCTGGGTCATCACCCCGCTGATGCTGCTCGGCTTCTGCGTGCAGTTCATCAGTATGGGTCTCCTTGCCGAGATGCAGACCCGCACCTATCACGAGGCGCAGAACAAACCGATCTACGTGATCAAGGAAACGGTGGAATCCGCGAGTTGATGTTTCAACCACGGATGGACACGGATAGACACGGATGGGGCGGATTCATTCATCCGTGTGAATCCGTGTTTGTCCGTGGTTAGTTTCTGATGAATACTTCGTCGCTCGAAGCAGGGCTGGCCGGGAACGCGAAGGCGATCATTCTTTTCTACGCGATCGTCGCGGTGCTCGGTCTCGCGGTTGACGGTGCCTTCCTCGCGATCATGTCCCGCCGCGGCCTCCGCTGGCGCGAGCGTCTCAGTCGCTTCTACTGGCGGCCTTGGGGTGACGGAGAGGCCATCGCCCTGTTTGCCACCCTCGTCGCCCTCTTCGCGCTCGCGGGTCACTGCCGGTCGTTCCTCGTGGACTTCATCGAGGACCTGGGCATGTCGATCGACTCCGGCCTGATCTTGCTGCAGAGCGTGATTTTCCACTGGACCGGGCTTGTGCTGGTGACCGCATGGCTGCTCTGGAAGAGAATTCCCTGGTCGAGCGCGTTCGGCATCAGCTTCGGCCGCCTCCCGCGCAGTGTCGTGCAGGGCGTTGTCTTCCTGCTTGGTACGATGCCGGTGCTGTTCTTCTATACGTTGATCTACCACGTTGGCTTGAGCCTTTTCGGCCGGGAACCGACATTGCAGGATGTTGCCTTCGCGATTTCGGAGGAAACGACGTCCGCCATGCGCTCGTACTTCTTTGTCCTCGCCGTCTTCATCGCGCCGTGTTTCGAGGAAATCCTGTTCCGCGGCATCGCGATGACCGTGCTGGCCAAGCGTATCGGCGCCGGCGCGGCCGTGACCATCACCTCCGCCATCTTCGCCCTCATGCACGGCCACGTACCCTCGCTCGTTCCGCTTTTCATCCTGTCGATCAGCCTTTCCCTGGCCTACATCTACTCGGAGTCGCTCCTGGTCCCGATGGTCATGCACAGCCTGTTCAATTTCGTGAGCGTCACGTTCCTGTTCACGGCGCAGTAGGTTCGTGGAGCGTGGGTTCGTGGAGCGTGGGAGCGTTGGAGCGTGGAGCGTTTGAGCGTGGGAGAGTGGGAGCGTGGATTCGTTGGAGCGTTTGAGCGTTTTTGTGGGCGCACGCTCTGACGCTCCTACGCTTCACGCTCCACGTGAATCGTTCTCGACCAAGCTGTGCTCCAGGCATTTCGACGACGACGAGGACGAGAGGATGGCAACACTCCAACAACTCGGAGAACTGGAAATCATCCGCCGCCTTTGCGCGAATAGGGCCGGGCGGCCCGACGTGCTGGTCGGGGCAGGGGATGACTGTGCGGTCGTGCGGACCGGCGACCCGGAGTTCGACCTCCTGCTCAAGACCGATGCCGTGATCGAGGGCACGCACTTCCTCGCGGACACGCCGCCGGAAAAGATCGGACACAAGGCCGTCGGCCGCGTCGTGAGCGATTTTGCCGCGATGGGCGGAGAGCCGCAGCACCTGCTCATCGACCTCGTCGCCCCGGGCCCTGCGGAGTTTGACCGCGTGGCAAAGATTTATGAAGGCGCCGCCCGGTTCGGCCTCCCGATCATCGGCGGAGGAACCGCCTCAGGTCCTGTGCTCGAACTCCATGTGTTCGGGTCCGGCCGCGTGCCGCGCGACAAGGCGCTCCTGCGCTCCGCCGCGCGCCCCGGCGACCTCGTCTACGTCACCGGTTCCTTCGGCGGAAGCCGCGCGGGCAAGCATCTCGACTTCGAGCCCCGCCTTCGCGAAGGCCGCTGGCTCCGCGAGTCGGGGTTTGTCCACGCGATGATCGACGTCAGCGACGGCCTTGTCACGGACCTGCGCCATGTTGCCCATGCGAGCGGCACGGGCGCGACATTGATGGAGGATGGTATTCCGGTCTCCGACGTCGCCCGGGCGATGAAGGACGACCGCGCGCCGATTGACCACGCATTGTACGACGGCGAGGACTTTGAATTGCTCTTCACCATCGCGCAGGAAGAGAAACAAGCGTTCGAAGGTGCGTGGGGATCGGCGCACAAACTGCCCTGCACCCAGGTCGGCTACATCACGCCCGCAACGGGCCGCCTCACGCTGCTGACCTGTGACGGGCACGACGTCGAACTCGCCGGGGGCGGGTACGAGCATTTCCGTGCCGCATCGTAATCTTAATCGTAATCGATCGGCCGGATTCGATTAGGATTACGATTACGATGGAGAACGGAACCGATACGGCTGCTTGACCACCTTTCCAAAAAACCACAGATTCTCCCGACCCGATTTGGCTGCGGATGTAGAGGCGCTTCTGTGAAGCGCCGTTCCGCATGATCGCGCTTCGCAGAAGCGCGGCTACACCGGACAGGATTCAGCATGACGCAGGAAGACGCCATCGTCGTTGAGCATCAGGACATTCAGGGCGGCTACAAACTGCTTGTGATGAAGGCGCCGAAAATTTCCCCGGCCGTTCAGCCCGGGCAGTTTGTCCATGTCCGCGTGCCGCATCTCGGCGAGGCGCTGCTGCGCCGGCCGTTCAGCGTGTTCAAGGCCGACGGCAAACGCATCTCCATCCTCTACAAGGACGTCGGTCGCGGCACGCGCACGCTGAAGCACCTGCGCCCCGATGAAACGATCAACCTGATCGGACCGCTCGGTCGCGGCTTTCCGGGCCTGTCGGAAGGTCTTTACCCGGTCATCGTCGCGGGCGGTTACGGCATGGCCGCGCTCTACCTCACCGCGAAAACACTGCCGGTGCAGGGCGTCGCGTTTTTCGGCGGGCGCGCGTCGCAGGATATCCTGTGCGTGAAAGATTTCCAGGACGCCGGGTGGGATGTCCGGGTCACAACCGAGGATGGAACGCTCGGCATGAAGGGCAAGGTCACCGAAGCGCTGGACGCCTGGTGGAAAGACGAGGCGAAGGACAGGAAACCCGAGATCTTTTCCTGCGGCCCGAACGCGATGTTAAAGGCGGTGTCGGACCGGGCCCGGCAGCACGGCTGGAAAGCGTGGGTATCGGTCGACAACAACATGGGCTGCGGTGTCGGCGCCTGCCTCACCTGCGTGGTCAAAGTGAAAGATCCCGCCAACGATTGGAAATGGGCGAGGTCCTGTCGCGAGGGTCCGGTGTTTGAGTGCCGGGAGGTCGTGTGGGAGGAATGAAGGTGGAGTATTGGAGTGTTGGAGTATTGGCGTGTTGGAGCGCTCGGGAACGGAATCCCATCACTCCAGAACTCCATCACTCCATCACTCCGGCTCGCCGCGCAGGATTGTCATGACGGAGAAACGACCCAACCTCGCGGTGAGCCTCGGCTCCATCCGGATGAAAAATCCGGTGATGGTCGCGTCGGGCACGTTCGGCTACGGCCCGGAGTACGCGGACCTCGTCGACCTGAACCAGCTCGGCGCGATCGTGGTGAAGGGGATCTGCATGCAGCCGACGCGCGGGAACCCGACGCCCCGCACGGCCGAGGTGGCCAGCGGGCTGATCAACGCGATCGGGCTTCCGTCCCCCGGTGTCGACGGCTTCGTCCGCGAATACATGCCGTTCCTCCGCACGTATGACGTGCCGGTGATTGTCAATATCTGGGGGAAGACGGTCGACGAGTACCGTGACGTCGCGGAGCGGTTCGATACCGTCGAAGGCGTCGCCGGGCTTGAGGTCAACGTTTCCTGCCCGAACATCAAGGAGGGCAGCGCGATGTTCGGCGCGAACATCGACATGTTCAAGCGCGTGCTTACCGAGGTGCGCAAGGCCACGAAGCTCCCGATGATTCCGAAACTTGCCCCGGACTGCGCCGATATCGCGGCGTTCGCGCGCGCGGCCGAGGAGTGCGGGGCGGATGCCCTTTCGCTGATCAATTCCTACCCTGCGATGGCGGTCGACGTTGAAACGCGCAAGCCGAAGATCGCCAACGTCACCGGCGGCCTGAGCGGACCGGCGATCCACCCGATCGCGGTCCGGCTGGTCTGGTTGGCGGCGAAGGCGGTGAAGATTCCGGTCATCGGCATCGGCGGCATCACGTGCGCAAGCGACGCGCTCGAGTTCATGATCGTCGGCGCGACCGCGGTCGCGGTCGGTACGGCGAACTTTACCAACCCGGGCACCGCAGTCAATGTGGTGTCAGGCCTTGAGGACTACCTCGTCCGCCACCAGCTCGACGACATCTGCCAGGTCGTGGGCACGTTCCGGAAATGACCCCCGCGCGGTCATGGGTGTTCCGCGCGATTCTCGTCGCGTTTGTGGTGGGCTGCATCTGGTGGTCCGTCCACATTCCCTACGCGCCGGACCAGCTCTACCGCGCGGTGCCCGCGAACGTGACGGTCGTCAGCGCGCACTACGACCTCGCGGGGCGCTGGAGCATGCTGACCTCAAATCCCGTTTCGGCGACGCTACTCAGCTCGTTCGGACTGGATCAGCAGGCCCTGCGGGAGCTCAACGCGGACGAGAAGTTCAAACGCTGGTTCCGCCGGCTCGCTTCGGATGAAAGCGTCGTGGCCTATGCGCCCGACCTCGGCATCGCGGGGAGGCCGTCCTGGGTCTTTGCGTCGTGGATCGGCGGTTCGAGCCAGCGTCTCCGCTGGCTGCTGTCGACGTCCGGGAAGTTGAAGCCCATCGATCGCGTGCACTACCCGGTCTGGGTGATCCGCCCGTCCGGCATGAAAAACGCCTCGAAGGTTGCGTTCGCCTTTGTCGAGGGCATGGTCGTCGGTTGCGTCGGCAACGACGTGACGGTGATGGACGACATCCTGCGCTGCGTGGACGGCCTGTATCCGTCGATTGCCGCGCAGCGTGACCTGATCCCCGCCCGCGTGGAAGGCGTGGACCGGGGCTGGTTCGGGGTCGATCGCCGCGTGACCTATGCGTTCGATGCGATCACGGCGACGACCATCCGTGGCCACGTGACGGCGCCCTTTTCACTACACGCCGGCCAGCCGGACCCGTCCACCGCAACCCTTGAAAAGCTCCAGCAGCTCTGGGGCGATTACCCTGTGGCCTACGCCGTGGTCGACCGTGCGGCGGCGGCCTCGTGGCTCACCAATACCTACGCGTACGCCTGGGTCCGGGCGGTCACGAACATCGTGGCCGAGGCGCAGGGCGGCTCGATCGCGTTGGGCGTGCTGGCCGGCGATTTCAGCGGCCGGTTCAAGGGACTCAAGCTTCCGACGATCATGGCCGGTGCATCCGTGCAGGATCCGGAGAAGGCCAGGAAGTCGATCGCGGAGCAGATCGACAACCTGAATGCGCGTTCGCAGTGGGGTCTTGTTCCGCAGGAACTCATGGTCGGCGCGCATCGCGTCTACGCCATCGAAGGCACGGCTCAGAACCTCTATGCGGGCCTTGCCGTGAACGAGCGGGTGGCCTATACGACGGGCGAGGATTGGCTGTTGTTTTCCAGCAACGTGGAAGGCCTGACCAACCTGCTTGCCGCCGCGGACCGTCGCGGCCCGGCCGGTGTGGCCAGCCGCGAGATTCCGGCCGCGCCGGTGCAGGGGCTGATCGACCTGGAGCAGGGCGCGAAAGCGATCCGGCTGGCGATTACCGCCTATTCATTTAAGCTGGCCCTTGAAGATCCCTTTGGCAGCCAGCCCGAGCGGCAAAAACTGAACGAGGTCAAGGCGTGGGTCGATGCGCTCGCGCCGTTGAAAACCGTGCGGTTCTGGCTGAGGCCCGAAGGGGACGTGACGAGATTGTCTTTCGACGCGGGGGCGGAATAGTTTAACCGCGAAAAACGCAAGATTCGCAAAAAAGAATCCGGCTTGCGCATGGTGCGCCTCTTACGGTTCATCCTTATGAAGACGCTAGGTAATAGGTTCGTTGTGTGGATGGCCATTGGGTTTGGCCTTGGCCTGAGCCCGGTCGCGTCGGGTACGTTCGGAGCGTTGCTCGGGCTGCCGCTCGTGTATGCGATCAACACGTACGCTCCCGGTGTTGCGGCGCAGGCGGTCATTGCGCTGCTGCTGTCGCTGATCGCGATTCCGATCTGCACCGCGGCGGAGCGGGTGTACCAGACGAAGGACGACGGGCGCATTGTTGCGGATGAATGGATGACCTTCCCGGTCTGCATGATAGGCCTCCCGGTTTCGCCGCTGATGCTCGTCATCGCGTTTGTCACCAGCCGCATCTGCGACATCATAAAACCCGCGCCGGCCCGGGGCCTGCAGCGGCTCAAGAGCGGCTTGGGCATCGTCATCGACGACTTCATCGCCAACCTCTACTGCCTCGCCATCAACCACGCGATTTATTGGGCCTTGGTGAAGTATGGTCTAGTGTAGCCGCGGCTCTGCGAGCCGCGAACAAGCCGTGGCCCTGCACGCTTCGCAGAAGCGTGGCTACACCGGCAGATGCCTGATTCTCAGGTGGTGTAGCCGCGGCTCTGCGAGCCGCGCCGTGGCAGGACGATGACGGTCTGAATGTTGTTACGATGTGACCCTGTCCGGCGCCCGCTATGCTTCTCATGCCTCTGGCGGAACCCCGGCGGTACCGGGGAAACGAATACGGGATTTGGGCCTCGGTTTCCCCGCGGAGCGGGGTAAACCGACTCTACATCTCGACGGCGCGAAAAGGCGTCGATACACTCACGCCCATGCACCCCGAACTGACCAAGCTGGCTGACGAACTGGGGATCGGGAAGATCCGCCGCCACATCTTCCTCTGCTGCGACCAGACCAGGCCGAACTGCTCCACAAAGGAGGCCGGCCTCACCTCGTGGGAGTACCTGAAGCGGCGCCTGAACGAGTTGAACCTGACGGGGGATGGCGGGGTCTATCGCACCAAGGCCAACTGCTTCAGGATCTGCCAGAACGGGCCTGTGGCCGTGGTTTATCCAGAGGGGGCGTGGTACCATTCCTGCACCCCGGAGGTCCTGGAGCGCATAATTCAGGAACATTTGATTGGCGGCAGACCGGTCGCGGAGTATGTGATTACCGAGCATCCATTATAGGAGTGCGCAAGCCGCCGCACTCCAGGGCGTCATGAAAGACATTTATTTCAAGTGCAGGTCCTGCCGGAAGCAGCTCGTGGTGGCCGCGAGTGCGGCAGGGTTCTCGGCGGAATGCCCCAATTGCAGGACGTCCTTGATCATCCCGACCCGTTCGTCCCTTCCGCCCAAGGTCCGGCAATGGACCGGTCTCATCGCCGCGAACGTTGCACTGATCGCCGTGCTTACCGCCGTGGGGGTCTACGTCATCTCCGGCTACTATCGCTCGAAGCTTCCCGCCTTCGCGCGGATCCCGGTGGCGATCACGTCCGTCGCGACGTCCGAGCCGGCCGGGGAGAAGACCGAGCCGGTCACCGCGATCGATGAAGCCGTCCTCGCGCACCAGAAGGAACTGGAGGAGGCGAACGCCGCGCTGTCTTCGAATTACCAGCAGTTGAAACTGCAGTTCGACGATCTCGGCAACTGGGTCCTCGATAACGTGCAGGGTAAGTTCCCGCTGGCCGAGCGACTGCTGTCGAAGCTGCGCCTGAGTCCGGTCACGGAAGACTACACGGTCAACCCGGACGTCGTCGAGCTGCTCAAGATCAACGGCCGCGAAGAATCCATGATCAACGACGCGTTCCAGTACACGCACGGGTCGATCGCCCAGCTCGAAGCCGCGCTGATACAGGTTACGGAGGCGACGCCCGGCAAGGTCACGCTGTACGTGCCGCCATTCGAGAAGGAGGGGCAGGCGATCAAGGAAGACCTCTTCTACGCGCTCGAGGCGACACTGGGCGGGCCGCGGTTCGATCGGTTCCACGACGTGACGCAGGAGGAACTCGAAACGTCGTTCGACCATTTTGGAACAGCCTCACGAACGCTGGTATTTGAAGTGACGTATCCGCCGGACGGACAGAGCGACCCGTATCTCGTCATCAAGGACGGATGGATTCTTCCGGAAGGCCAGAGCAGCCGGTCGGTCAACGTGAAGGAAACCGCGGTCCGCGAGATGCCGGAGGCCTACCTGGCCTACGTCAGCCTCCTGCCGCAGACCATCGCGTCGTACGCGGTGAAGTGATTTGTCGCCGCCCCGATCGGATCGGGGCGCTCCGGCACGGCTCGCAGAGCCGTGGCTACAACGAGCCATTTATCAATTCCGCAACCGACTCCTCCATGTGGTCGTAAAGTCCGGCTCGATTGCCGTGCATCGAGCCGTGGCGAGGTCGGAGTGAAGGTTGGCGAGGATAACCAGTCTCGTAATCGTAATCCTCCGGATCGATTACGATTACGATTAGGAGGGGATGTTACAGATCCTTGAACAGGATCTTGGAATTCCGGCCGTTTTGCTCGTACTTGGCCCGCCGGGAGGAGGGCAGGACGCTCGGATCGCCCTCCTTGAAGCCGCCCTTCTGCTGGAAGTAGTTGAACGCCTGCGTGGACAGCGCGAACAGGCGCTTGATGCCGAGTTCCCTGGCTTGGCCCTCGATGTACTGCATGAGCTTGTTCCCGATGCCCTGGTTCTGGTGCGATTCCGAGACGTACAGGCATTCGAGCTCGCCGACGCTGGCGTCCTCCGACGTATACCGCTGCAAGCCAACGCAGCCCACGATGTTCCGGTCGATCTCGAACAGGAAGAAATCCCCGATCCGGTCCGCGATTTCCTTTCGCGACCGTTCCACCAGTTCCTGTGCGACGACGGATTCCTTGATGAGGGTGGTGACCGTCCCCGCGTCTTTTTTCCGCGCCCGCCGTATCGCCTGGTATTCATTGGCGTAAATCATCGTGCCCACGCCCTCGTTGGAGAAAATTTCGCCGAGCAGCGCCTCGTCCTTCGTGCCGTCGATGATATGGGCCCGCAACACGCCGTTCCGGCACGCGCGCACGCTGTGCTCGAGCTTGGACCGCATCTCCGGCGCGAGTTCGGCTTTCTTCTTCCGCAGGTATTCCTCAGCTTCCTGCACCGAGAACTGCGCGCTCAGGCTGCCGCTCCCGGCCACGCCGTTGCTCGTCGTGATGAACATCAGCTTGGCCGCCCGCAGGGCCTCGGAAACTTCCAGGGCAACGCCGTCGGAGTTTACGCGGTACGTCTGCCCGTTGCCGTCGAAGCCGAGCGGCGGAACGACCGGAATGATGCCCTCGGCGAGCAGGTGGTTCAGGAAATCCACGTCGACCCGCTCGACCTTGCCGGTCCATTCGAAATTCCGCCCGCCGATGATGCCGGAGGGATGCGCAATGACCGCGTTGGATACCGCGGCCCGCTGGTCGGTCTCGCTGAGGCCCTCGAGGATCTCGTGCGTCAGCCGGTTCGCGGCGAGGATCGCCAGCCGCAGCGTGGCGGCGTCCGTTATGCCCATGCCGTCAAGATTGGATGCGGGCGTATTCGTTTCCTGCGACAGCGCGCTGATCTGCACGCTCGCGCCGTGCACGAGCACGATCTTGATGTTCAAGCTGCGCAGGACGGAAATGTCGATAAGCAGGTTGTGAAAATTCTCCGATGCCAGCACCGCGCTGTCGATGCTCAGGACAAAAACCTTGTCCCGAAACCGCGCGATGTAGCCAAGGATGCCCCGCAAGTCGGATGCCTTCATAGGACTGGACTTTTACCACATGCGGCCGAGAGCGCAATCATGGAGCGGTGTCCGGGCTCCGCAAGTGTAGCCGCGGCTCTGCGAGCCGCGCAGTGGCTGCGCTCTGGCACGCTTCACAGAAGCGTGGCTACACCGGCAGAGACTCCGTTCGCGGGTGGCAAAGCCGCGCCTTGCCGCGGCGACGTCGGACTCTTGTGCGGGCTAAACAGCGAGGTCTTACGTCCCGGTCGCTTGCTGGATGGGCGGATGGCGATGGGTCAGATACTGCCACGCGACGAGGCCTGTGGCCAACGAGATGCCGCTGCAGACGAGGTAGGAGAGGGAGGGGCGGTACTGATAGAAGCTGCCCGCGAAGATCGGGCCGAGGATCCGCGCGAGGCTGCCCGCGCTCTGGGCGACGCCGATCGTCGCGCCCTGCTCGTGCGCGGGCGCGAGCATCGAGAGCATGCCGAACACCGGCGGCCGGGTGAGGCTTGACGCGACGGCGAAGACCGCGAGGGTCGCGAACAGCGCCGTCCAGTTCGACAGGAACGGGATCGGCGCGAGGCTGACCGCGAGCAGAAGCATGCTGGTCGCGATGATTCGCGGTTCGCCGAAACGGTCCACGAGACGCCCGATGGCGCCGCCCTGGATGACCGCGCCGATCACGCCGCAGTAGGCGAAGAGGTAGCCGATCATCTGCGAGTCGTGCTTGCGTGCGGGGTCGAGGTGGAAATTGGCGCCGACCACGAGGCCGAGCGTGGTTTCGAAGCAGGCGAAACAGAACGTCGCGAAGAAGAAAATGGCGATCAGTAGTGCGAGCGCCGGCTGGTGCAGGGTGTGCGCCCACTGGTCGAGGCGCGGGCGCGGCTTGACGTGTTCCGAGTTCGGCCGCCGGCTTTCGCCGAGCAGGCTGACCGTCATCAGGAAATTCGTTGCGCAGAGCGCGGCCGCCGTCCAGCCCGGGCCGGACACGCCGAGGTAGGTCACGCTGATCGCGCCGAGGGCCGGGCCGATGATGAATCCGAGACCGAACGCCATACCGATAAGGCCCATGCGTTTCGAGCGGTCCTGCAGCGGCGTGATGTCGGCGATGTACGCTTGCGCCACGGTGATGTTCGCGCCGCAGATGCCTGCGAGGATGCGCGACCCGAAGAAAACGGCGAGCGCGAGGTGGCCTTCGAAACGTGAACCGATGGCGAACACGATGTACGACACCGCCGCGAACGCGGTGCTGATCAGCAGGACCGGGCGGCGGCCGACGCGATCCGAGAGGCGTCCCCAGATCGGCGAGAACACGAACTGCATCGCGGAATACGCGGCCATGATGGCGCCGATGACAAACCCGTTCGCGCCGAAATCGCGGCTGAAGAGGGGGAGCAGCGGCAGGACGATGCCGAAGCCGATCAGGTCGATCATCACGGTGAAGAAGATCACCAGCATGGATGGTTTTTTCATGCAGCCGCGCATGATACGCTATGCGCACATGCGGGAAAGAGTGAAATCATGACGCGGAAGGAGCGGGCAGCCCTCGTCGTACAGAGGCTCGACGGACTATTCCCGCGCGTGGATGTGCCGCTCCTGCATCGCGATCCCTACACGCTGCTGGTCGCCGTCGTACTCTCCGCGCAATGCACGGACAAGCGGGTCAACGAAACCACCCCGCGCCTGTTCAAGAAGGCCCGTACGCCGGCGCAAATGGCGAAGCTGAGCGTGGCTGATATCAGGGACATTATCCGTCCGTGCGGCCTGTCGCCGACAAAGTCCAAAGCGATCCATCGCCTGTCGGAGATCCTGGCTGAGCAGCACGGCGGCAAGGTCCCCGCGACGTTCGCGGAACTCGAGGCGCTGCCCGGCGTGGGTCACAAGACCGCGTCGGTCGTCATGGCGCAGGCGTTCGGTGTGCCGGCCTTTCCGGTCGACACGCACATCCACCGTCTTGCCAGGCGATGGGGCCTGTCGGACGGATCCAGCGTCGAGCAGACCGAGCGGGACCTGAAGTCGCTCTTCCCGCGCGACCGTTGGAACAAGCTCCATATCCAGATCATCCTCTACGGCCGCCGGAACTGCACTTCTCGGGGTTGCGACGGAACAGTTTGCGACATCTGCCGCGCCTGCTATCCGAATCGTCGTCGCCGGGCGTAATTGATCTGAAATCTGCGGTCCAAAGCGGATTTTATCCGCGCCATCCGCGGTCGAAAGAATTTGCGCAAGCAAGGGAGACTTTCATGGATAGTAGTACGAGGCACGGAAGGGGATGCAGGGCCGGTATTCCGTGTAGTCCGTGCACCTGCCCGCCTTCACAGGGTTCCGTGGTTTCCCCTCCTGAACTTCAAGATGGGATTGCAGCCTCACTCCGGGAAGGACTCGGCGTATTTGCTCATCCATTCGCGGGCCGCTTCGTCCGCCGACATCGCCTTGCCCGTCAGGTGCTCCTGCATGACGCGGTAGGACATGATGTGGCAGATCTGCTCGACGAGGCGGAGCATCTGCTTGTCGCGGTTGTCGGCGAACTTGACGCCGTTGATGTGCGAGCCTGGCGCGTCCTTGTTGGTCATCGACCACACGATGTTGCCGTGGAGGACAGGACAATCCGCGAAGACGGGGAAGGTCATATCGACACCCTGTCCCTTGCGGTATTTCTTCGGCGAGAAGAAGGCCGCGCCGCCATCGCTGATGTCGCGAATGCCGCCGGTCTCCTCGTCGGCCTGTACGCGGATCACGCAGCGTAGCGGCACATCAAGCGGGTGCCGAAGAAATTGCCGCGTATCGACCAATCGGACCGCTTTCCTCATGCATCACCTTTCTGTTCGAAAAATATAACATGCGCGGCGCCAAATGGGGAGAAATAAATCCCTACGGAGCTGGGTCCGTTTGAGGTTTCGTCACCCACTGGTAGGGCGCGCAGTCCCTTGCGCGCCGCCCGTCGACAGGGCTTGGGCCAGGCGGCTACCTGTTGGATTGCTTGACTGGCTCAGTGTAAATCCGCGCCGCCGATGCCGTTGACGGACGGGGCGTTCGGGTGGTCGACGGTCCACTTGAGGAGTCCGCCCGTGATCGGATTCGGGCCGGTGCCCGGACCCACCAGGTGGCCGTGCACCATGTCGTCCGGCTTGCCCGGCGGGATGCCGAGTTGGAAGCCGTACGCGCTCAGCTGGTAGTTGTTGATGCTCTGCGTCTCGAGGCTTCCGTCCATGCCGACGTCGCCGCTGGCGCTGAAGTTCAGGTAATCGCCGGCGGTATTGTTGCCGCAATTCACATAGCTCTGCCACGTCGGCGGCACGCCCTGACCGATGGTGACGTAAAGCGACATCGAACCGCGTAGGAGCATGGCCTCATTCCGGTAGGAAACAATGGATGCCGCGTCGCCATTGCCCGCCAGATGATAGAGGTTCGGCCCTGTGGCGATCGCCAGCTGCTCGTCGGCGGTAATGAAATCACCCCCGGAATCGATCGAGTACTTCGTGGACATGAGCGTCGAACCGTCCTCGAAATATGTCGTAAAATCCCGCGCCCAGACGTCCCATGACCAGTCGAGGCCCCTTCCGCTCGCGACCGCCGTGCGATTGCCCGGAATCGTGATGGGGAAGTTGTTGTCCGTGGTGCTGTCGCTGTCTACGGTCCCGCCGTCGCCGCTGTTGTCGTCCAAACCCGTGTCGGTCGGGTTGTCGTCCGGCAGCGATGCGGAATCCTCTCCGACGTCGCCGCTGTCCGCCGGGCTGCCATCCACGGTCCCGCCCTCATCGCGCGTGTCCGTAGCCTCATCGCGCGTATCCGTGGCGCGAAGGTCTGCGACGACGGTGGCGACCTGGTCGGCGGCGAGTGCCGGGCCCGCGCCGGCCATGCCTGCGTCGGAGAAGGTATGTTCAACATTTCCGTCCGATGGGGCACCCACGTCGAACGATTCCATGTCGGCCGACGTGCCGCCCCCTGAGTCCGCACCGCTGTCGACCTCTTCGACCTGCGTCGATGTGAGGTTGATCAGGTTGTCGAGTTCCGACGGCTCGAACCGGCGCTGCGCGAAACCTTCCAGCGGCGACATCGTAACCGCGATGCCGGCCTCGCGGACCAGCAGGGAGGTCGGCCGGCCGCCGCCGGGATCGTCATTGAGGTTGAACAGGATGCTTTCATTGCCGGTGAGGCCGACGACGAACACGTCATCGCGCGCCTGGCTGACGTCAAAACCGAGATCGCAACCGCGGATCCCGATCGTTCCGTATGTGGCCTGGACCTCGAACTGCTCGGGATTGAGTTTCGTGATCTGGTCCGTCAGGAACCGGAACGCGCCCTTGAGCAAGCGGAACGCGGCGGAATTGGCGCCTCGGTCCGCGGGATTGAACACGTACGTGTCGATGACCATTTCCGCGTTCTCGCCCTGGCCGACGGTGGTGTTGTCGATGAACCGGAGGGTGAGCTTGGCGTCCGCGGCCGTCGTGATCTTGTCGTTCAGGAAGACCGGTGCGGTGATGACGAGGGTTCTATTCCCCCCGCCAGAGCTCAGTGCTGTGGCGCTTCCAGTCAGGCTTTCGACTTTTCCAATAGGTTCCAGGGCAAAGGCTTGTGACGCGAATAGACAAGTGAGCACCGCGCCGAGCATCCATTTCGTATTCCTATGAGGCTCTTGCAAAACACGCATATGACTGTTCCTTTCCCAAGAGATAAATTTAATCATCGTACACCGGCGCTGGGCTCGTGTTTACGACGCATTGGAAAGCTTGTCTTTCAGGCGCAAACCGGGCCCGTCATTCGGGTCGATGCGCAGCGCGTCGTCGATCGCGATCCGCGCCGCAGCGATGTCCTTCTGCCAGGACGCGCGCATGGCTGTCTCATACAACGTCACGACGCGCTGCTTGTCCGGCGGAACGCCGCCTTTGCGGCCGAGCAGTTCATAGACCTCGACCGCCTGCGTTTTGCCGTACACGACCACGCGGTCCAGCAGGCGCAGTTCGAGGTCTTTCGGCGCCTGTGCGCGGGTATGTTCGCTGATGATGATGGTCGTGCCGTACTCCTTGTTCAGCGGCTCGAGCCGCGAGGCCAGGTTCACGGCGTCGCCCATCACCGTATAGTTGTAGCGGTCGTGCGAACCCATCTGGCCCCACGTCACGGTGCCGGTGTTGATGCCGACGCGGACCTGGATGTCGTGCCCACAGCGCTCGTGCAGCGCGGGCTGGAGATCCTTCAGCGCGCCGATGATTTCCAGCGACGCCTCGCACGCCTGCTCCGCGTGGTTGGGGAAGAAATACGGCACGCCCCATTCCGCCATGATCATGTCGCCGACGAACTTGTCCACGAACCCGTCGCGGCGCGTGATGATCTCCGCCATCCGGCTGAAGTACAGGTTTATCAGGTCGGTCAGCTTTTCCGGCTCGAGCTCCTCCGAGATCCGCGTGAAACCCTTGATGTCGATGAAGAGGATCGTCGCTTCCACCTTGCGGCCCGCCAGCGTGTCGCCTTTCGGATTGGACTCGATATAGGACATGACTTTGTCCGACACCATCGCGCCGAAGGTCCGCTTCAGCCAGCGGCTGTGCTGCTCGTTCTTCCAGTAGCTGATCGTGCTCAGCACCGGGAAGATGATGAAGATCACGCTGATCAGGCCGGTCGGAATGAAGATGAGGTGCCAGACGCGGAAGAGAATGACGCTCGCCGCGACGACCGCGACGATCATCGCGCCGGTGAGGATGAAGGAAAGCCACGACCTGCGGCGGCTGACGATCCACGTCACGGTTATGCCCGCGAGCAGCGTGGCCATCATGTCGAACCGCCACATCCACGCGGGCTGATGGAGGTAGTCGCCGGACAGGATGTTCTCGATGACCGTGGCGTGGACTTCCACCCCGACAAAATTCGGCGTCAACGGCGTTGCCCGCAGGTCCACGAGTCCAGGGGCTGACGTGCCGACCAGCACGACCCTGCCGGCGAGCTTTTCCGCCGGCACGCGACCCGCAAGCAGGTCGGCTGCGGTGTAGGTGGGGAATGTGTTGAGGCGTATGCCCTTGTTACGCGGTACGCTGCGATAGTTGATCATCAGCCGCCCGAGGGCGTCCGTCGGCACGAAACGGTCTTCCAGTCGGATGCCCTTGATGCCGTCCTCGCCGTACTCGATGCCCGCCTGCGCGACACCGAGGTGCATCCGCGCCGCCTCGAGCGCGAGCGAGGGGTAGATCCGGTTCGCGCCGTAGGCCCAGACCAGCGGCGTACGACGCAGGACATTGTCGTCGTCCTGGTAGTTGTTGAAGAAGCCATTGTTGCCCGCCGCGGTGCTGAGGGCCGGGATGGACAGGGTCATCCCGTAGGCCTTCAGCAGGAACTTCCGGAAATCGCCCTGGCCCTTGTAGTAGAAGTAGCCGCGATAGCCCGGGTCGACATCGCTCGCCTTTTCGTTGCCGCGCCCCGGGCGGTCGTGCATGAAGCAGCTCAGGATCGTGTTGCTGTGCGCGAGCGCGCGGGCGAAGATCCGGTCGTAGTTCTCGAGGTCGCCGGGCAGCCCGTCCATCGCGATGTTCAATCCGAAGTGATCCGCCATGTCCGCCTTTACGCGCGCGGGCGAGGTCCGGTCCGGCTCGGCGAAGACCATGTCGAAGGCGAGCACCGTCGCGCCCGCGCCGAGGATCTTGTCGGTCATTTCCGCGAGAAGGAAGCGTGGCCACGGCCACTGGCCGAATTTGCGGATGCTCGGCTCGTCGATGTCGATGACGGCGACCTGGTCCGATTTCAGCGGCTCGCTGTTCTGCCGGAGAAGGATTCCGTAGACGGAATAGGCGAGGTCCCGGACGAGCCGCACCTGCGACGCACCGAGGACAAGCAGGATCACCGTCAGGCTGACGCCAACAATCGCGACCGGTGATTTCATCAGATTCATCCACTGAACACACTGAATTCACTGACGGGAGAATTCGTGTTCAGTGTCTTTCAGTGTATTCAGTGGTTCAAAATCCGAATCAACGTAAATCCGCGCCGCCGACTCCGTGCACGATCGGATTTCCGGGGCCGTGATCGAAACTGAACTCCACTATCGCGCCGTTGATCGGATTCGGGCCCGTGCCGGGGCCCACGAGATTTCCGCCGATGTGGCTGCTCGTGGGCGGCGTGGTCGATTGGAATCCCAGCGCGTTGAGGTTGTAGTTCACCGGGTTCCCCGGCGGCGCCTGCAGGTCGCCGCCCGTCCCGATGATGCCGTTGACTTGGAATTGCAGGGCGTTGCCGGACGTGTCCTGCATGCCGAAATCCCCGGTCCACGTCGGCGAAATGCCCTGACCGATGTTGACGTCGATCGTTGCTGTGCCGTCCAGTACGGCCGAGCGATCGCCCCGTACCACGGTGGCGCCCGCATCGCCGACGCCGTGCAGGTTGTAGAGGATATTCCCCGTTGCGATCGCCAGCGCATCCGCGGGGTCCAGCTTCAGGCTGTCGGCCTTGGGTGTGTAGCGGACGACCGTGTGCTGCACGCCCGCCGCGTCGACATAGACGATCCTGCTGGCCCAGATGCCCCAGGACCAATCCAACCCGCTGCCGCTCGCGGCTTCGACCGAGGGTCCGACCGAAACAATATGACTGCCCGGCGGCACTCTGCCGCCGCTGCCACCACCGCCATCCGGTGGGGTCGGTGCCGGGTTCCCGTCATCCGCAGGCGGATTGCCACTGCCGTCGCCGGACACGGGCTTTCCATCCGTGCTCTCCAGCACCGGCCGCGCATCCTGGCTTTGCTGATCGAACTGCGTGTTGTCCGTGACATTGTTCACCTGCGACTGGTTGTTGCCTGGCGGGGGTGTCGTGCCGGCCGGATCGATCACGCCGGATGGCGCCGGCGGGAAGCCCGTGTCAGAAAGCGGAGTCGTCGCGCTGCCGCCCCACTCCGCGCCGTCGCCGGCCGGGCCCTGCGATCTGCCCGCGCTGCCATGATGAATCGCCGGAGCTTCTCCGGATGTGTCGCCCCCTCCGGTTCCCCCCGCGGGGGGCATCTGCGGAGCCATGAAGTTGAAGAGCCGCAATTCGTCCGGCTCGAAACGGCGTTGCGCGAGACCCTCGAGCCGCGACATGGCGACCGCAATACCGGCCTCGCGGATCAGCAGCGAGGTTGGCCTGTCGCCGCCCGGATGGTCCTTGAGGTTGAAGAGGATGTTCTCGTTGCCGGTCAGGGCGACGATAAACACATCGTCACGATCCGCACCGAGGTTGAAGCAGAGTTCGCACCCGCGGATGCCGATCGTGCCGTAGTTCGCCTCGACCTCGAACTGTTCCGGATTCAATTTCGTGATCTGGTCGGTCAGGAACCGGAACACGCCCTTGACGAGGCGGAATGCGGCGGCGTTGGCGCCCTTGTCATCCGGCGCGTAAACGTAGCGGTTGATCACCAACTCGGCGTTCTCGCCCTGGCCGACGGTGGTGTTGTCCGCGAAGCGGATCGTCAATTTCGAGCCCGGGCCGGTCGTGATGCGGTCGTTCAGGAACACCGGCGCGTCCTTGGCGAGGTCGCGGGATTCGCCCGCCGCGTTCCGGGCCGAAGCGGAGCCGGTCAGGTTCTCGATGTTTCCGACCGGGTCGTCGCCGAACACGCGGAGGGCCGAGAGGCAAAACGCAAGAAGCACTGCGGAAAGGTTCTTCATGCTCATCCCTTTCTCATCCTCCCATTTTCTTCGGTAGGGCGGTGCGCTTGCCTCGCCGAAGCTTCCGGCCGAAGGCGGGTCCCTGCACCGCCACTCCCTGAAACCCCGGCGCGGCAGGGACGCCGCGCCCTACCTACATCGTGAAATTGACGTGGACGTTCACGAAATTGCGCTCGTATTCGTAAAGGTCGAAGGTCGAGTCGCGGTTCGTGAACTGGTAGAGCAGTCCGATGCCCCAGTCCTTGCTGATCTGTCTGGACAGTTGGACAAGTCCTTGCAGTTCGTGATCCTCGCGGTCCTCGGGGGCGATGGGGTCCGGATCGTCATACCACGACCCGCGATAGCCGCCCCTGACGTCGAGGCGGGACTTCCACGGCAGGTCGAGGGACCCCGCCAGCGCCGCCAGCAGGCCGACGTTCGAGTTCACGTCGCTGTCGGCGTCCTCGTAGAACACGCCGATCGTGGCCGCGACGGACTTGTTCTTGTTGTCGTAGAGGCGGGTGACCTGTTCCCGCAGTTCCGTGTAGACGGAGTCGCGCTCGTCGAAGTCGGTGTAGTTCCGCTGCTCCGCCGTCAGTCCCGAGGAGCTGATGAGGTCGTCGCGGACGGCGACGACGTACGCCGGCGCCACGCCGAGGATGTCGACGAGCGAGTCGCTGCCTTGGTCGATGTGCGCAAACCGGACGGGGAGATTGAGCACGTTGTCCTTCCGTACCCGCGTAGGCCCGGCGTAAACGTCGGCGTACAGGACCTCGCGGTCGGTGTGGTCGTCGAGCCACGTTTCGTAATAGTCTGCGCCGCTCACGAGGAGCCAGTCGCCCTTCGCGCCCGCGTCGTACTGCATGTACACGGCGCCCTCGACGAATTCGCCCCAGCTGTCCTGCGGCTGCGAATCGGGCGAGACGGTCAGCGCGTCGAGCGTCGCGCCGCCGAAACTCGTCGGCCGGATGTTGATCAGGTCGGACGAGGGCCCGATGTTGACGTTGTCGTCGTACAGCACGCCTGCGGACAGGCGCAGCGAAACGTTGAAGCGCTTGCCCTCGCGCTCGATGCGGTCGAGGAAGATGTGGATGTTCTTCTGGACGGTTTCCGGCGGATTGTAGCTGAGGACGGTTTCGAACTCCCTTTGTGCCTCGTCGAGCCGGCCCTGCGCATAGTAGGTGCGACCGAGCTCCAGCCGCGCGCGGTGGTGCATCGGGTCGAGCGCCAGCACGCGCTCGAATTCCGCTGCGGCCTTCGCATAGTCGCCCTGCGCGCATGCAGCCATGCCGCCATCGAACGCGGCCTTGATTTCAGCGCGGTCCGCTTCCGCGGCCGCGACACGCAACGGCATGGCGGCAAGGACCAGACACGCGGCGACGAGAAGGACAACGGCAGGAACCCGGCGAGCGGAGGTTGATTTCACGCTTTCACTCCTTGGCTGAAGCGCTGGCTGCTTGAGACTTCATAACCGAAATAACCCATCGCGCGGATGCGGTCAATGGCTCAATCGCAACGAGTTACAGCGTGTCCGTCGCCTCCGGTTGCCCTCGACAGCCGTCCTCAATCCAGATACGTTGTCGACGTTGGCTCAGAACGCCATGAAGCATGCTCCGCTATTCCTCTTCGAGGACATCAGCAAACGACGATGGGTCGGCTTTGGCCTCGTCTGGCTGTTGGTCATCGGCTCGTTCGGCGTGCTTTTCAAGTCCTTCTACCATTCGATGATCGAGGAGATCCGGCTCCATGCCAGGGGCGTGGCCGTGGCGACAGCCGCCGCGATCCAGTCGGACGATGTGGAAGGCATCTGGCGGCCCGCCGACATGGAAGGGGAGGCGTACCGTCGCGTCCAGGGCATCCTCGTCAAGGTTTCGGTCTCGAATCCCGACGTACGTTACATTTACACCATGCGCAGGGCCACGCGGTTGGGCGCGACGCCGCGGGACCTTGAGTACCTCGTCGACGAGCCCGCCCGCGACCGGAACGCGAACGGCGTGATCGACAAGGATGAGGTGTCCGAGCCGGTGGGCAAGCCGTACGACGCCTCCAACTTTCCGCGCATGATCGAGGCGTGGGACCGGCCGGCCGTGGACGACGAGATTTCCTCCGACCCTCCGTACCCGGACCTCCTCTCCGGTTACGCGCCGATCAAGAACGCCGAGGGCCGGACCGTGGCCATCGTGGGCGTGGATATCACGGACCGGACGATCCTCACGAAGCTCACCACGACGAGCATGGTGATCGCGCTGATCGGCCTCCTCCTCGCGCTGCTCCTGACCCTCGTCGTCGAGCTTGCCTACCGTCAGCGCGACGCGATACAACGCAATTACGAACTGCGCGGGGAACTCTCGCGCAGGTACGACGAGCTGCGACACGCCCTGCGCATGCGCGAAGACCTCTCGCGCATGATTGTGCACGACATGCGCAACCACCTCACGGTCATCGAACTGGGTTGCCAGCTCCTCCGCGGCAGCGAGGATAGGCCCGCCGACGAGCGGGAACTCGTCGAGCAGATGAGCACCGAAGCTCAGCGGCTCAACTCGTTCATCAACGACCTGCTTATCTCTGCCAAGATGGAAGACGGGAAACTCGTGTTGAACCGCACAGAGGTGAACCTCGGCGAACTGCTCGGGCAGCTCAAGGAGCGCAGCAGCCTCATCGCGCAATCCTACCGCGTGAAACTTGTCCTCGACCTGCCGTCCGATTTCGGGCCGATCCCGGCCGATGCCAACCTGCTCCAGCGTGTCTTCGACAACCTCGTCACCAACGCCATGAAATTCTCCCCGCCAAACAGCACCATCA
Source organism: bacterium (assembly GCA_043802525.1). Classification (GTDB taxonomy): domain Bacteria; phylum Verrucomicrobiota; class Kiritimatiellia; order CAIVKH01; family CAIVKH01; genus JAZDKY01. The sequence continues at coordinate 34,820 of JAZDKY010000144.1, forward strand.
CCGTCCGCGCGGAGTACCTTGCCGGCGCGGAACCTGCGGACCCGGAGAGGCGCCATGTGCGTATCGAGGTGGCCGACGAGGGACCCGGCATCGAGGAAAAGTATCGCGAGGCCGTTTTTGACCGTTTCGGCATCGTCGAAATGAAGAAGAATCATGTCACGCAGGTCGGCCTCGGCCTCGCCTTCTGCAAGATGGTCGTCGAAGCCCACCATGGCCGCATCTTCGTGCAGCCGAACAAGCAGCGCGGATCCGTCTTCACCGTGGAGATTTAGTCGCGGAGTGTTGGAGTGTTGGGCTTGAATCCTGCCCGCCACTCCAATACTCCATTACTCCACGACTCCGGAGGCTACCTATGAGTTCCAAACTGCTCGATGACTTGCTGGCCGACATCAAAACCGCGATGAAGAGTCGCGAGAACGACAGGCTGGTCGCGCTCCGCACCCTGCACGCCCAGGTCAAGGACGCGACGGTCAACGTCGGTCGCGAGGCGACCGACGCCGATGTCGCGACGGTCGTTGCAAAGGCCATCAAGCAGCGTCAGGATTCGATCGAGCAGTTCCGCGCCGGCGGGCGCGACGACCTCGCCGCGAAGGAACAGCAGGAAATCGAGATCTACAAGAAGTACCAGCCCGCGCAGCTCGGCCAGGCCGAGATCGAAGCGTTGGTGAAGAACGCCATCGCGGATACCGGCGCGGCGGGGAAGAAGGACCTGGGCAAGGTCATGCAGGCGCTCATGCCCCAGGTCAAAGGCCGCGCGGACGGAAAACTCGTGAACCAGATTGTGCAGGCTCAGCTCGGGAACTAGATTCGTGTTGTCCCTTACGTCCCTTGTGTCACTTGGGTCCCTTTCCTGACGATGCTCAAAATCGGACAGCTCGACAACGAACTCGATGCGCGCACGTTCGGTGACTACCTGTACGTGCGGGGGATCGAGAACCAGGTCGACCCCGGCAGGGATGGCCAGTGGGAAATATGGGTCGTCTCGGAGCAGCACGTCGCCGCGGCAGAACAGCACCTTGCGGCCTATCGTGCCAACCCGCACGACCCGGAATAGGCCGCAGGCGCGGGCAGCGCCGAGACGAGGCTCAAGGAAGAGCAGAAACGCGATGCCGCCGCCGCGCCTATCCATCTGCGGGGCCGTTGGGCGGTTTTCCCGACCGGCCTTCCG
>JAZDKY010000145.1:0-18012 GCA_043802525.1 bacterium
CCAGGCGCCGCCGGGTGTAGTCGACAGTCAATTCCTGCTCAATTCTTCCGGTGAACTCGGCGCTCCCCACCGCGACAGATTCCGTCCACCACGGCTCGCGATCAAACGACCTGCGCGCCAAGGCATCGGCGATGCGCTCCGCGTGCAGTTTCCGGAATGCAGTCTCCGTGGCCACATCAAGTGCGTACAGCACCGTGTCCATGCTCAGGATCTTGTTCCTTCGCCGTTCCCCCATCAGTTCGCCCCAGCCCGTCCATTCCCAGTCCGACGGGTGGGCCACCTGGCCGGCACGGACCATGTTCAGGTCGATGTACTGCATGCACCGCCAGAGGTGTTCTCCGTCTTCGATCATGGCGGCATGGTAGCGGTCCGACCAGAATGCCCCGGACCTGCGCTTCCGCTGATTGTAGGCCTGTGCCATTCCGCCTGCGACCCGCTGCATGAAGCGGGCAAGTTCATGCGGTGTGGAAGCCTTCAGCAGCAGGTGCACGTGGTTGCTCGTGATGCAGTACGTCAGCAGATTCACGCTCCAATGTGCCAAGCCATCGCGCAACCAGGCCCGATATGCCTGACGGTCTCTCGCGAACCGCAGAAGAAAAGCCCGGTCATGGCACCGATGCGTGACATGGTAGGTGTTTCCGGGTTGGATATGACGATTCGCGCGTGGCACGTTGCAACCTTACAGCCACTATAGCCAAATACCCATCGCTTTCCATACAGCTCGCTTTTCACCCCAAGAAATCGAGCCATATGCCCGTTTTCGCCCATTCAATTGATCTTTACCACCTGATAGCGAACGACTTGGCGAGGTCCGACCCCGGAAGACCCTCCCAGGGCTCGCCAGGGGCGCGGCGAATGCTGACACCTGAAACATTTTCTGTATCTTCCTAGTAATCTTAATCGTAATCCTAATCGTAATCGGATTCTTAATCGGATTTGGATTCGGAGCCGGATTCGGAAATTCGATTACGATTACGATTAGGATTACGATTACGACTATGAGCGGAGTACGGTGAACACGCCATTAAGCACCACATCGCCCGGCCTCCACCCCGGCCAGTTCCGCCGCATCGCGGAGGGCGGGTTCGGCGACGGCGGGAACTCGTACCCGCACGCCATGGCTTGGTTCAAGGACTGCCTCTACGTCGGCACGACGCGGCACGTGCTGGTCCTGCTCCAGAAGCGCTCGGAGGATCTCCAGAAGTGGGACGTGTTTCCGATCCGCACGGCGAAGGGCAATCCGTACGACGAGTTCGATTTCCGAAGCCAGATCTGGCGCTACAATCCGACGGGGGGTACGTGGACGAACGTGCTCACCTCGGATCTGAATCCAATCGCCGACGGCAAACCCATACCGACCTTCCAGGGTGTCCGCAACATGATGGTCTGGCAGCGCCCCGGCGAGGCCTCGCCGCAGCTGTACCTTCTCACGTGGTCTCCGGTCAAAGGGCCCGGACCCATGCTGATCCGTACGCCGGACGGCGAGCACTTCGAGCGCGTGCCGTTCGGGAAGGAACTCGTGCAGGATTTCTCATCCTTCCGCCCGCTCGTTGAGCTTCATGGAAAGATCTACACCGCGCCGAGCGGCAAAGTCGGCTCGCCGAACTCCGCCGGCGTTGCGGTCGTGTTCGAGAGCGACGATCCCGTGTCGAAGCCGTGGCGCCAGGTGAACGAGACAAATTTCGGCGACAACCGGAACGAGTCGATCTTCGAAATGGTCTCGTGGAAAGGCCACGTCTATGTCGCGACGCTGAACCCGGAGGGTTTCCAGCTCTGGAAGAGCCGATGCGAGGGCAATCCGCCGTATCAATGGACCAAGGTGCTCGATCGCGGCGCGTGGCGCGGTTCGTTCAATGAAACGCTCGGCAGCCTCTGCGCGTTCAACGGGGCGCTGTACCTCGGCTCCTGCATCGTGAACGGCGGCTACGACCGCAAGCACGGCATCGGACCCGCGCCGGTCGAGCTGATGCGCATCCATCCCGACGACACGTGGGAGCTCATCATGGGCGAGGGGCGCATGACGCCCGACGGATTCAAGATGCCGCTGAGCGGTTTGGGGCCCGGGTTCGACAAGGGATTCAACACCTATCTATGGCGGCTGTGCGTCCACGACGGGTGGCTCTACGCCGGTACGTTTGCATGGAGCGGACTCATTCCGTTCATCCCGCGCGAAAAATGGCCGGGCGATCGCCGCGACATGGCGGACGGTGAGCGCACGCGGCAGGTCATGGAAAAAGTCGGGGGCTTCGATCTATGGCGGTCGCGCGACGGCGTGTTCTGGGTGCCAGTGACGCGGAACGGCTTCGGGAATATTTTCAACTGGGGCGTGCGCACGCTGGTTTCGACACCGCACGGGCTTTTCGTCGGCGCGGCCAATCCGTTCGGGCCCGACGTTGCCGTCGAGCGGTCCGGCGGCTGGAGCTACGAGCCCAATCCGCGGGGCGGGCTTGAAGTGTGGCTCGGCTCAGACACGCCGCCCGCGTCGCAGCCGGCCGAGGATGGCAAGGCGGTCCCCGACGCAGTGATTCTCGATTCGCGGTCCGGGTTGACCGACAAGCAGGAGCGCGCCGCCTTCGTCGACGCCATCGTCGATGAGTTCTACGGGCACGGTGGGCTTCGCTCTTGCGGGTGCTGGCGCATCAACGTGAAGTCCGCAAAGGACGCATGTCGCGACCTGATCAACGAAGTCCTCGCGCCGCTGCACAGCGCGGGCGGGAGTGTCCTTCACATCGGGCCGTCGACCGCCGCGGAGCGCGAGCGGCTTGCGGAGCGCTTCGGCGCGCAGAATGTCGTAACCGTGGCGCTCGATGCTGCGACTACCAAGCTGGACGCCGGGTCGTTCGACGTCGCGTTGAATATCGAGACGTTGAGCACGCATGCGAAGGCTACGGAGTGGATTACGCGGGCTGTGGCGGCGTTGAAGCCGGGCGGGTTCTTCGGGATGGCCGCGGCCCTTTCCGTGAATCCGAAGTGCCCGTGGAAGGTTACGACGTGTGACGAGCTCAAGAAGCTGCTGAACGATTGGGGGCTCACAGACATCCACGTGTCGGATGCGACGGAGGATTGCTGGAACAGGTTCCGGCAGCAGCTTACGCTCTTTGTCTGGGACAAGGCGCTGGATTATGAGCTGGACGACAAGATCGTGCAGGATGTGAAGTCGCTAGTGTACGGTGACTTCGAGCCGTTGCTTCATTACGTGATCGTGCAGGCGAGAAAATAGGTGGTGACCAGTGGCGCGCTCGGCGAGCACGCCCTACCTTTCGGAAGGGTAGGGACGGCTCGCCGAGCCGTCCGGTCGAAGGTTAACGAGTCATGATATTTAACAGATTCAGAGCAGCGATGAATACCGCGCCGAGCCTCGGGGCCGCGGCGGAACTTGCGCCGGGCGACTACGAGCAGGAACTCGAATTCGAAGGCCGCGCGCGCTGGTACTCGGTGCACGTGCCGGCGGGCTATGAAAAGGCGAAGCCCGCGCCGCTCGTGCTGAATTTCCATGGCGGCGGGGGGAACCCGAACCAGCAGCGGAACGACTCGTGCATGGACGACACGGCGGACCGGAACGGGTTTGTCGTCGTGTACCCGGCCGGCACGGGCCCGTTTCCGCGGCGCATGCTGACCTACAACGCGGGCATCTGCTGCGGCTACGCGCGGAACAACAACGTTGACGACGTCGGTTTCACGAAGGCCGTGCTCGACGACGTGGCGCGGTTTGTTCCCTACGATGCGAAGCGGGTGTACGCGGCCGGGTTTTCAAACGGCGGTTTCCTGTGCTACCGGCTCGCGTGCGAAATACCGGAGCGGTTTGCGGCGATCGCCGTGGTGAGCGCGGTGCAGGGCATCGGATTCGACGGGCACCGCGACGGGCGACCCGTGCCGCTGATGCACATACACGGGCTGCTCGACCACAACGTGAATTACCGCGGCGGGGTCGGTGAACATGCGATGGAGAAGATCGGGCGGCCGAGCGTCGCCGAGACGTTGCAGTTCTGGCTCGCGCGGAATCGCTGCCGGAAGGACGCGTTCGAGGAGACGCGCAAGGGCGCGGCAGTCTGCCGGCGGCTCAAGCCGGACGCGGGCGGGGCGCCGGTCGTGCTGTGGACCTTGGAGAACGGCGGGCACACCTGGCCGGGCGGGCGATCAACCTTGCCTGAATCGATGGTGGGGCCTATTAATCACGACGTTTCGGCATCGGAACTCATCTGGGACTTTTTCAAGGAGATACAATCATGAAGCAGCATCGTTCGACAACGTGGTTCGTCTGGGGCAGCCTCGTGTTAACCATGTCCATGATCTGGCCCGTCAGTTGCGCGCAAGGGCGCCTGGGCGACCGCCTGTTCGGGCGGTCGGACACGGAGGAGCCGGCGGCGGAGGAGGGCGGAACCGACGACCAGCCCGCGTCGGGTTCGACCAAGGTTGACCTCACGTTTGGGGCGCTCGATCGCTTCTACATCATCCATGTCCCGTACAGCTACGACAAAGCGAAGCCGACGCCGCTGGTCATCAACATGCACGGCGGCGGCGGCAACCCGGCGCAGCAGCAGCGCGACTCGGGCATGGACAAGGTGGCCGACGAGAACGGCTTCGTCGTGGTGTACCCGGCTGGCAGCGGCAAGATGAAGGAGCGTTTCCTGACGTGGAACATCGGCATGTCGGACACGTACGCAACGATCAACAACATCGACGACATCGGGTTTCTGCGCGCCGTCATCAAGGATGTCTCTGGTAACTACACGATCGACAAAAAACGCGTGTATGCGACCGGTTTCTCGCAGGGCGCGATGATGTGCTACAAGGTCGCGTGCGAGATGTCCGACGTCTTCGCCGCGGTCGCGCCGGTCAGCGGCGTGATGCAGGTGCCGCGCTCCGACTGCAAGCCCGCGCGGGCGATGCCGATCATCCACTTCCACGGCCTTGAGGACCCGAACGTGGCGTACAAGGGCGGTGTTGGGCCCAAGGCGCATGACAAGGTGCCGCGCCCCGGCGTGCAGGAGTCGATCGACTTCTGGCTCGCGCAGGACGGGATCGACATCAAACCGGTCAAACAGGGTCGCACCGGCCAGGCGGAATTCAAGGAGTACGGGCCGGGCAAGAACGGGGCGCAGATCATCCTGTGGACGCTCGATGACGGTGGACACGCCTGGCCGGGCGGGAATTCGTCGCTGCCCGAATGGAAAGTCGGCAAGGTCAACAAGGACGTCCGCGCATCCGACCTGATCTGGTCCTTCTTCAAGAAGTACTCGATGCCGTAGGGATATGTCCGACTGGTTACCCAAGATGGAGAAGCTGGGCAGTGAGACCGACTCGCGGCTCAGCTTCGCTCATACGCAGTACAAGGCGGGGGAGTACGACAAGGCGACCGGGGAACTCCAGGCCGTGTTGCGCATGGACCCACGCAACGCGGACGCGATGTCGCTGCTCGGGAAAATCCACTACGAGCGCGGGCAGTTGGCGGAAGCTGAAGAACGTGCCGATGACGCGCTGCGTTCCGATCCGAAGCACGTAAAGTCGTGGCTGCTCAAGGCGGTTGTCGCCTACGAACGCGGGCGCGTGGACGATGCCGTCAGGGCGTCGGAACAGGCGACGGTGTGCGATCCGAAGGATGACTCCTCGTTCATCATGCTTGGCAATTTCCTGGGCATCCAGGAAAACTACGACCGGGCCCGGGTCGCCTATGAGCGCGCGCTGGAGCTGAATCCGCAGCTGGCCCCGGCTCACCGGCAGCTCGGCAAGATTTATGCGATGAAGGGCGACACGCACCGCGCGCTGGACTGCCTCAAGAATGCGCTGTTGCTGGACCCGACCAATGCGAACGCGCAGTGCAGTCTGGGCGATCTGCTGCTGTCCATGAACCAGGACGAGGAAGCGCTCAAGGCCTTCCGCGAGGCGTCGCGCCTCAATCCCAACAACGATGAGTACTTCGTGCGCACCGGGTCCGTGTACCTGAAGATGAAGCGGCACGCGGAAGCGATCCTCGAATACAACCGCGGGATCAAGCTACGCAACAAGAATGCCCGCGCGCAGCTCGGGCTCGGCAAGGCCTACATGGAACTCGGCCAGTTCGCGGACGCGGCCCGCCAGGCCAAGGCGGCGCTGGAGATCGATCCGAGCTGGGACGAGGCCAAGCAGCTCCTGGCCGAGGCGGAAGCGAAGCAGGTCTGACCACGAATGAACACGAATTTTCGGAGCGTTCCCGCTTCGTTTTGTCCGGGATGCAAGGTGGGCCGCGACCTCCGGGCGCGGCCAGACGCCGCTCGGAGATCGGCGTCCACCAGGATGAACATTCAAACTGAACCGCTTCCGGGAACGTCCATTTCTCCTGATTCGTGTCCATTCGTGGTCTCTTTCTTATGAGTTCTCTCGCCTCATATCCGCGGTTCCGACCTGACGTGGAAATCATCGCCCAGGCGTCGCCGGGCAAGCCGAACCGGCACGTGCTGCGCGATCCCGGGTCCGGGCAGGTCATCGAGATGACCGACAAGGAGGTTTTCCTCTGCCGGCAAATGGACGGCGCCACGCCGCTCGCCGCGGTGCAGACCCGCTTCATGGATCGGTACGGGCTGCTCCTCCGGCCTGAGCACCTCCAGGCGTTCATCAGCCAGCTCGCGGACAACGGGTTCCTGGCGGGCGTCGAGGCCACGCCGGCGGACAACCTGTGGCCGAAGATGAGGCCGTTGCCGCTCGCGGGGGACCGCGTCATTGCGCGGCTCGAGAACTGGTTCGGCTGGTGCTGGTCGTGGCCCGCGCTCGTGGGGCTGGGGCTGATGGTGCTCTTTCAGCTCGTGATCCTGTGCTTCAACTGGAACGAAATCTGGTTCCAGATCGAGAACCTGTTCAACAGCATCACGATGGCGGGGCAGAACAACGCTCCGTCCCTGCAACTCGCCGTTCGCGTGCTGGTGGTGCTGATCGTCATGCCGTTCCTGGGCGAAATCGCGAAGGGCGTTGCCTGCCGGCACTACGGCTATCGCGTGCCCGAGATCCGGTACATGTGGTACATGCGGTTCATCCCGCGGTGCGCGTCGGACCTCACCGCGGTCGCGCGCATCGAGGAAAAGAAGCACCGTCTTCATGTGGCTGCTTCCGGGCTCCTGTTCCAGCTGGCGATCATGGCCGTCGCGACGCTGGTCATGGAGATGCTTACGCATTCGAATCCCGTGCGCGATTTTGCGTTCAGCGTTGCGCTCGGCGCCGCGATCAGTTTCCTGATCAACGCGTGTCCGCTCGGCAAGCTGGACGGCAGCCTGTTGCTGTCGATCGCTCTGGAGCAGCCGGACTTCCGCGCGCGGGCCGTCCGGCTATTCCGCGCGTGGCTTTTTCGCAATCCGCAACCCGAGCCGCTATCCCGGCGCGACCGCAGCCTGTTCTTTTCGTATGGAATGTTGGCAGACGCGTATGCAGTCGTTATAAACATCCTGCTGTTCTGGCTGGTCGGCTACCTGCTGACCGAATGGCTCGAGGGGCTGGGCGGCATCGTTTTCGTTGCGCTCGTCGCGTTGCGATTTGAAGACGATATAAGGAAACTGATCATGAGTTCGTCCGTCCCCGGCAACGTGAGCGATATCCTTCCCAAAGATTCCTCGTCCAGGTCCTGGCTGGTCTGGGGCATTGTCGCGGTGGTGTTGATCGTCCTTTTTGTCATTCCGTACCCGGTGGAAATAGCGGGCGAGTTTCGCGTGCAGGCGGATGCGAAGCGCGAAGTAAGGGCGGAGGTCCAGGCCCAGATCGCGTCTGTCGCGGCCAAGGAGGGGCAGTGGATCAAGGCTGGCGAGGTGGTCGCGCAGCTCGATCCGCGTGTCATCCAGCACGACCTCGACCAGGCCCGGTCCGCGCTCGACAAGGCGCAGCAGGATTTGAAGATGCTCGAGGCCGGCCCCAAACCCGAGCAGGTCGCAAAGGCCGAGCAGGTGGTGACGGTCGCCGAAACGGCGTATGCGCACAGCGAAAACACGTACCGCCGCGTCAATGAATTGCACGAGAAAAATCACGTTTCCGACCAGGATTACGAGAATGCCCTGAGGCAGCGGGATATGGACCGGGAGAACCTCGAACTGGCCCGCCGCGATCTCGACCTCGTAAACTCCGGCTCGCGGGCCGAGGAGATAGCAGGGCAGAAGGACGTCGTCGCCGGATTGCAATCAGCCGTGAACCATCTCGAGGGCAACCTCGAGCGCACAACGATCACCAGCCCGATGGAAGGACGGGTCACCACCGTCTACTTGCAGGGCAAGGTCGGCCAGCTCGTGACTCCGGGTGACGTCATCGCGATCGTTGAGGACAGCCGCAAAGTCACGGTGCGCATCGCGATGCCCGAGCAGTACGCAAGCGACGTGAGGCTGGATGCCAACGTGCGCGCGAAGCCGTGGGCCTATTCGGCGCGCATTCTGAAGGGTCGTGTGACGGCGATCAACTCGACGGTCATGGAGAAGACCGAGGACATCCTCAAGCAGGATGCGATCGAGCAGGAAAAGGGTGCCATGCGCAGCCTGAATATGCCGGGCGACAACGTTGTCCTCGTGCTTGCGGAACTGGACAACAGCGACGGGTTGCTGCGGACGGAGATGACGGGCTTCGCGAAGATCGATGCGCCGAACAAACCGCTAGGGTGGGCTCTGCTCAGCCCCGTCGTTCGCTTTTTCCGCGTCCGTGTCTGGAGCTGGATTCCATAGCGCGTGCTCGGGCCGCTCGGTCAGGACCTCTCGAACGTCTCCGATGGTCTTGTACCATTTCACCGCCGACAGGCTGTACCCGTAGACCGACTGCACGCGAAGGAACTTCGCGTCGGCCAGGTTGACCTCCGCTGACACCACGTCGAGGTCGGTGGCGGTCCCTGCGGCCTTGTTATCCTCCTGCTCGGTCAACTCGTCGTTGGCGAGGATCACGTTCTCGTCGGCGACCAGCACGGCCTGTTCGTTGTACGTCAATTCGTCGGCCACCTGGCGCAGCTCGTTCCATATCTGGTTTTCCATGTCCTTCGTCCGATTTTCCTGCTGCTTCAGCTGGCTGTCCTGCTGGACGATCGTGCCGCTGCGCCTGAACGAATCGAATACGGAAATCTGCGCGTACGCGCCGATGAACCACGCCTCCACGGTGTCGTCCGGCGTGAGCCCCTGCTCGCCATAGTTCCCCATGGCCTTCAGGGTGGGGTAGTACTCCGCGCGCGCGGAGTCCTTCTGCATCTTTGCGGTCTTTACCTTCTGCCTCTGGGACAGGTAATCGGGGCGCCGCTTGAACGAGAGGTCTGTCGCGGCGGCGACGTCCGGCGCGGGCAGGGGCCTGAAGTCCAGCCGGTCCGTGAATTCGATCTCTTCGGCGGGATCGAGGTCGAGCGAGCGCGTCAGTTCGCGCACGGCCTGCTCCTGCTGCAGTTGCGCCTGGAGCAGTTCGTTGCGGACCTGGGCCAGCTGCACCTTCTCCTTCTTCACGTCGAGATCCGTCGCCACGCCGGACAGGCGGAGGTCTTCGCTCAAGGTCACGCGCTGCTCGTGCAACTCCACTTTCTTCTTCAGCACCGTGATCGCCTCGCCGCTGAACAGCGCGGACTGGTAGAGCCCGGCCACCTCGGCCATGACCGCCTCGCGGGCCGCCGACGAATCCAGCCGCGCCTTTTTTTCTTCCGACTTCGACGATTCGAAGGTGCGGTAGGTCGAGACGTCGATCAAGGGCACGTCGAGCATGAGTTTTGCGTTGAAGAAATTGTACGGGCCGGTCGTGTCGGAAAAGTCGAAGTTGATATCCGTCGGATTTTCCTGCGTGGCCACCGCGTTGTTCGGCAGGTCGTACCGGTCCACGCTGCTGCCGGGTGTCCCGGGATAGGAGATGTCCGTCCGGATGGGGTCCACGAAGATCTCGCCGCTCTCGGGGAGGCCGAACGCGGCCGTGCTGCGGTCCTGCCGCGTTTGGGATGCGGTCGCCTTCAGCTCGGGCAGCAGGTCGGCGCGGTGGGATGTGACGCGACCGCCCGCCTCGCGGATTTTCTCCTCTGAGAGCTGGACGTCCAGGTTGGCCGTGCTCGCGAGGTCCATCGCCTCGGCGAGGCTCAGTTTCCGTGCGGGCAGCGCGTTGGTCTGGGCCTGTGCGACGGGTGCCGCAACACAAAGGAGAATGAGCGCAAAGGCTGCAAGACCCCCGCGGCCTTGTGCCGCGGGTCTCGAAGTTGGACAGGTCGCTTGTCTTGGGGGCAGGCGGTTCATCACCATGATCGACTGCGGGGTAGTGGGGCTTTCTGAACTTACTTCTCGCATGGGTCGGCCCGCCGCGGCTGAACCACTACCGAGCGTGGCGGCATGGTGCAGCATGGGGTGGTGGGCAGCAAGAGTGAAAAATGTCGTGCGGGTTGCCCATCGATGTACTACGGTCGTTCTCCATGAACAATGCGAACAGCGTGGTGTTGCCGAGTGAATGTCCCGTCGTGCTCACAATCGCGGGTTCGGACAGCGGGGGCGGCGCCGGGATCCAGGCCGACCTCAAGACCTTTTCCGCACTGGGCGTCTTTGGAGCGTCCGCGATCACCTGCCTGACGGCGCAGAGCCCCAAGGGCGTGCTGGCGGTCCATGCGGTCGATGCGAAATTCGTGGCGCAGCAGATCCGCGCCGTGTGCGAGGCCTTCCCCATTTCCGTGGCCAAGACCGGCATGTTGTACTCGGCCGACGTCATCCGCGCGGTCGCCGCCGAGGATATCCGCGAAGGCATCTCCGTGCTGGTGGTCGATCCGGTGATGGTGTCCGCGTTCGGCGAAAAGCTGCTCAAGGACGACGCGATCGCGGTGCTGTGCTCGGACCTCCTGCAGCACGCGCGCGTCGTGACACCCAACCTGCACGAGGCTGAAATCCTCTGCGGCCACGCGATTGCTTCGATGGACGAACTCCGCGCGGCCGCGCAGGAGATCGGCGACAAGTTCGACGTTGCCTGCGTTGTCAAAGGCGGGCATCTGGAAGGCGACGAGGTGTACGATATCCTGTACGACGAAGGCGAAGAGTTCGTGTTCTCCGGTCCGCGCGTGCCTGCGATGCAGACCCACGGGGCGGGTTGCGCGTTTTCCGCGGCGCTCGCGGCCTACCTCGCCCAGGGCAAACTGCTCAGCGAAGCTGTTTCCCTCGCCAAGATCTACGTCCGCCGCGCGCTCGAAACCGCCGTCGTCGCCGGCCCGCACCGCCCGCTGAATTTCCAATGGAACGCGCCCTTCGCCGTGCCGGTATAGAGGCCATCCCAAAACAGTCATGACCGTTGGTCGGGGATGTTTTCGTGTCTTTGCCGTCGGCCATGCGCGTCAACCTAAGCCGTTGCACCAAAGGCATGAGAGGTTTTGGGATGGCCTCTAGTCCGCGCGTGGCCTTGCGCAGGCCTATCGTCGGATTAGCCCTCTGCCTCGCGGCGGGCATCGGAGCCGGTCTTCACTTCGCCGTCCCCTTCGTATCCTGCGCCGCAATCGCCGTCCTGCTTTGCGCGTTGGCCGTCTTCTCGGAACGCACCGTGGCGGGTGTTTTCCTCGCTGCCGCCATCGCGGGATCGCTGCTTGCCGGCCTCGCGGTACGCAATCCGTCCGGGCGTTGTGTTGCCAACACGCTGGTGCGCGACCGTGAATACGGGACGGTGATCGGGGTTGTGGCCGACGATCCGGGCCGCATCGGCGAGGCCGACGAGGGTGTGTCGACGTGGGTCGTTTCGTTGAGCGCGGAAGGGCTCCGGCGAAAGGTGGACTGGCAGCGCGCGCGGGGCAAGGTCCGGGTCTACTGGAAGGCTGCGGCGGGCGACGCGCCGGTCGCGTACGGCGAGCGCTGGCAGATAGCCGGATTGCTCCGCGCTGATCCTGGAGCGGGGCCGGCCCGCACCGTCCGCCTCTATGCCGATCCCGCCGCCGCGCGGCGGCTCGGGTCCGGGCAGGGAAACGCGTTGGTGGCGATGTGCCTGCGCGCGCGGGCCGCATGCGGAAGAATCCTCGAACAGGGCATTGCCTCATACGGGCGCGAAGTCGGCCTGCTCCGCGCGCTGTTGCTCGGCTACCGCGAGGACATGCCCGACGATCTGTACCGCGCGTTCACGCAGACAGGGACGTTGCACATCGTGGCCATTTCCGGAAGCCACGTCGGCGTGTTTGTCATCATCCTCGTCGCCTGCGTAAAGGCGCTCGGCCTTCCGCGGCCGTACTGGATCCTGTTCATCGCGCCGGTGCTGACGGCCTACACGCTCGGCACCGGCATGTCGTCCAGCGCGGTCCGCGCGTGCATCATGGCGCTCGTCTTCTGGCTCGCACCGTTCTTCCGCCGCCGGCAGGATGGCCCGTCCGCGCTGGCGTTCGCGGCGATCCTGGTCCTCGCGGCCTCGCCGACGCAACTCATCGATGCCGGTTTTCTCCTCTCATTCGGCATCGTGGGCGGGCTCATGCTCCTGTACGACCCGCTGGCGGAACCCGTGCGAAGCCGTATTCGGGTCGACCCTTGGAGTGTGCAGCCGGGAGGACGGATGGCCCGTCTGGGGCGTGCCGGCTTGATGGAGCTATGGTCGTTGGTCGCCGCGTCTGTTGCGGCCTGGCTCATCAGCACGCCGATGACGGCGGCGTTTTTCAACAACGTCTCATTCGTGAGCCTGGCGGCGAACCTGGTCGTCATCCCGCTTTCGTTTGTCATCCTGCTGACGGGTTGTCTATCGCTCAGCCTTGGGGCGTGCTCCGTCTTGCTGGCGGAGATCTTCAACCACGCGAACCGTGTATTCACGTCCGTGCTGCTCGCCATCGTCGATGCCTGCAACACGTGGCCGGGCGGATATGTCTTCGTGAAATCGCCTTGGTGGGTGTGGGTGGCGGCCTGGTACGTGATCGTGGCGGCGGTCGTGCTGGGGAACCGGCGGCTGCGCCGCGCCGGGCTGGCGGTGGGCACGGCGGCCGCGGTGGTCGTGGCGGGCATGTACGCCTTCGACACGGACGTTGACGTGGAGATGATCGGAAGCGCGGGCGCGGTTGTGGCGCTGGTGAATGTGCCGGGCGGCGGAGATGTCCTGGTCAATACGGGGCCGGCATGGTCGGGCCGCAAGATCCTGAAGTGGTTGCGCGCCCGGGGCGTGGACCGGCTCCAGGCGCTGGTGATCACATCGCCGCGTGCCAACGTCGCGGGCGGTGCGATCCGGATCGTCGACCAGATCCCGGTGGGCGAAATCTGGACCGTGCCGTATGAAGGCCGTTCCCCGGTCTTCCGTGAAATCCTGCGCCTCGCCGTGGCGAAAGGAATTGTTGTGAGACGCCTGGCTTTCGGAGACCGCGGCGCACTGGCGGGCGGTGCGGAGTGGGAGGTCCTGCATCCCGCGCGCGGGGCCGGCTACGCCAACGCCGAGGAAGCGGGCATGGTGCTGCGCATCGCGCGCGGGCCGTGTTCAATCCTCTATATGGACTCGTGTGCCGAGCGACCGAGCCGGGAGTTGTCCGGTCGGCCGGTCGACGTGGTGCCCGATGTGCTGGCGCTTGGAACGTCCGATGCGTGTACCGACGCGTGGATACGAGGCCTCGCGGCTGAGACCATCGTGCACCCGGTCGGATCCGCACCGCTCCGGCCTGGGATCGCCTCACGACAGATCGTTTCCCTGGCGTATGGGGATGAGACGACGATCACGCTGCCGGAGTGATCCCAGGTCAACGTGATTTCAGGGTCCTGAGATGCAAGTTCGTTTCAGTATTGGCAGGGGGCGCGCATGCGTCCCGCGTGCCGCCATCGGCGTCCCGCCGATGGCACACGGTGACCAGAAAAAGGCCGTTCGGCGGGCCGCCGAACGGAGCACGCGGGACCTGCCTTCGCCAAGAGGCTATGGCAGGGCGCGCGTGTGCGCTCCCCGTCTTGTCCGCCACTACGGCGTGGCGGATACCGACGAGATAGGCTCAGATTGGGCCTGTGCGGTGTCGACGGTATCTGTCGAAGATGAGGCGGTGCGGGCCCTGGCCAGGATGGCTTTTTCAAAGTCCATGCCGGCTCCCGACGCGCGAATGCCGTCGAACGCGGGTTCCTGGAAAAAACGGTGAATAATGCCGGGCGCGGTTTTGCTTTCCGCCTGGGCCAGGTAGGTGAGCGTCTCGTTGGTCCTGCCCATCAGCGCGGATGTCGCGGCGGCATCGAGGTAAAGCAGGGCCCAGTCCGGTGACAGGGCTATGGCCTTTTCGATTTCGCCCATGGCGGTCGTCAGGTCATTCGTCGACGCATCGATGAACGCGGCCTGGCGGAGGGCCCGGGGATCCTCCGGCTTGAGCTCGAGATACCTGGCGATGGCCTCGCGCGCTTTCGAGAGGTTCCTCTTGGCAAGGTAGCACAGCGAGAGGTTGAAATAGGACGGCGCGAACGAGGGATCGTACTCCACATAGGCCCCGAATCTCTTGATCGCCTCGTCGACATTGCCCCGCTGGAGGTAGGCGACGCCGAGGTCGTTGAGGACCTGGGGCGCGGTGGGGTTGTCGAGGGCGGCGCGTTCCAGCGCGGACTGCGCCTTGAGGTAGTCTCCGGTGCGGAGGTGGAGACGGCCGAGCTGTGCCCAGACCTGCGGTTGGTAGGGCCACGTGTCGAGCGATTCGTGGTATCGCGCGATCGCCTCATCGAACGAACCGGCCGCTTCGAGGTCTTTTCCGCGCCGGGCCAGGAAGGCCGCCTTGCGCATGGCGTCGTTGTCCGGCTCGGCGGCGTGCTTGACGGTCTTCTGTTCGGATTTGGCGACAGCCGTTTCGGCCTGGCTTGGGGCATGGGCGGGGAGGACATCCTTCTCGGACGCGACCTTCTCATCCAGCTTGGGAACGAACTTCCGGTCGTACCGCTGGTCCATGGTCTCAAGCCCCTTGATCACAACAAGGAGGAACACGACCATGATGCCGGCGGCGATGACGAACCGGCGCAGGCTGATCAGCAACGCCTGGCGGTAAGGATTGTCTCGTTCCTGTTTGCGCGGGGCCGGGGTGAAGATGCCTGACTCCAGCCGCGGTTTATTCGTGCGTTGCACGCGCGGGGGCCGTTTTTCCTTGTGGTAAACATTCCCCGGCGTCATGCCCGTCGCGCCGGACGAAGCGCCGGTCGATGTGATGTTGTCCGCCATGTTCGCTATTCTATACCCGATACGAAGCCCCAAGTGCAATGGGTGGTGTATCAGGTTGAAACGTGTCTCCCATGGGTAAACCATTTGCATAAACAAAGCGGCACGGGATATGGTACGTAAAGCATGTTGCGTCGCGAGCCGCGCGTCGCGGTTTCAACGGAGACTTTTTGATGTCGATCAAACTACTCGGCAGACGCCTCGGCTGGTTTATCCTGGCGACCCTGCTCACCGGTAACCTCATGATAGGGGCACGCCTTTACTCGCAGGAAATCGCCGGGAAAGACCGCGACGATGCGTACGAGAAGATCTCCCTGTTCACCCGGGTTGTGGAGCAGGTCCGCGAACACTACGTGGACCAGGACAAGACGACCTACGAAAACCTGATCTACAGCGCGCTGCGCGGCATGCTCCAGTCGCTCGACCCCCACAGCCAGTTTATGGACGCCGAGACGTACGAGGACATGAAAGATGACACGGCCGGTCAGTTCGGCGGGCTCGGCATCGTGATCAGCATCAAGGATTCCGTGCTGACGATCATCGCGCCGATGGAGGACACGCCGGGGTTCCGCGCGGGCCTCCTCGCGGGCGACAAGATCATCGAGATCGACGGCAAATCCACCGAGGGCCTTTCCCTTCCGGATGCCGTCAAGAAACTGCGCGGCGAGCCAGGCACCAGGGTCGCGATCAAGATCCTGCGCCCGAAGACGCAGGACGTGAAGGTGATCGAAGTCGAGCGCGCGGAGATCAAGGTCGTCAGCGTCAAGGACGCGCACCTTATCGAGGACGGCATCGCGTACCTGCGCATCACGCAGTTCAACGAGCCGACCGCGGCGGCGCTGCAGGAGGCGATGGACAAGCTGGTCGGCGAGGGCATGAAAGCGCTGATCGTCGATCTCCGCAACAACCCGGGCGGCTTGCTGAGCTCGGCGATCGAGGTCAGCCAGAAATTCGTAAAGCGGAACGACCCGATCGTGTCCACGCAGGGCCGCGACGAAAGCCAGCACCAGGTCTTCAAGGCCAAGGGCCGCCAGCACTATCTCGACTTCCCCATGGCCATCCTCGTAAACGGGGGCTCCGCCAGCGCGTCGGAGATCGTGGCGGGCGCGTTGCAGGACCAAAATCGGGCGATCCTGGTCGGCGAGAAGACGTTCGGCAAGGGCTCCGTGCAGAGCGTGCTGCCGATGGAGGGTGGGACCGCGGTGCGCCTGACCACGGCCAAGTACTACACGCCGGCCAAGCGCATGATCCACGACCGCGGCATAGAACCCGACATCGTCGTTCCCATGTCGCCCGATGACTGGCGCAAGATCCGGATCAACCACGCCAAGGCGGAGAACGGCGGGCCCGATGACGACGTGGAGGGCGAAGAAGACGACGCGCAAAAGGCCGGCGACGCGAAGAAGGACGAGGTGGTTGACGTCCAGTTGCAGCGCGCCATCGACGTCCTGAAAGGCGTCATGTCGTTTACGGCCCGGTTGCAGACCGCCCCCGCACACGACATGGCCGCACGGCAGCCGTGATGCGTCCTGTGCTTTCTTGCTGACACCTGAAACCTGACACCTGAACACTCTCCCCATGCTCATCCTCGGCATAGAAACCTCCTGCGATGAAACGGCGGCGGCCGTGGTGCGCGATGGGCGAACTGTTTTATCCAACGTGGTTTTCAGCCAGGTCGCAAAGCACGCGCAGCACGGAGGCGTCGTGCCCGAGATCGCCGCGCGGTGCCACGTTGAGGCGTTGCCCGGCATCATCGAGCAGGCGATGAAGGATGCCGCCGTGCGATGGGACGAGATCGATGCCGTCGCGGCGACGCGGGGCCCGGGCCTGGCCAGTTCGCTCCTGATCGGCCTCACCGCGGGCCGCGCCCTTGCGATGACGCTCCGGAAACCGTTCATTGGCGTCAATCACCTCGAAGGCCACGTCCGTTCAATCTTTCTTTCCGACAATCTACTATCTTCTATTCACTATCCTCTCCTCGTCCTCCTCGTCTCCGGCGGTCACACGATGCTTATCAGCGCCGGGGAGGATGGCCGGTTCAAGCTGCTTGGATACACCCTGGACGACGCTGCGGGCGAGGCGCTCGACAAGGGCGCCAAGTTGATGGGGCTTGGCTACCCGGGTGGGCCTGCGATCGAGCTGGCGGCGAGTGGCGGGAATCCGGCGTTCCATCGTTTCCCGCGCGGGCTGGAGCAGAACAAGCATGGAGGCCTGAACTTCAGTTTCAGCGGGCTCAAGACCGCGCTTCTTTATTACATCAAGGCCAACCCGCGCGTGTTTGACAATGGGACGTTGCGCGATGTTGCTGCCAGCTACCAGGAAGCGGTCTTTGATGCGCTGACCGACCGGTCCGACCGCGCGATCGAGCAGACCAGCGCGATCGTCTTTGCCTGTGTTGGCGGCGTCGCGTGCAACAAGCGGCTCCGCGCGAAGCTCGAGGAACTTGCTGCGCGCCGAAACGTGAAGCTGATCATGGCGAAGCCGGAATTTTGTACCGACAACGCCGCCATGATCGCCGGCGCGGCCGGCGCGATGATGGCGGCCGGCAAGACCATTTCGATGAATCCGGATGTTGATCCGAACCTGCCGCTGGTGTGAGGCAAGTTTTCGGTTGTGACTCGGCTTGCTGTTGAAATGTAGCGTCGGTTTACCCCGACTTCGCGGAGGGGAAACCGAGCGTCCCGTGCACTTTTCGTGTCCCCGGCAGCCGGGGTTCCGCCACAGGCGGATCCGCCTTCGGCGGAAAACGAACACTACATCATCGCCAAACGGGGGCAGCGCTTGGTTCCTGCAGCGCCGCATGCGGCTCCGTCGTGGCCCATGGTCTTTTCTTTTGGTATCCTTTTTTGCCGCACGCTGACCTGTCACGGCGCAGGATCGGCACGTTTTGAGGCTGGGACGGTGCGGATAGGAGCGTGAGGAAGGGAACAGAAGGTCGCCAAGCGCGCAATGAGCCGA
>JAZDKY010000146.1:0-3139 GCA_043802525.1 bacterium
GTCTCTGTTCTTTCTCCGACGGAAGCCGCAGTGCTGTTTTCATGAGCGGGGAGCCTAATAAAGTCGCACTCGCTTGTCCCGCTAATTCTCACAAACGGTTCACACCACACAGGTTGATCAAGGTTGTGCATTTGCCATGGATCACGTCTCCCCTCGACACCCGACACTCGTCACCTCCGAAAATGCACATCCGTGATGACGATGCCTTTGCGGGGGATTTTTCCGAAGGTGCTGAACCGGATTTCGCGGACGTCCGACCAATCGAACGGCAAGCGGTCCGCGACCGACGGTTCGGTCGCGGTTGTCACCGCAAAGCCGGTGTCTCCGAAGTCCGGCAGCGGTACGCGGAAGGTGCGCTCGCCGTCGACTGTGAGCGCGGGCCCGCGCACGAGCGGGACATCGGCGAGTACGTGGCCGGATGCGATGTCGCCGTCCACGAGGCCGACTGAAAGGTAGTTGGCCATGTAGGCGGGCTTCACGCGGAACGTCAGGTACGAGTCGTCCTTCACGCGGGTGAAGTCGTAGGGTTTCTTCATGACGATGCCCGCGTAGGAATAGCGGCGGCTCGAAAAGTATATGATCCACGCCTCTTCGCGGTCCGTCCAACGGATGATCTGCCGCGTGCCGTCGGGGGGATAGACGTAGTCCTCGCGGAGTTCGTGAGGAGTTGCAAAAACGTTGATATCGGGCGGTGCGGGCCTGGATTCCAGCTCCGGCGGGGACTGGGGTGGTTTGAACGTCGAGTTGCACGCGCCCACGGTCAGGCTGCCGATGCATAGCAACAGCCGCACCATCGGTTTGACCGCGATGCCCCCCGCATGTTCGCCCCTCATATGCCCCCCCCACGTGCTGCCGCATTTGAGTTTACACCGAATTTGCCCGGGGCGGAAGTCGGGCCCCGCGTAATTTTTTCTGGATTGGCGGCGGGGTGCGGCTATTCTGCCACTTCCTTCAGAGACGGCGCGGTAGCCAAGTGGTAAGGCGGAGGTCTGCAAAACCTCTATGCGTGGGTTCGACTCCCACCCGCGCCTTGCTTTTTTCGCGCGTAGCGAGCGTGCGAAAAAAGGATGCTTGACCTCTGCAGTCGAATTCACAAAAAGGTAGCGCTTAAGTGATGGGGCATCTGCTGCGGCCGCAGACGTGGGGCGACGGAACAAGGTTCTTAGAGGTACATACAATCATGGATACTCCCGGCAATCTGCGTTACACGAAAACCCATGAGTGGGTGAAGTACGACGGAAAGATCGCGACGGTCGGCCTCACCGACTTCGCGCAGGATCAGTTGTCGGACCTCACCTACGTGGAATTGCCCACGGCGGGCGATTCGTTTTCCGCGCAGGAGGAAGTCGCTGTTGTGGAATCCGTCAAGGCCGCGTCCGACGTCTACGCGCCCCTCAGCGGCACCATCACCGACATCAACAAGAAGCTCATCGAGAAGCCCGAGCTCATCAACGCCGACCCATACGGCGATGGCTGGATCTTCAAGATGCAGCTCGACGACACCTCGGAACTGGAATCGCTCCTCGACGCCGCGCAGTACGAAGGTCTGAATCCGGACGAGGAGTAGAGGCATGGGGTGTTGGAGTGGTGGAGTTATGGGGTGATGTTGCTGGTCGCTTCCAGCACTCCGATACTCCAGGACTCCAGTACTCCATGAATTGCAGAGCCCTTTTCTTCTCCCGCCCCGTGGCCTATGGCGACGGTGTGTGCCTGCAGGAAAAGCTCCATGCGCAACGGCTGGCCGGGGAGATTCCCGACACAGTCCTGTTCCTTGAACACGAGCCCGTCATCACCCTCGGCCGGCGCGGGCGCGATAATTTCCTGCTGGTCTCTGAGGCGGACCTCGCCCGGCGCGGCATCGAAGTCGTGCACGCATCGCGCGGCGGGGATGTGACATATCACGGGCCGGGGCAGATCGTGGTGTATCCGATCCTCAAGCTCGGCACGAACGAGGCCGACAGCCACGGCTACCTGTGGAACTTGGAGGAGATCGCCATCCGGACGGCTGGCGATTTCGGTGTGAAGGCGTTCCGCCGTGAGGGCAAATCCGGCGCGTGGACCGATGCCGGCAAGATTGCGGCGATCGGGTTTCAGCTGAAACGATGGATCACTCTGCACGGCATGAGTTTCAACGTTGACGTGGACCTCGCGGGCTTCCAGGCGATTGTCCCCTGCGGCCTTGTCGGGGAACCGGTCGCATCTCTCAAGACCATCTTGGGCGACCACTGTCCGACCGTCGTGCAGGTGCGGGAGAGCATGAAGAAGCATTTCGAGGAGGTATGTGGGCGTAGGCTGTCGGTTGAGGAACGGTAGGGACCGCTGGCCCAGCGGTCCGTGGCGCGCTGAGCCAGCGCGCCCTACCGCGAGGACGGAGCGTGACGTGCAGGTAGGGACCGCTGGCCCAGCGGTCCATGGCGCGCTGAGCCAGCGCGCCCTACCGCGAGGACAGAGCGTGACGTGCAGGTAGGGACCGCTGGCCCAGCGGTCCAGTGATGACGTAAATCTATGTCTCCCGAACGCAAACAACTGCCGCACGAAACCCCGAGCTGGGTCAAAGACGGTGCCATCTACTTCATCACCATTTGCACGACTCCCCGTCGCAAGAATCAACTTTGCCACGATGGCATCGCAACACGGCTGTGGGAATCGTTGTCCTTCAGGGAGGACCGGGGCGATTGGTGGCTTCACTTGGTCCTCTTCATGCCAGACCACCTTCACGCGCTTATGAGCTTCGGGCGCGAGACCCGCATGCAGCACGCCATCACGGAATGGAAGCGATATGTGGCCCGTTTGCGAGGAATTGAATGGCAGCGGGATTTCTTTGAGCACCGGTTGCGGAACGACGAAAACCATGTCGAGAAAGCCCGGTATATCCGGATGAATCCGGTTCGGGCCGGATTGGCGGCTCGTCCGGAAGATTGGCCGTACGTATGGTCGAAGGGCTTGTAGACCATGGCGCGCTGGGCCAGCGCGCCCTACCGCGAGGACAGAGCGTGACGTGCAGGTAGGGACCGCTGGCCCAGCGGTCCGTGGCGCGCTGAGTCAGTGCGCCCTACCGCGAGGACGGAGCATGACGTGCAGGTAGGGACCGCTGGCCCAGCGGTCCGTGGCGCGCTGAGCCAGTGCGCCCTACCACGAC
>JAZDKY010000147.1:0-5259 GCA_043802525.1 bacterium
GATCCGGGCTCCAAGCGCCTGCTTGCCTGCGGATGTGTACTGTTCATCAAGCATAGAAAAGCAATTCGGCAGGAATTTGTCTAGAAAAAAGTGTTGTCCCAGTAAATCGGCCTCATTCGCGGACAAAGGGAAAGACCATGGGTCGCGGTGCAGCTTCGCGTGCTCAAGATTGTCCGCGCTGAATTGTTTCGGATCGACGACCGTGCCGGGCACATGGCGGAAAATCCGGAAATCGATGGGCGAGAGGCGGATGTCGTAACCGTAGCTGCCCAGGCCGTACGAAATCACAGCCCCGCCCTCCACGCGGCGGACCAGCCGCGGCGCGAACGGCCGGATCATCCCCTTGCGCGCCATCATGGCGATCCACTTGTCGTTCTTCAGCATGGTCCGATTTAACCACGTTGCTGCCGCGATGGATAGTGTGTCAGCTTGAGTTGTTCGTCACCAACAGGTAGGGCGCGCGGTCCCCGCCGAAGGCGGGCAAGCCCGCGCGCCGTTCGTCTCGGCGAAGCCCGGGTGGACCGCTGAGCCAGCGGTCCCTACCTGATGGCGACGACACTTCAACCTGACACACGGCCCTGCGGTGGCCCGGGCTGGAATGGGTGGCTCCCGAAGGCCATGACCGCGATGGCGATACGGGCCGTGGACTCGCGCCCGCGCGGGCGTGTCCGGGTTTGGGGCGAAGAGCGCCTACAGGTTCTTGTGGGCATCCATCGTCCACGTCAGTTCCGTCGCGACGAGGCAAGGCGGGAAACAGCGCGGTAAACGCGAGGGCGGCCCCACCGTGCGACATCATGCCGCCAGAATAGCGCACCTTTTGTTTTGAAGAAAGAGCCGGGCTTGTCTAACTTTTTTTCGCGGACGGATGGCGCGGTGGGAGGATTGCGTGGTCGAACTTGCGATTGCCGTGGTGAACGGGCAACTGGTCAGCGCGGGTGGGACGGTTTTCGTCGAACACGACGGTTTGATGTACACGTGGAAACTGAAGGCGCTCACGAAGGACCAGGCCGACTGGGCGCCCGTGACGGTCGGCGATTCGTATCGAGGAGGTGTCCGGTGAAGCGAAGGGATTTTTTACGCGCGTCGGTTCCGGCGGCCGTCGGAGGAGGCCTCCTGCTCGGGTGTCGCAAGGAGGCGGCCGCGCCGCTGGCGCAGGCGCGTCCGCGCCTCGACTGGCGCATGGTGTCCAGCTACCCGCGCAGCCTCGACACGCTGTTCGGCGGCGCGGAGTATTTCGCCAAATGCGTCGCGGCGCTGACCGACAATCTTTTCCGCATCCGCGTTTATCCCGCCGGCGAGCTCGTCCCGCCAATGCAGGTGATGGACGCGGTGCAGCAGGGCACGGTGCAGATGGGGCAGACGGCCAGCTACTATTTCACGGGCAAGAACCCCATCTTCGCGTTCGACACGTGCCAGCCCTTCGGCCTGACCGCGCGCCAGCAGTTTGCCTGGCTGCTCCATGGCGGCGGGCTGGAGCAGCTGCGCGCGGCCTTCGCGGATTTCAACATCGTCAATTTCCCCATGGGCAACACCGGCGCGCAGATGGGCGGCTGGTTCCGGCGCGAGGTCGATTCGCTCAACGCGCTGAAAGGGCTGAAGATGCGCATCCCGGGTTTGGGCGGTGAGGTTATGAGCCGCCTCGGCGTCACCGCGCAGAGCCTGCCCGGGTCCGAGATCTACCTCGCGCTCGAGCGGGGCGCGATCGATGCGACGGAGTGGGTCGGGCCGTACGACGACGAGAAGCTCGGGCTCAACAAGATCGCGAAGTACTACTACTACCCCGGCTGGTGGGAGCCCGGGCCCTCGCTCGCGCTGTACGTCAACAAGCGCGCGTGGGAGCAATTGCCCGCGTCGTACCAGGAGGCGGTCGCCTGCGCCTCGGGCGAGGTTTGCCTCTGGATGACCGCGAGCTACGACCAGAAGAACCCGGAGGCGCTGGCGCGCCTCATCGCAGGCGGGACCGAGCTCCGGAAATTCCCGGACGACATGATGGCCGCGGCCTCAACGCACGCCTTCGCGCTGATGGAAGAACACGCCGCGAAAGACGCCGCGTACGCGAAACTGTACGAGGGCTGGAAGAAATTCCGCGCGGACTCCTACCGCTGGTTCGGCACCTGCGAACTGGCGTTTGAATCGTTCGCGTTTCCGCGGGTGTGATGTTTCACCGCCGAAGTGTAGCCGCGGCTCTGCGAGCCGCGCCACGTGAATGCACGCATCACAGATGCGTGGCTACACCTGCAACCTGAAGAGTTTGGCTACAGAATTAGTTAAGTTGCTCTAGCGTCAGTTCGCCGGCGGTTGCTGCCGGCGTGCAAGTTCCTTCAACCGGATCACGTCGACGCGGTCCTGGTCGCGATACGTTTCCTTGCTCGCGATCAGTGCATCCAATCCCGCATAGGGAATGTCGACGTTCTCGACCTTCAGATGCTGAACCGTCTTGCTCGCTTCCTCGAACGAGACTTTCCACGCAGATCGGCTGATGTCCACTTCCACCTGATCTGCGACTTTCACCACGACGTTATCCCTCAGATCGGCTGGCGTGAGTTCAACGGCGGCGTGATCCGGGAGTTCGGACAGTGCGGCGATGACTCGGCGGAAGTTGTCGTCGTTGTCCTCGACGAGGATGTCCACATCCTCCGTCGTCCGGACAAGTCCGTGCAGGATGCAGGCTTGCCCGCCGATAACGACATAGCGGGCCTCGTGCCTATTCAGCAGAGAGCATACGTGGGCCAGCCCGGATTATTCGCGAAACGCGAACAATCCGCCGCTCCGCGGCCGTGATGGATGCGGCTGTGCCGCATCCAAACGGGGCTGCCACGTTTGCAGCGCGGTGCGACACCGCGTTGCATCACGTCTTTGCCTGCGGGCGCGTCCGCGTGCCCGCAGGCAAAGCGGCTTATTCATGAACGAAAAAGCGTTCATGAATAAGCCGGGCCAGGGGGTTCATGCTACCAGAGTCGCGGATTTGTCTGCGCCTTGCGCCATGCCTCGTAGTCCGCCCACGTCCGAGCCTTGAACACAAAGCCGCGCGGTTTCGGGAAGGGATTAAGCTGGTCCGCGCTGCGCTGGAGAATCTCCGCGCGACGGAGGAAGTCGGTGGGGCCCTGACGTGCGTCGGATGCACGCCGCCCCACTGTCTTGACGTGATCGTGAATCACAAGAGGACCGTACGTCGCGTCTGCGGGGTTCGTCAACGCGTCTCGCTGACCAGGCCGGGGAAGAGGATCACCAGCGCGAGTCCGATCAACTGGATGATGATGAAGGGTACGACCCCGCGGTATATGTCCGAGGTCTTCACGTCAGGTGGCGTGACGCTCCGCAAGTAGAAGAGGGCGAACCCGAACGGCGGCGTCAGGAACGATGTCTGCAGGTTGATCCCGATCATCACGCCGAACCAGACCATGTCGATCCCGAGCGCGCGTGCCGCGGGGACGATCAGCGGGATGATGATGAAGCAGATCTCGAAGAAATCGATGAAGAAACCGAGGATGAAGATCGACAGATTGGCCGCGAACAGCAGGCCGATTTTCCCGCCGGGCAGGCTGGTCAGCAGATCCTCCACCCAGAGGTCGCCGTTGAATCCGCGGAAGACGAGAGAGAACGCGGCGGAACCGATCAGCAGCATCATCACCATGGTCGTCATTCGCGACGTGGCATCCATCGTATCCTTCAGCGCGGCGAGTTTCAGGCGACGCTTTGACAGCGCGAGGAGCATCGCGCCGAGCGCGCCGAGCGCGCCGGCCTCGGTCGTTGTTGCGACGCCGGCGAAGATGCTGCCGAGGACCACGAGGATCAGGAGCAGCGGGGGCGCCATCGCCAGGCAGACGTGGCGGAGCAGGTTGGCCCCCCGCTCCTTGCGGACCTCGAGCGGCAGCGCCGGCGCAGCCGCCGGCCTGAACAGCGCGACCGCGCCGACGTAGAGCGCGTACATGCCGGAGAGGCACAGTCCCGGGATCAGCGAGCCGAAGAAGAGGTCGCCGACCGACACGCCGAGCTGGTCGCCCAGGACAACGAGCACGATGCTCGGCGGGATGATCTGGCCAAGCGTTCCGGACGCGGCGATCACGCCCGTGGCGAGCGTCCGGGAGTAGCCGTACCGCAACATCACGGGAAGCGAGATCATACCCATCGCGACGACCGACGCGCCGATCACGCCGGTCGCCGCGGCGAGGAGCGTGCCGACCAGGATCACGGCGAACGCGAGCCCGCCGCGCACCGGGCCGAAGAGTGTACCGATCGTTTCCAGCAGGTCCTCCGCGAGCCCCGACCTTTCGAGGATCGTGCCCATGAAGATGAAGAAGGGAACGGCAAGCAGGACGTAGTTCGACATGAATCCAAACACGCGCTCCGGCATCGCGAAGAGAAAATGCCAGTCGAGGAAACCGAAGCCGACACCGATGCCCGCGAAGACGAGCGCGGTGCCGCCGAGCGAAAACGCCACGGGGTAGCCGGAGAAGATCATCACCAGTACCGTGATGAACATGCACGGCGCCAGCCAATCGTCGGGCGCGCTCATGGTGATGCTTTCCTTATCTGGGCGACATACTTCGTGAGTTGTGCGAACGCTTGGGCCAGGAGCAGCACGAACCCGACCAGAAGCACGGTTTTGATCGGGTAGCGGGGCAGCCCGCCCGGATCGGGTGACATCTCGTGGACGGACCACGAATTCCGAACCGATGGCCAGCTCGTCCAGATCATGAACACGCAGAAGGGAATGAGGAACAGGACCGTGCCGAGCAGGTTGATCCAGGCCCGGACCCGGTCACTCGTTCGTGAAAAAAAGACATCCACGCGGACGTGCACGTCGTGTTTGAGTCCGTACGCCGCGCCGAGCAGGAAAATCAGGCTGAAGCAGTACCACTGGAGTTCCAGGATGGCGTTGGACGAAAGGCTTTTCTTCGCGAAGTGGCCGATGTAGCCCGTCAACGCGTTGTAGGATCCGAGCAGGATGGTGACCAGCGTGAGCCAGCAGACCGTGCGCCCGACCTTCTCGTTGAAGCGGTCGATGAACTGAACGAACCTGTCCAACATGCGTGATACCAAGTCAACGTGATTTCAGGCAACGACCCACTGGGGGGGCTCCCGGTTGCCCGCCCGGGCAAGCGGGAGCTTGCCCCTCCAGCCGGAAACATCATCACAAATCCGGAGGGGCAACTTTCACGTTGCCCCTAGTGTAGTGTCCCTTAAATAGGTAGACATATAATTCAGGAAATTGCTATGTTTGCCGGCATGAGCAGAACAGCATTGGTGGTGGATTTG
>JAZDKY010000148.1:0-2328 GCA_043802525.1 bacterium
CTCCAAGGGAAGGATGTCGCGCGCAAAGACATCGTGTGCGGAACGTTACCTGTGTGCATCATGGATGTCAACGTACGGCGATTTAGGGCACTGGTTCAGCTTGAAACTGCCTGGTGTAGCCGCGCCTCTATGAGGCGCGTCTGGGCACGGCTCGCAGAACCGTGGCTACACTCCACGACTCCCTCACCCCAGCTTCCTTCTCAACATCTCCTCCGCCATCCGGGGATTCGCCTTGCCCTTGCTCAGCTTCATGACCTGGCCGATGAGGAATTTCAAAGCAGCTTCCTTGCCAGACTTGAAATCGGCTGCCGATTTCAAGTTGGCCGCTATCGCGGCGTCGACGAAGTCCTCGATCGCGCCCGCGTCGCTGACCTGCGCCAGGCCTTTTTCCGTCACGATCGCCTGCGGGTCGCCGCCGGTCTCGAACATCACCGCAAAGACCTCCTTCGCGGTCGGCATGTTGATGGTCTTTCCCTCCACCAGGTTGATGAGCCCCGCCAGGGCCTGCGGCGCGATCTTCACCGCGCCCATGTCCATGCCCTTCTCAGCCAGGTAGCGCAGCATCTCGGTCATAAGCCAATTTGATACGGCCTTCGCATTTGAGGAGAACTTCGCGACCGCCTCGAAATAATCCGCGACGGCCTTGTCCGCCACCAGCACACCGGCATCGTATTCCGGGATCCCGTAGCGCTCGACGAAACGCGCACGCCGTTTCGCGGGAAGTTCCGGGAGGACATCCCGCAAGGCATCCACCTGTTTTCCCGATAGCAAAACAGGCGGCAGGTCGGGCTCCGGAAAATACCGGTAGTCGTGCGCATACTCCTTCGACCGCATCGACTCCGTACGGCCCGCCTCGTCATCCCACCGCCGCGTCTCCTGCACAATCGTTCCGCCCCGCTCAACCTCCCGCACCTGGCGCTGGATCTCGTAGACGAGCGCGCGGTGCACGCCCTTGAAGGTGTTCATGTTCTTGATCTCGGCCTTCACACCGAAGGCGGCCTGACCTTCAGGCCGCACGCTGCAGTTGATGTCGCACCGCAGGTTCCCCTGCTCCAGGTTGCACTCGCTCACCCCTCCGTAGAGCAGGATCTGCTTGAGCGTCTGCAGGAACGCCAGGGCTTCGTCGGCCGATTCCAGGTCCGGCTCGGTCACGATCTCCATCAGCGGCGTCCCGGCCCGGTTGAAGTCGACGCCGCTCGACCCCTCGAAGTGCATGTTCTTCGCCACGTCCTCTTCCAGGTGGATGCGCGTGATGGCGACGCTCTTTTTCCTCCCGTCGACGTCAATCTCCAGCGAGCCGCCGACGCAGAACGGCAGGTCGTACTGCGAGATCTGGAAGTTCTTCGGCATGTCCGGGTAGAAATAGTTCTTCCGGTCGAACTTGCTCACGAGGTTGATCCGCGACCCGATCAGCAGTCCCGTCACCACCGTCAGCCGCACCGCCTCGCCGTTGATCACCGGCAGCGCGCCCGGGTACCCGAGACAGACCGGGCAGACATGGACGTTCGGCTCGTGCGTGAAGCGGTTCGCGCAGGCGCAGAACATTTTCGATTTCGTCCGGAGCTGGACGTGGACTTCGAGACCGATGACAGCTTTTAGACTCATGGCAGATAATACCGGATGCTGGATGCCGGATGCTGGATGCCGCGATCCTGAAACCTGAAACCTGAAACCTGCGCGCCCGCCATAGCCCGAAGGGCGACGGCGGGACACCTGCTGGAAGCCTTCAACGTCATGACGTCATGGGAACGTTGATCGTCCCGGGTTTGAGGTTGCTTCCATCGGGCCGTTCCTTGTGCCAACCCGTGCTCTGCTCGTAGGCATGGCCGACGCGAAGGATCGTTTCCTCTTTCAGCGCCGGCCCGAGGATCTGCAACCCGACGGGCATCCGGCCGGAAAAACCGCACGGAACCGACATCCCGCAAAGGCCCGCCAGGTTCGCGGTCACCGTGAAAATGTCGGCAAGGTACATCTGCAGCGGGTCCTCCGCCTTCTCGCCGATCTTGAACGCGGGCGTCGGGCTAACCGGAGCAACAATGGCGTCGCACGACGCGAAGGCGTTGCGGAAATCCTCGGCGATCAGCGCGCGCACTTTCAACGCCCGCTGGTAGTAGGCGTCGTAATACCCGCTGCTCAAAACATACGTGCCCAAGATAATTCTGCGCTTCACCTCATCGCCAAAACCCGCCGCGCGGGTCTTGCCGTACATGTCGATCGGGTCCTCCCCGTCGACCCGGGCCCCATACCGCACGCCGTCGAACCGGGCCAGGTTGGCGGACGCCTCCGCCGTGGCGACTATATAATAGGTGGCAACCGCGTACGGGGTCC
>JAZDKY010000149.1:0-3897 GCA_043802525.1 bacterium
GATCCCGACCAGCGGATTCGCGAGGGAACCCGGGCTGCTCTGCTGCAAATCTACGGGACGTATGGGACCGACCTTACTTTCGTTCGTGGCATCTGACCCGGATGGTTCGCGAAGCGCGAACCATCCGCCGCTCCGCGGCCGTGATGGATGCGGCTGTGCCACATCCAAACGGGGCTGCCACGTTTGCAAAGCGATGCGACACCGCGTTGCATCACGGGCTGAAAGGACGTGCGCGGTGCGCGGCGCCCGTCGCGGCCTTCGTACGCGCGGCGTTTCCGCGTGGGGCGCGCACGGGGCACTGCCGAAAAGCGTCTGCGTGGGGTATCCTCAAAACGCAGTCCAGCTATGGGGGAGTTGATATGGCCAGGCATCAAGCCCTTTTCTGCGCGGTCTTCACGGCTGCCACATTCCTCGCAACCGGTGTCCAAGCCGCTCCAGAGATTGCTGTAAGCGGCAACGGCCAGGACATTGCGGATGGCGATGCCACGCCGAGTCTCGCGGATCACACCGATTTTGGAAAAATCGACGTTACGGGCGGCTCGCTGATCCGGACGTACACGATCACGAACAGCGGAAGCGACAACCTTACGGTCGGCAGCGTGACAATGGGCGGGACGCACGCGGCGGATTTCACGGTGACGGTCCAGCCTTTCTCGCCGGTTGCCGCCGGTGGCAGTACCACATTCCAAGTCCAATTTGATCCGTCCGCTCCCGGTACCCGTAGCGCCAGCGTTTCTTTCTCGAATAATGACAGCGACGAGAACCCGTTCGATTTCTCCATTCAGGGCGACGGGTACGCATTGAGTACGAACAGGGGCCCTGTGGCCGGAGGCAATGTGCTCGTTGTGACCAACGGAGCGCTGGGGAATGGAACGGATATTACCGGCGTGACGATCTGTGGCGCTGCCGCGACGATCACGGGCCAGGGCGTCAACTGGGTGCAGGTCACGGTCGGCGCGGGCACGATCGGCATCGGCAACATCGCCATCACCTCAACGAGCCTCGGCGTGACGACGTTGCAGAACGCGTACACGTACTTTTGGCACGAAATCGTCACCTTCACCAGGATTTTCGAGGCCACGGTGGACGGCAGACGCTCGACAGGCATCTACGCGGGCGGGATGGGTAGCGACAGACCGGCAGTCGGCGACTTGGACGCGGACGGTGACACGGATATTGTCATCGGGGGCGAGGACGGAACGCTGTCTTGTTTTCCGAATATCGGCACCCGCAACAATATGTATTTGGCGGAACCGATTCTCACCTACGCGGCGATCGACGTCGGCAACAATGCCGCGCCGGCGTTTGCGGATATCGACGGGGATGGTGACCTGGATTTGTTCAACGGAAGCTTCTGGGGTTGGATTTCCTTCATCGAGAACACCGGCAACACGGCCGTTGCGCAATGGGGAGCGGTCAACACCAACTACATGGGCGTCAGCGTCGGGAGTCAGACGTGTCCCGCCCTGGTGGACATTGACGGTGACGGAGATCTGGATTTCTTCTCGGGGCGCTGGGACGGCTTCTTCACGTTCTGGAAAAACACGGGAACGGCCACCGCCCCGCAGTGGGATCCACCGAACAACACCTACAGCAATATGAATGTCGGTTGGTGCAGTGCTCCGGCTTTTGCCGACATCGACGCAGATGGCGATTTCGACCTCTTCAGTGGCGAATGGGGCGGGCAGATCAAGTTTTGCAAGAATACCGGCACCGTGACGTCAGCGAAGTGGGCTCCTGCGACGAACTATTTCGGGATGACCGTGGGCGACGATAGCGCACCGGCATTGTTCGACATCGATGGCGACGGCGATTTCGACCTGCTCGCGGGAAGCTATTCAGGGGATATTTTTTTCTATGAGAACATCGGGGATCGCACCAATGCGATCTGGAAAAGCTGGAGCAACACGATCACGTTTCTCAGTTTCGGGTATCAGAGCAGTCCCGCCGTGGGGGACATTGACGGCGATGGCGACAAGGACTTGTATGTGATGGCAGCCAGCGGCTTTGTCAGGCGTCTGTTGATCAATGTGGGCGTGCCGACGCATGCTCAATGGGACACGGGCTTCACCAACAACTTCCCCATGGGCGGTGAGACACATGAATTCATCGACATCGATGCCGACGGGGATCTGGACCTCTTCTATGGGACATCGTTGGGAACGGTCGCGTTCTATCAGAACATCGGGACGCCGACGTCCCCGGCGTGGGCCGCGCGCGTCGATAATTTCGCAGGCGTCACCCTGGGTTACGGCAATGCTCCTGCGGCGACATTTGGGGACATCGACGGAGACCAGGACTACGATCTTTTTGTGGGCCATAAGGACGGGACGATCCTGTTCTTCCAGAACACGGGTACGCCCGCGTCGCCTTCGTGGGCAGCTCCCGTGAACAACGTGGCGAACGTGGATGTGGGAACTTGCTGTATGCCGGCCTTCGGCGACGTGGACCAGGACGGCGACCTGGACTTGATCATGGGCAATGAGATCGGCCGGATCTGGATGTGCGAGAATACCGGGACGGCATCCGTTGCGCAATGGGCGGAGGCCGCCACGAATCTTTTTGGAGTCCAGGTTGGCCGCTACGCCACGCCTGAACTGGCGGACATGGACGGCGACGGCGATCCCGATATGCTCCTGGGTGAGGAGAACGGCGGATTGCTCTATTACCGCAATGAAAGTCCGAAATTGCGCGTGAATCCACCCGTCCTGACTATCGCTGCCGGATCCAGCCGGCAATTCCTGACGCAGGGCGCCACAGGCGTCGTAAGCTGGTCCTTCATCACCAACCGGAGCGGTGGCGGGCTCGTCGTCACGAACGGCCTCTATACGGCTGGAACCAACGCGCCGGTGCTCGATGTGGTCGAAGGGCGCGAGTCGGGCGGCTTGTACGGACGCGTCCATATCAACGTAATCCGGCCGGAGGATGCAGCGGCCATCGGCAAGGCGATCATCATCGCGGGGGGGAAAGCGCTGGACGATCCGGTCTGGCAGGCGACGGACGGTCTGGCGGACAGGGCTTATCTGACGGTGCTTCATCGGGGCTTTGCCAAGACGAACGTGCAGTACCTCAGTTTTGGTCCGGCGCAGGACGTGGACGGCGACGGGATGACAGACGACGTGGATGGGGATACCGGTATCGGCAATGTGACCGCCGCTTTCACCAGCTTTGCGCAGAATGCGGACAAGCTTTTTGTCTACCTCGTCGACCATGGCTCCGATTCGGCAGGGCAGGGCTACATGCGGTTGAACGCGGGGGAGAACCTTTCCGCAGCGCAGGTGGACGGCTGGCTCGACGCGCTCCAGACCGCCAACCCGAACCTGCAGGTCACCTTGGTTCTGGACTTCTGCTACGCGGGGAGTTTTCTCGACGAAGTGGCCCTGACGAACTCCACGCGCCGCGCAGTCATGGCCGCCACGACCGCGGACCAGCTCACCTACTTCATCGCGGGCGGTCTTGTCAGTTTCTCGGATGCGTTGTTTTCGTCCCTGCAGGCGGGCTTCGATTTCAAGAACGCGTTCGAGACCGCCCGCGGGGCCATGAGCTCGTACCAGCTCGCGCAGATGGACGACAACGGCGACGGCATCTATCAGGGGGGTATCGATGGTGTCGCCAGCGAGAGCAACAAGCTCGGCGCCTCCTTCATCGCCGGCTTGGACATTCCCCAGATCGGCGACATCAGCCCGAACCAGATGATCACGACGGGAACGACCGTGACGCTGTGGGCCAAGGGTGTGTCGTCGGTGTACCCGATCGAGCGCACCTGGTGCCTGATCGTTCCGCCGAGCCACAACCCGAACACCAACGCGGGCATACCCGTTCTCAACATTCCGGAACTGGATCTTCTCTACAACACGACGTTGAACCGATACGAGACGACCTTCGACGGATTCACGG
>JAZDKY010000150.1:0-7698 GCA_043802525.1 bacterium
TCTCTGTTCTTTCTCCGACGGAAGCCGCAGTGCTGTTTTCATGAGCGGGGAGCCTAATAAAGTCGCACTCGCTTGTCCCGCTAATTCTCACAAACGGTTCACACCACACAGGTTGATCAAGGTTGTGCATTTGCCATGAGGGCGCGATGGCCCAGCGCGCCGTGGACCGCTGAGCCAGCGGTCCCTACCCCAACAGATCGGGCCTCCTCGCCTTCGTCCTCGCCTTCGACTGCTCCCGGCGCCAGGCCGCGATCTGCTCGTGGTTGCCCGAGACCAACACATCCGGGACCTTCATCCCCTGGTAGTCGGCCGGCCTCGTGTACTGCGGAAACTCGAGCAGGCCGGCTGAAAAGGACTCCTGTTCGGCAGCCCCCTCGCCCCCCAGAACGCCCGGAATGAGCCGGACCACCGCGTCGCAGACCACGGCCGCAGCCAGGACGCCATTGGTCAAGACATAGTCGCCGATCGAAATTTCCTCGTCGACCAGCGCCTCGCGGACGCGCTCGTCGACCCCTTCGTAATGGCCACAGACCAGCACGAGGTGCGGGTGGCCGGTGAGTTCCCGGGCGATCGTCTGGGTGAACGGCCGCCCCTGCGGGCTCATCAGGATCACGCGGGACTGGTCGGTCTTGCAGGAAACGATAGCCTTGAAAAGCGGCTCGGGCTTCATGAGCATGCCCGGCCCGCCGCCAAAAGGCCGGTCATCAGTCGTGCGGTGCCGGTCCGTCGTGAAATCGCGGAGGTCGACGCTGTTGAATTCCACATGCCCGTTGGCAACCGCGCGCTTCATCATGCTCTCGCCGAGGAAGCCGTCGAGCATCCGGGGAAAGATGGTGATGATGTCGATCTTCATAATAACCAATAACCAAACACTAATAACCAAGGGACCTCCCGTTTGGTCATTGGTTATTGATTATTGGTTATTATCACTCCACGACTTCGATCATCGCACGGCGGCCCTGGCGGGCAGCGGCCGTGCTGAGGAGCGTACGGATGGCCCCGATGGTCTTTCCGTTCTTCCCGATCACCTTGCCGATGTCGTTCGGATGGCAGCGGAGCTCGAGCACAAGGGATTTCTCGCCGTCGATCGCGGCCAAGTGGATATCGCCGGGATGATCGACAAGATTGCGGACGATGAACTGGACAAACTCGGTCATGGAATGGAACCCCCGGGAGATCAGGCAGCAGCGGGCGCAGGAGCGCGCTTCGCGGACTTCTCGTAGCGGCGGACCAGGCTGACCACCGTGTCGGACAGGATAGCGCCCTTGCTCTTCCAATACTCAATACGGTCGGCCTTGATTTCGAAATTTACGCCGGCCTTCTTGGGATCGTACCACCCAAGCGCTTCCAAATAAACGCCGTCGTTTTTCCTGCGAACATCCGCGGCAACAACCCGGAAAAAGGGGTTCTTGTTGTTGCCCATTCTGCGAAGTCTCACTTTGACTGACATGCTGCCTCCAAAAAAACCTGCTATGGAAACGCTTCCCCGCCTGCAACGTTATGCCCGCTCGCAACGCATGCGCGTAGCGCTTCGGGCGAGCGTAGCATTGCGGGCAGGTGTGAAGCGCCGTTCACTTGTCCGGCATCCGGCGGCTGCCGGACGCCACTACATCTCGAACAAACCGGCCCGTGCCCTGATTCGAGCCGCCCTATGTAGCCTAGCGGCCGAACTTAATCAACCTTTTTTGATGTTTCTTCATATTGCGCATCATTTGCTGCGCCATGTCGAATTTCTTGAGCAACTCGTTGACGTGCTTCACGTCCAGCCCGGTGCCCTTGGCGATCCGGCGGCGGCGGCTTGCGTTGATGATTTCCGGATGACGCCTTTCCTGCGGGGTCATGGCCAGGATCAGCGCCTCCGTGCGCTTCATGTCCTTCTCGGATGACCCCATGTTCTTCTTAAGGTGCGCCGGCATGCTGGCCGCCCCGGGCATCATCTCTATCAGGTTCTCCAAGGGGCCCAGTTTCTTCATCTGTTTGAGCTGGCCCAGGAAGTCCTCCAGCGTGAACGTGCCCTTGAGCATCTGCTCCTGCATCTGCGCCATGTCCGTCGCATCGATCGCCTGCTGGGCTTTCTCGACGAAACCGACCACGTCACCCATGCCGAGGATGCGCGAGGCCATCCGTTCCGGGTGGAAGGGCTCGAGGTCTTCCGATCGCTCGCCCGTGCCGGCGAGGAGGATCGGACACCCGGTCACGGACTGCACCGACAGCGCCGCGCCGCCGCGGGCGTCGCCGTCGAGCTTCGTCAGGATCAGCCCCGTGAGCCCCACTTCCTTGTTGAACGTTTCCGCGACATGCACGGATTCCTGGCCGATCGCCGCGTCGAGCACAAGGACGACATTGTGCGGCTCGACGCCGGCGCGGAGGTCCTTGAGTTCCTGGACAAGGTCCTGGTCGATCTGGAATCGGCCGCCCGTATCAAAAAGGACGATATCGAGGTTGGCGTCCTTCGCGTGTTTCAGCGCCCGAACCCCGATCGCGGGTACGGTCTCGCCCTTCCCCGGCACCTCGATGTCGACGCCGACCTGGCCCGCGAGGATCTTGAGCTGGTCCACCGCGGCCGGACGGCGGATATCACACGCGACAAGCAGAACCTTCTTGCCGGCCTTCTTGAACCGGAGCGCAAGCTTGCCAGCCGTCGTCGTCTTGCCCGAGCCGTGCAGGCCGAGCAGAAGGATCGTCGCCGGCCGGATCGCGAGATCGAAGTCTTTCCGATTCCCCCCCAGCAGCGCCACCATTTCGTCGTGCACGAACTTGATCACCTGCTGCCCGGGCGTGACGCTTTCCGTCACCTCCAATCCGACGCATTTTTCACGCACGCGCTGGATGAAACCCTTGACCACCTGGAGGCTGACGTCAGCCTCCAACAGGGCCATCCGGACCTCGCGCAGCGCGTCCGCGATGTTGCTCTCGGACAGCTTTCCGTAGCCGCGCAGGTTGCGGAAAATCTTCTGAAAGGAGCCTGTGAGTTTATCGAACATCGTCAAATCGTACTCGTCCACAATTTGGAGTGCGCAGGCTTGCCTGCGCCATGTCACAGCGCAGCTTGCTGCGCCAAACAAGGCGGCGGCAAGCCGCCGCACTCCATATCGATAACGAGACCGAGACCCTCTACCCTTTTACCCCTGTCGCAATCCGCTCATGGCCCGCCATGTCCCGCGACACGTGGACCTTGTGAAATCCGACATCGCGGAGGATGGACCGGACCACCTTGCTCTGGTCTTCGCCGATCTCGAGGAAAATCCTGCCTCCGGGCTTCAACGTCCGGGCCGCTTCCGGGACGAGACGCGCGATAATCTCCGTTCCCGAAGGCCCGCCGTCCAGCGCGGAAACGGGCTCGTGGTCGCGAATGCACGGGTCCAAGCCCGCAATCGTGGCTGAGGCGACATACGGCGGATTCGAGACGACCGCGTCCAGCGACTCGCTTTCCGTACGCGCGAGCAGGTTGGTCTGCACGAACGTGATCGGCAGCCTGCGCGCATTCTCGCGCGCGAGTTCGATGGCATCGGAACTGATATCGGTCGCGAGGTACTGACCTTCCGGGTGCATGATGGCAAGCGTGATGACGATGCAGCCCGTGCCGGTCCCGACATCGGCGATGCTCGGGAATCCATGCCACACGTCGTGGCAGTCCAGCACGGCCTTGACCAGTTCCTCCGTCTCGGGACGCGGGATCAGCGCTCGGCGGTCGGTCTTGTAGACATAGCCCATGAAGTCCGTCTCGCCGAGGACGTACTGGATCGGCTCGCCGGCGAGGATGCGGTTCATCCCCTGCCCGACCCGCTTCAGTTCGGGCTCGTCGAGCACGCGGTTGCGGTCGAGGTACAGCGCGAGCCTCCGCACGCCGAGGACATGGCCGACCAGCAGTTCGGCCTTCAGGACAGGTTCATCAACGCGGTGGGTTGTGAATTCGTTGCCGATCTCGCGGACGAGATCGGGCACGTCATTGGAGAAGCGGGGTGTTGGAGTACGGGCGTGTTGGATTGTCGTTTTGATGATTCGCATTCCCATCACTCCATGGCCCCAGTACTCCATCACGCCATCGACTATGCCGACGCCAATTGGGTCTTCAGTTTCATCTCCACATCACGCTCCCGGAGCGCGTTGACGAGGTCTTCCATCTCGCCCTCGATCACGCGGTCGAGGTTGTAGAGCGTGAGGTTGATGCGGTGGTCGGTGACACGGTTCTGCGGGAAGTTATAGGTGCGGATGCGCTCGCTGCGGTCGCCCGAGCCGACAAGCGACTTGCGCTCGCTGGCCTGCTTGGCCTGCTCCTCCGAGCGGATCTTGTCCAGCACCCGCGCGGTCAGCACGCGCATGGCCTTGTCCTTGTTGCGGGACTGCGAGCGCTCGTCCTGGCACTGCGCCACGAGGCCGGTCGGCAGGTGCGTGATGCGGATGGCGGATTCGGTTTTGTTGACCTTCTGTCCGCCGGCGCCGGACGCGCGGAAGACATCGATCCGGATTTCCTCGGGTTTGATCACGATTTCGTCGGTCTCGTCCGCCTCCGGCATCGCCGCCACCGTCGCGGCGGAGGTGTGGATGCGGCCGTTCGCCTCGGTGGCCGGGATGCGCTGGACGCGGTGCCCGCCGCTCTCGTAGCGGAGCACGCGATACACGTCCTGGCCCTCGACGGAGAAGATGATTTCCTTGTAGCCGCCGAGTTCGGACGGGCTTGCGTCGATCAACCCCGTCTTCCACCCGCGCTTCTCGCAGAACTTCGTGTACATGCGGAAGAGGTCTCCCGCGAACAGGCCCGCCTCGTCGCCGCCCGTGCCCGCGCGGATTTCCATGATCGTGTTCTTGCTGTCGTCCGGGTCCGGGGGAATCAGCGCGAGTTGCAGGTCGCGCTCGAGCTTCGAAAGCCCGGGTTCGAGCGAGACCAGTTCCGCCTTCGCCATCTCGCGCAGGTCGGGGTCCGAACCCTCAAGCATCGCCCTGGCATCCTGCAGTTCGCGCACGTGCTTGAGGTAGGTCTCGGCCTTCCCCTGCACGCCCTTGAGGGTCTGATGCTCCGTGAGCAGGCTGCGGTAGCGCTTCTGGTTCGCGGCCGTGCCCGGCGCGGACAGCTCCGCCTCGATCGCGGAAATCTTCGCGTGGAGCTTGTCGAGGTATGCTTGGTCGATCATCGGGGACAGGGTGTTGAAGTAATGAAGTATTGGAGTGTTGTCAGATTCCACCCACCACTCCACCGCTCCATCACTCCAGTGCTCCCAAAAGGAACAGGCCGGAATTCTCATGTGAGACAAACCCGGCCCGCTTCGGAAAACAGCTACTTCGACGCTTTGGCGTACCGCTTATTGAAGCGCTCGACGCGGCCCTCCGTGTCGAGTAACTTCGTCTGCCCCGTATAGAACGGGTGGCAGGCGGCGCACGTGTTGATGTGCATTTCCTTCTTGGTCGAACACGTCTTGATCACATTGCCGCAGGCGCAAATGATCTTCGCCTCTACATATTCCGGATGAATGTCAGCTTTCATAACTCCCTGCTTCCAACAGACCATTACACGATACCACACTTCCGCCACTTGAAAAGCGCGAAACAGTAGCCGCCCGACCGGGCCATGGCAAGAAGCGATTCGTGCCGATGTAGCGTCGGTTTTCGGCCGGAGGCGGATCCGCCTGTGGCGTTTCCGCAGCGTGCCGGCGGTGTTCCGCGCCCGCGGCACCCGCCGCATCGAACGCTGCGGTTTCCGCACTCGTCAGGTCATGCTGGCCACTACGTTACTCGACCCCAAGGTCTATCCGCCCCAAGGTCTTTCAGACCTCTACCACCAACGCCGGCACATGGAGCTCTCGTTGCGATCCATCAAGACGACGCGGCGATCCAAGGTCCCGCTGGCGCGACTGAGTTCTGCCGGCGCGCTGGCCGCCGCAAGGCGTTACGCCGAAGCCCTTCGGGTCGAACCACGATGCGAATCGATGGCGACCCGGGCCCCACGACCTCCCACCCCCGCGCAACCCGGTACCCCGAAACCCACACTACCTCCCCACGGCATACCAATACCGGCACCCGCGCCCGCTCGTCGCGCGGCACCTTCAGGTCGCCAAAAACGTCCTGCACCTTCTTCGTCCCTTTCATGCCCAGCGGTCGTATCCGATCCCCCGCCCGCCAGGACCTCAGGACGAGCGGCGACGCCCCAACCGCCGCGCGGGAAAGGTATGCTTCCGCGGACGTCCTCTCGAATCCCTTCGAGTACTCCGCGATAGCCAC
The DNA here is from genome assembly GCA_043802525.1 of bacterium. Classification (GTDB taxonomy): domain Bacteria; phylum Verrucomicrobiota; class Kiritimatiellia; order CAIVKH01; family CAIVKH01; genus JAZDKY01. Next base: position 6,217 of record JAZDKY010000150.1, read on the forward strand.
CAAGTTGCCACGGGCACGGCCGTCTTCCATCGGTAGGGCGCGCTGGCCCAGCGCGCCACTCGCCTCGGCGTAGCCTCCGGCGAAGCCCGGGTGGACCGCTGAGCCAGCGGTCCCTACCAGCACAGTCGAACCAGGAACATTCAACCGAACCGCGAATGCCTTGGCTGACTTCCCGACGCGTTCAACCGACAGAACGTCATAGCGCCGCGCGACGCGGTACCTGCTGCAAACCGGCACGGTGCGGGTGCCGGACGAATCGGCGGCGAGATCAAGGACCCTCTCGACGGCATCGAAATCAACCGCTTCCGCCTCCACTTTGTTCAAAAGCAGCCAGTGGACGATCAGCCTGCGCCGGATGGCGAGCGGAAGTTTGCGCAGCGCCTTGACGCGCAGCGATGCCTTCGCCTCCCGGGCCGCGCAGGTCGTGAGTGCGCGGCGGACGAGCGCATCAACCCACTCATTTTCCTCGCGAAGGATCGATGCCGTGCGTTGGAGCGCACGGCGGATTTGCGGGTTGAAATGTTTTTCGAGCAGGGGCAGCAGCTCGTGCCGGACGCGGTTGCGCAGGAAATCCGTATCGCGGTTGGACGCATCCTCCCGCCAGGTGCGACGATGCCGATACAGGAAACGAACGGCCTCCGCGTGCGTGACGTCCAGCATCGGCCGGATCACGGTCACGCCGTCGCGGTCCGCACGGTACGCCATGCCGCCCAGTCCCTGCCCTCCGGCGCCGCGCAACAGGCGGAGCAGAACCGTCTCGGCCTGGTCATCGGCCGTGTGGGCCGTGGCGAGGACCGACGCGCCTGTCGACCGGATCGCGCGCGCGAAAAAAGCATAGCGCGCCTCGCGCGCCGCCATCTCGATCGAGATCCCGCGGCGGCGCGCCAGGGCCGGCACGTCCGTGCGCTCGGACACGAACGGCAACCCGAGCCGCCACGCGAGGTCGCGGACCCACGTCTCGTCCCGGTCCGCCGCCTTCCCGCGAATCCCGTGGTGCAGGTGCGCGACGGAAAGGCGGAGGCCGAGCCGTTTCCGGAGAAAATGCAGCGCGTGCAGCAGCGCGACCGAGTCCGCTCCGCCGGAGACGCCGACAAGCACGTGGCTGCCCTTCCGAAGAAGGCCGTGGCGACGGATGGTCTCGTGGATGGAGCGGAGCACGGGTTCACCATCCAACATTCGACATCCACTATTCAACGTTCAAGTGAAGGGGAGCGCACGCGTCCCCCGTCGCTCCGTTCGGCGGGCCGCCGAACGGCACTCGGCGGCCGTGTACGGGCCACAAGGCCTCTCCGTGGCAACCGCACGCCTGCCCTACACGCGGGGGGGCTCATGCATAAAAAACATAGGACGCGGCTTTTGACTCTGGGGTGGCATTGCAGGTGAACGAGTTATCGTTTTTTGCGGGACAACCCAGCCGTACTTATTTACAGTTCAGGGATGGAAAAATCAAAATGGCGGTACGTTTCGGCGGACGAACAGGAG
>JAZDKY010000151.1:0-2051 GCA_043802525.1 bacterium
TGCTCGGGACCAGACTAGTCTTGGGGCACGAACGCACCAGTGACGCGAGGGTCATGACTGCCGGGGCCTTTGCTCTTTTCTTGAAAGACTGCAAACATCAGACCCACTTGACTACAACAAGTTTCATCCCTGAACGATCCGATGAATCGAGGGGTTCTTCAGCGCAATCAATGATTGATGGTTGATGGCGATAACATTAAACATGAAGTATTAACCACAGGCCATTCATCCTGTCCCTGTTGATCGGCGCGGTGCTTTCCTCAGGATGTGCGACGGTACAGCCGGGCGGGCATCGGGCCCCGGTCCATTTTCCCGCCGTCGGGATCAACGGCGACTGGCTGACCGTCGGCGGCGAGAAGTTCCTCGTTGTGGGTGTCGGTTACGAATACTCCTCGCGGCCCGGGCAGGCGCCATGGAAGAAGAAATCCGAACCGGACGTGATGCGCGAGGATTTCCGGCGCATCCGCGAGGCCGGCTTCAACACCATCCGTACGTGGGGCCCGCTGAGCGACGAGGAACTCGAGCTGGCCGCAGAGTACGGGCTATGGGTCATCCAGGGCCTGTGGATCAAGACGGACGCTGACTTCAACGACCCGGATTTCCGCCGCGCCACGTATGAGTTCTACGAGCGCGAGGTCACGCGGTCCGCGAAGCACCCGAATATCCTGTTCTACCTCCTCCTCAACGAACCGCACGGTGGCGCGGTATACCGCGCGGGCACGGAGAAGATGAACGAGTTTTTCGCCGAGATGGTGCGCGTCGCGAAACGGTGCGATCCGTTGCGCTTCTTCTCCTACTCCAACTGCATCAGCACGGATTTCATGACGCCGACGATGTGGGACCTGACCGCGCAGAACGTTTACCCGTATTCGCCTGCCACGATCGACCGGTGCCTGGGCTACCGCAGCTATCTCGACTGGGTGAAGCGCACGCTGGCGAAGGACAAGCCGCTCATCATCACGGAACACGGCCTGTCCGTCTCGCCGAACGGCGACGGGCGCGGTTACGGCGGCAACACGCTCTCCGAGCAGCGGGACGGCATGATCCGCATGAACGAGGACTGGCTGGCCGCGGGCGCGTCCGGCGGCTGCGCCTTCATGTGGACCGACGGCTGGTGGAAAACGGGCAACGAGAACCAGCACAACCCGGGCGCGGAGTCGTGGTACGGCCTCCTCGAGGTCGACAGCAGCTACCTCGGCCAGCCGCGGCCGGTCTATTTCTCGCTGAAGGAATTCAACAAGGCCATCCGCACAAAGCCTCGCGATGGCCAGAACGTGGAAGACGTCTTCGACGTGGAAGTCTGGTCGCCCGGCGCGGCGAGGGTCCAGTACCGGGTCGACGACCGGCCGTGGGCCGACATCCAGAGAGATGGCGACTGGTGGTGGCGCGGCACGGCTTCGCTCGTGGACGCAGTTGATGGCGGCCACTACATCTGGACCCGCGCGCTGGACGCGGACGGCAGGCCCCAGGGCGAAAAGCCAGGGATCGTCCGGTTAAGCCACCTCACCGAGGCCGGACCGGACCCCTGCACCGTCCGGTTTGTTGATCTCCCTCCGCAACTGTCCAAAGACACTGCTCAGCGCGTGGTCGTCGAAGTCCTCGACATGAAGGGACAACCGGTCGGCGGCGTGAGGGTCCGGATCGACCGCTTCCTTAATACAGGATGGAACGAGGTCGGCGAAGACGTCGAAACGGACAACCAGGGCCGGGCCTCGGCAACCTTCCCGGCCCTGAACGAACTCGGCATCGTATCTATTGCCGCAGGAACAGTTTACGAAGAAGGTCTTCTCCGCACGGTCATTGGGGACTACCGACACGTGGAGTTGGTTGCGGAGTGAGCAAAGCGAGGGCAGACGACGGAGAACAGAGGACGGAATTCCGCCGCGTGCCGTCCGTCATCTATCCTCTGTCATAGGACGCGGCTTTTGACTCTGGGGTGGCATTGCAGGTGAACGAGTTATCGTTTTTTGCGGGACAACCCAGCCGTACTTATTTACAGTTCAGGGATGGAAAAATCAAAATGGCGGTACGTTTCGGCGGACGAACAGGAG
>JAZDKY010000152.1:0-12424 GCA_043802525.1 bacterium
CTCCTGTTCGTCCGCCGAAACGTACCGCCATTTTGATTTTTCCATCCCTGAACTGTAAATAAGTACGGCTGGGTTGTCCCGCAAAAAACGATAACTCGTTCACCTGCAATGCCACCCCAGAGTCAAAAGCCGCGTCCTAGAGGACAGAGGACGGAGGTAGCATCCACCGATCTGTCATCTGTCTTCTGTCCTCCGTCCTCTGTCCTGCGTCCTCTCCTCCTCAGCAGGCGCCGACCCGACCACCTCGACCGTGCCCCCCGCCTTGCTCTCCAGGCGCACTCTGCTGCCGGGTTCGGAATACGTCTTTTCCGCCACAACCTGCCCGAAAGGCGAAAACGAGCGGTACACAAACTGCGCCGGATTCGATTGATACAACAGGTGGACGTTTCCCTGCCCGTCGACCTTGAGTTCCGGCGCCGCGGTGTGGACCCATCGGCCCAGGTCGAACACCCCGTAGCAGACCCCCCCTCATCATCATCGATCCGCATCAGGAGCCGGTCGAACCGGTCACGGTTCAGCGTCCGCAGCGTGTACTGCCGGCCTCCGCCCGCGGGCAGGCCGGCCTCGATCCGTTGGATTTCCATGCCTGGAACGATATCGAGGAATGCCCGCTCCGAGATGTAGGCCTTGCCGTTCCAAAGCGCCTTCCCATAGACCTTGTACGAGCCGACCTTGCGCAGGTCGAAAAAATCGAGCAGGTTATTTGTAACCGTCAACGACACCGAGGCCGCGAGGCGCACCGGCCGGGCCATGAAGTGCGCGCTGGTGAGCGTCAAGTCCACGTTGTCCTGGTCGCGCACTTCAAGCACCACGTCGCAGAGCGCATTTGTGGTGAACAACTCCAGTTCGGTTCCCGTGTTGTTTCCGATCGTGATGATGCTTGAAACGTCCTCGTACTGGGCCGCCGTCGCCGGATCAATCCGGCAGTTGACGGTGATCTGGGCGGGAGCGGCCGGAGCCGCAAAAAGGAAAAAACCAATAACCAGGAACCCATAACCCAAGGGAACTGTGCTGTGCCGTTTGGTTATTGGAATTTGGTTATTGGTGCTTCTCATCACCGCCCCACAGCCAACCGCGCCGCGATGCGGCCGGGCAACCCGGCGTCGAGAATCTTCCTCTGCGCCTTTTGGATGTCGTAGGGGATCCGCCGCAGTTCAACGGTGTTGTTGATCATGTCGAAGATCACGTACGCCGCGCGCGGGTCGCCGTCGCGCGGCTGGCCGACGCTGCCGACGTTGATGAAATATTTCTTCCCGAGCGTGACCTTGATCTTGCTGTAGAGGCCGAAGCGGACCGTATCCGATTTCTCGAACGCGAGCGGCACATGGGTATGGCCGTAGAAACAGAGCGTCGTGGTCTGGTAATTGAAATTCGCCTCGGCCTCGAGCTTGTCGAACACGTAGCCCCACATCTCCGGCGTGTCCAGCGTGCTGTGGACGATCGTGAACGTCTCGACCGGCGCGACAAACTTGAGCTTGCGCAGCCATTCCTGCTGCTCCGGGTTCAGTTGCTTGCGGGTCCAGTCCACCACGTCCGCCGCCAGCGGGTGAAACCCGTTGAGGTTCTCTGCGTGCGAACAGTAGTGGTCGTGGTTGCCCCGCACCGTCGTGCACCCCAGCTCGCGCACGATGGCCATGCACTCGACCGGGTTCGCGTTGTAGCCCACCACGTCGCCGACGCACGCGTACTTCGTGACGCCATGCTCCTTCGCGTCGTGAAGAACGACCTCCAAGGCCTCCAGATTGGCGTGGATATCCCCTAGCAAAGCATATTTCATCTGCAACAAATCCTGCAGCCGCCCGCCCGCGCACCGGCACGGGACCGTACGACAAAAACGTATAGCTACCCCGAATTTCCAATGATTGGAAAGATTTCGCTGGAAATTTCCAACCCGTGGAAAAATCAAACAAACGTTTTTCCCGCCGGCTCCCTCCCGTCCTCGGGAGGACGGGCAGGCAACTGTTGGAAAGGGCGGAGGTTAGCCCGCTTGATGCATGAAGCGCAAGACGCTTCATGCATCGACAGCGGCCTGTTTTGAGTTTCGTTGTAGCCGCCCCGATCCGATCGGGGCGCATTCACGGCGACCCAGCTTCGCCGAGGCACGCAGAGCGCCGTGGCTGCAACCAAAACCATCCCAAACCGGTCACGTTGCTCACGAGCCCACCCCGAACCCTGAAAACTCACCCGTCGGGGAAGACCAGCGGAGGAGTTCGCGGACGATGAATCGACCGAGGTGCGACCCTCGGATCGCAGCGAGGAAGGCGAGCACCTCGGGCTCCGTGCCCTCCGCCACCAGTTCCACGTCGCCGTCGGGCAGGTTTTTCACATACCCCGACACCTTGAACCGCGCTGCAATCGATGCGGTCGTGTAGCGGAAGCCGACCCCTTGGACGCGGCCTTCAAAGCGCGCCACCATGCGGCGCCTGGGCGTTTCATGTTCCATGTTTCAAGTTCCACGTTACAGGCACACCTCCGGCATTCAACTCGAAACATGGAATGTGAGACTCCGCCTACTGCCGTAGATGGAATTCGGCGAGATTGATGTCAATCGGGCCGGTGATCTTCACCACCGGCTTGTCCGCGGCAATGAGATGCACGTCCTGGCGGATGAGCGACAGCGCCTCGGAATCGTCGTTAAGCGCGACTTTGCGCTTCTGGGCCGCCATGAAGCCCTTCAGGATCACGTCGTACTTGAACGACTGCGGCGTGTGCACGGCCCAGAGCTTGTTGCAGTCAAGCGTCGCGGACACCGAGGTCCCCTTGTTCACTTCCTTCACGCTTTCATGGATCCTCGTCGCCAGAACGCCGCTGCCGTACCGTTTCGCCGCCTTGACCGTCTCGCTGATCTGGAACGATGTCACGCTTGGCCGCGACGCGTCGTGAATCGTCACCACACCGACATCGTCGTCCTCCAGCGCCTTCAGACCGTTAAGAACGGACGTCTGCCGTTGCGTCGTGCCCGCCACGATCTTCTTCACCTTGTAGCAGCCAAACATCTGCACCATCACGCGAACACTTTCAAGGCGCTCCTTCGGAACGACGAGCACAAGATTATCCACGTCGGGACACTGTTCGAACGCCACGAGGGAATACGTAAGGACGGGCTTGCTCCCGATGCTCAGGAATGCAGTATCGACTTCAGCTGTAAATTTCTCGCCCTTGCCACTGGCGATGATGACGCCCCACGACTTTTGATTCATACGCTCTGGCTCAACTTGGAAGCGGAGTACCTAACCGCCTTATCAGCAATTAGTAAGAGCATTATCAAAGCGGCGCGGGAGTAGGTCAAGAAATTGTATGAGATTTCGAAACAAATTGATTCGCCTATTGTGTAAAGTGTTATATATAAACGTGTTACGTGTTATATATAAACGTGTTACGCATCGCAACACGGCGTGCACAAAAAGGATGCAGGTTTGACCTAACACTTTGACTATCAACAGGTAATGATGCCGATCCTCGCATGCCGGCGTGCGTTCATTCACGCGCGTTTGCATCGTCTTTCAGCTCGCGGATGCGGGCCATGACGAGCTGGCCGATCTTGGCGTAGGCGTCGCGCTCGGTGCCAAAGGCGGCGAGTTCGCTCGGTTCGATCGGGCGGCCATAGTAAACCCTGCAGCGAACAGGCTTTATCATCCTGACACCACGAGGATAGGCGCGGAAGCTGCCGTCGATGTATGTGGGAATGACCGGCACGCCCGCCTTGGCGATGAGAAAACCAATCCCACCCTTCGCCACCTGCAGTTCTCCGTCCGACGTGCGAGTCCCTTCCGGGTACAGGCAAATACAGGCGCCCTCTTTCAGGAGTTGAATCGCTCTCTTCAACGCGCCGACATCGCCCCGCTCGCGTGAAAGCGGGACGACACCAATCCAGTACATGAATTGCGCGAAGCCGGGGAAGCGGAACAGCGAATCGCGCGCCATGAAACGGACCGACCGGTGCCAGATTCCGCAGGCCACGAGGGATGGGTCCAGGTAGCTCGCGTGGTTGGCCGCCAAGATGCAGCCACCCTCTCGCGGCACGTTCTCATTCCCATAGGCGCGATAGCGCAGCCAGAGTTTGAGCCAGCTCGTGATGACAACGCGGGTGACGTTGTAGAAGGCCGGCCAGTGTTTCCGCTGGCGCGTCTTCATGCGCTGATGCCGGACGACCGGACGTGGGCGACGACCTGCTGGACGACGTCGTCGATGCTGAGCGAGGTCGAATCGATGATCCGGGCCCCGAGCGCGATCTGGAGCGGCGCGATCTTCCGCATCGTGTCCTTCGTGTCGCGCCGGGTCAACGAACTGAGCACCGTGTCCACCGTCGTCTCCCCGGACCTCGTGCTGAGGATCTCCTGGTGCCGCCGCCGGGCGCGCTCCTCGGGATTCGCGTCGAGGTAAAACTTGAACGGCGTATCCGGGAAAACCACCGTCCCGATGTCGCGCCCCTCCATCACGAGGTTCCCGAACTGCACCGTCGACCGCAACTTGCGGACCATGTAGCTGCGCACCTCGGGTATGGCGGCGATGTCGCTGACATGCTCGGCCACCGCCTCTGAACGCAGCTGCTCGCCGGGCTCCTCGCCGTCCACCGAGAACAGGACCTGGCCCTGCCTCAGGAAAAATTCCATCCGCACCCGGGCCAGCAGCTCCAGCACCGCACCCGTGTTGTGGATATCGACACCCTCGCGCATCGCCTTCCACGTCATGCCCCGATACAGCGCCCCGGAATCGACGTAGCAGAACCCGAGATCCTGCGCCGAGCGGCGCGCGACGGTGGACTTGCCGGACGCGGACGGGCCGTCGATCGCAACGACAATAACGTCATTATTCAACCTTCCCTCCCAGCTTCCGCAGGTCTCCCCAGAACGCCGGGTAGGACGTGTCGACACAGGCGATATTGTTGATCACGACTTTTTCCTTTGCGTACGTCGCGAGGATCGCGAGCGCCATCGCCATGCGGTGGTCGCCGTGGCTCTTCAAAGGACCGGTTGGCTTGATATCCGCCCCGCCCTTGACGATCATGCCGTCCTCGGTCTCCTCAACCTCGACGCCCAGCAGGCGCAGGTTCGTCGCCATGGCGGCAATGCGGTCGCTCTCCTTCACGCGCAGTTCGGCCGCGTTCCGGATCCGCGTTGAACCCTCGGCCAGGACCCCAAGCACCGCGACCAGCGGAAGTTCATCGATCATGCTGGGCACGTCTGCGCCCCCGACATCCACGCCCTTGAGCTTGCCGCCCGTGACCTTGACATCGCCGATCGGCTCGGTATCGCCCTGTTTGCCGCGCATCTTGACCTCGACCGTCGCCCCAAAATTCCGAAGCACCTCCAGAAACGCCGTGCGGCGCGGGTTGAGCCCCACCTGCTTGACCGTCACGGAACCCTTTTTCCGCGCCGCAATCGCGACCATCCAGTAGGCGGCCGACGAGAAATCGCCCGGCACGAGGAACTTCCCCGCCTGGATCGCCGGCCCCTGCTGGCCATAGCCCACGAGGCTGATCTGAAGGCCGTCCACTGTGACCGGAATCCCGAGATCGCGCAGCAGTCGCTCCGTATGGTCACGCGTGGACACCGGCTCGACGACCGTCGTCGTGCCTTCAGCGAAAAGTCCGGCGAGGAGGATGCATGACTTGACCTGGGCCGACGCGATCGGGAGCGTGTAGCTGATGGCCTTGAGTTTCCTGCCCTTGATCTTGATCGGCGGCGTGCCCCGGTCCCCGGTCAATTCGAGGGAAGCGCCCATCTTCTCCAGCGGGTCCTTGATGCGACCCATCGGACGGGAGCAGAGCGACTCATCGCCCGTCAGATCGACCGTCATCGCCTGCCCCGCGATGATGCCCGCGAGGAGGCGCATGCTCGTACCCGAGTTGCCCACGTTCAGCGGGCCAGCCGGCTCCAACACCTTCCCGCCCGTTCCCTGGATGTTCAGTTCACCGGTCTCGGACGCGAACGACCGCGCACCAAGGGCCTCCATCGCGCGGAGCGTGCTGAGGCAATCGCCGCTCTGTGGAAAATTCTTGACGGTCGATGTCCCCTTCGCGATGCCCGCGAGCATGGCGATGCGATGGCCGATGCTCTTGTCGCCCGGGACCGACACGCTGCCCGAGATACTTTCCACCGGATGCACAATGACCGACTGGGCTATCTTGCTCATACCGCCCCCTTTTTATAGAAAATTGTCATGCACGTCATATCACTTTCCGGCCAGTTCGTGTGGCCTTTTGAAATTGCTTCGCAACTTGGTAGGGCGCGACGTCCCTGTCGCGCCGCCCCTCGACTATGCTCGGGGCAGGCGGCGGGGCGGGACGCCCCGCCCTACCTTTCGGAGAGACAATTTCAAAAGGCCTCACGACCTCCGGCCAGGGCCCGCCGCGCGGCCCGGCTTTTTTCAAGAAACGTTGTCACTGCGGCAAAATCGCCGCGCTCCAGCACCGCGACCAGGTCCTGCAGCTCGCGGCCAAACGCCTTGAGTTCAACCAGCACCTGCTCATGATTGGTCTTCAGGATGTCGTCCCAAATCTCCGGCGGTCCCTCGGCCACGCGCGTCGTGTCGCGGAAACCCGGGCCGCAAAAGGCCGCCAGCCGCTTGTCGCCCCCGCCCCGGCCCACCGTGGCGGCCAGCAGGGAGGCCGCCAAGTGCGGCAGGTGGCTGGTCAGCGCCATCGTCCGGTCGTGTTCCTCCGGCGCCATGCGGTGCACGACCGCACCCACGCTGCGCCAGAGCGATTCAACCTGCGCCACCACGACCGCCGGCGTGTCGGCGACCGGCGTGATGACCACCGTCGATCCTTCATACAGGCCTGCCCGTGCCGCGTCGATCCCCTGCTGCTCCGAGCCGGCTATCGGGTGACTGCCCACAAAGACCGTCTGCGTACCCTTCGTCAGCACCCCGATGTCTTTCACAAGCTGCGCCTTGGTGCTGCCCACATCGGTTGCCGTGCAACGCGGCTTGAGAAACGGCAGTGTCTCACGGACGAGGCCCGGAATGATAAGGATCGGCGCACAGTACACAACCACGTCCGCGCCGGCAACCGCCTTTCCCGGCTCATCGAACACCGCATCCACGGCGCCGCGGTTCAGAGCAGTCGCGCGACGCTCGGGCGAGCGCGTATAGCCCGTGACCCGCCCGCGGTAGCCCTTGCCCTTGAGGGCCAAGCCGAGCGACCCGCCCATGAGACCGAGACCGATTATGGCAATGTGTTTCATCGCGGGTAATAACCAAGCACCCATACTCAATAACCAACGGCATGTGACGATGCCGCCACCCTGTGACGCTTGGATATTGGTTATTGCTTATTGGTTATTGCTTATTCCTCGTTAGATCCACCGCCCGATCGCCTTGGCAACCGCACGGCACTCGTTCATGAGTTTCTCGAACTGTTCGAGCGACAACGTCTGCGACCCGTCCGACCAGGCTTTTTCCGGATGGGGATGCACCTCGACCATGATCGCATCGGCGCCGGCCGCCACGGAAGCTCGCGCCATCGGCAGCACCAGGTCGCGGTAGCCCGTGCCGTGGCTCGGATCGACCGCAACCGGCAGGTGGCTCTCGCGCTTCAGCACCGGGACAGCGTTGAGGTCCAGCGTGTTGCGGGTGAACTTCTCGAACGTGCGTATGCCGCGCTCGCACAGTATCACATTCGCGTTGCCCTGGCTCATGATGTATTCCGCGCTCATGAGCAGCTCTTCGAGCGTACTGGCCATGCCTCGCTTCAACAGCACGGGCCGGTTCGTCCGCCCGACGGCCTTTAACAAACTGTAGTTCTGCACGTTGCGCGCGCCGATCTGGAGAACGTCCGCCACCTCGGCCACCATTTCGACGTCGCGCGTATCCATGACTTCCGTGACCACGGGCAGCCCGACTTCCGCACGCACCTCGGCGAGCAGGCGCAGGCCTCCCACGCCCAGCCCCTGGAACGCGTACGGCGACGTGCGCGGCTTGAACGCCCCGGCGCGCAGGGCCCGGGCCCCGGACTTCTTGATCGCGCGCGCGGTCTCCATCATCACCTCGGGCGTCTCGACCGAACACGGGCCCGCAACAACAATGACCTCGGGTCCACCGAAGACCACCGGCTTTTCGCCCTTTTTCGAGGCCGGGATCGTGATCGTGGAGCGCTCCGCATGGAATTCGCTGCTGGCGAGGCGGTACGGTTTGAGGACGCGCATGGCCGACTCGACACCCGGCATGACGTCGAGCGGCTTTTCGGCGATCCTCGCCTCGTCGCCAATGATTCCGATGATGGTCCGCTCCGTCCCCCGGCTGACCGTCGGCTTGAGCCCCCACTCCTTGATCCGCTTCGCGAGACCCTGGATGTCCTCCTCCGTCGCCCCCCGTTTCATCACAATGATCATGGAGATTTCCTTTGTCCCTGTAGCCGCGCCACGAAGGGGCGCGTCGGCGTCGGCCTTCGTCCGACGGCTACAAGGCACGTCCCTTCAAGACCTCTTCCAACGCCCGGATCAGAATTGCGTTCTCTTCCCGCGTGCCGACCGTGATCCGGATATGGTCCGGGAGGCCGTAGTTGTCGACCGGTCGGACAATCACCTTCCTGCGGCGAAGAGCCTCAAATAGTTCCCGCCCGTGCCCTGTCTCCACAAGGATAAAATTCGCCACCGAGGGAACGTACCCAACACCCAGCCGGTCAAGGGCCTGGGTGAGCTGCGCAAGCCCTTCCCCGACCATCGCGCGGGTCCGGACCACGTAGTCGTCATCCTCCAGTGCCGCAAGCGCCGCGGCCTGTGCCATCGCGTTGACATTGAACGGCTGGCGCACGCGGTGCAGCAGTTTCACCCCTTCCGCCGGGGCTACCGCGTAACCGACCCGCAGGCCCGCGAGGCCGTACGTCTTGGAAAAAGTCCGCAAAACATAAACCGCCCGCCCTTCCCGCGCATAACGGAGCGTGTCCGGCTGGCGCTTCGGGTCCAGGATCTCGACATAGGCCTCGTCGAACACCACCACGACATGATCCGGCACGCGCGCCATGAACCGGTCGATCGCGGTGCCGTCGACCATCGTTCCGGTCGGATTGTTCGGATTCGCGATAAACACGATCTTCGTCTTTGGCGTGATCGCCTTAAGCATCGCGTCGAGGTCGTGCGTAAACCCGGCCATCGGCACGGAAATCGTCCCGGCCTCGTACAGCGACGCGACGAGTTTGTAAACGATGAATGCGCGGTCGGACACGACGATATTCGCGCCCTTCTCGAGATAGACGTGCCCGAGTAGGGCAAGGATCTCGTTGCTGCCGTGGCCGAAAAACACCTGATCGTCGCCCACGCCGAGTTTCGCGCTGACGGCCTTGCGCAGATGGAACGCGTCGCCGTCCGGGTAGATGTGCATGCGGTCGGCGGCACGACGCATGGCCGCGATCGCCTTCGGCGACGGTCCGAGCGCGTTCTCGTTCGACGCGAGCTTGATAATCTCGTCCGGATTCAGCCCGAGTTCGCGGGCCACTTCTTCAATCGGCCGCCCCGGCTCGTACGTGGCAAGGCCGGCGACCCATTTCTTGGCGATGGAGGATATCGAAGACATTTGGAAACCACGGATTAACACGGATAGACACGGATGAAGCAAAGGAAATCAGTGTTCATCCGTGTGCATCCGTGGTTGAAGAATAGATCAGGATTCCGCGCCCGCGGAACGCGGGTACGAGCCGAGGATGGTCATGCTCGCGCACAGATCGGTCAAGGCCTGGAGCGCTTTCTGGACGTGAGGGTCGTCCATGTGCCCGTCGACGTCGACGAAGAAGTAGTATTCCCACGCCTTCGCCTTGCTCGGGCGGGATTCAATCTTCGACATGTTGATGTCGTTCGCCTTGAACGCGCCGAGCGCGTCGTGCAGGGCGCCGACCTTGTGCTTCACCGCAAATACCAGCGAGGTCTTGTCGGCATTCGTCTTCTTGCCGCAGGCCTTCCCGATCACCAGGAACCGCGTCGTGTTGCCGCCGAGATCCTGCACGTCCGGCGCTATGATGCAGAGCCCGTACAGTTCCGCCGCGAGCTTGCTCGCTATCGCGGCCGTGCCCGCTTCCTTCGCCGCCATCTCGGCCGCGCGGGCCGTGCTCGAGACGGGGGACAGCTCAATGCCGGGCATGTTCTGGTAGAGCCAGCGCCGGCACTGGCCGAACACCTCGCCCTTGCTGTAGATGCGGCCAATGTCCTTCTTCTCCCCCATGGCCATCAGGTTCTGGGAAACGGGAAGGTAAATCTCCGCGCAGATTTTCAGCGGCGACTCGATGAACTCGTCGAGGGTGTGCGTGACCGCGCCATCGGTGGAATTCTCGATCGGCACGACGCCGTAATCCGCGCAGCGCTTCTGCACGGTCGCGAACACGTCGCTGATCGTCTCGCACGGGATATAATCGACGCTCGCGCCGAAACGGAGACGCGACGCCTGGTGCGTGAACGTCGCCGGCGGACCGAGGTATGCGACCTTGACCTTGCATTCCAGTGCGAGCGCGGCCGACATGATCTCGCGGTAGATCGACTGGACCGCCTCCGCGGGGAGCGGGCCGGCGCTGAGCCCTGTCACGCGGTCGAGGACTTCCTTTTCGCGGGCAGGGACGTAGACCTCCTCGCCGGACTTCTGCTTGAGCTTGCCAATCTCCACGGCCAGACCGGTCCGCTCGTTGAGAAGGCGGACCAGATCCGCATCCAACGCATCGATCTTCTTCCTAAGGTCGTTCAGGTTCACGAGGACAACTTTTCACTCCTCTTCTTCATCCTCTTCGTCCTCGTCATCGTCCTCGTCGTCGTCCTCTTCCTCCTCTTCTTCCTTTTCTTCCTTTTCCTCTTTCTCCTCCTGAACTTCCTCTTCTTCGTCCCCGTCGTTGCGATTGTTCATGCGAGTCTCCTCCTTTTCGCTCTCACCGGTCTCCTTGGCGGGTACATCCTCGGGCGCGGGTTCCAGCACGGCTTCCATCTGTTCGGGCTGGTCTTTCTTGCGTTGCTGTTCGGCCTCCATCCGGCGGAGTTCCTCCACGCCGGGCAGGTCGTTGACGTTTTTCAGCCCGAAGTACTCGAGAAACTTCTGCGTGGTACCGAACAGCCACGGCCGGCCCGGCAGTTCGCTGCGGCCGACAATCTTGATGATCTGCAAGTCCATCAGGTTGCGGACGATCTGGTCGACCGCAACGCCGCGAACCGCTTCGATTTCGGCACGGCTGCACGGCTGACGATAGGCAATGATGGCGAGCGTTTCAAGGGCCGGCTTGGTCAGCCGGTTCCCGCGCCCGCGCTCCAGCAGGTGGCGCAGCCAGATGCCGCACGTTTCGTCGTTTTGCAGCCGGAAACCGTTTGCCACTTCGACGACGTGCACGCCGAGCCGCGCGGCCTCGAAATCGCGCTGCAGTTGCTCGAGCGCCTCGCAGATTCCCTTCTCTGTGACCTCGCCAAAATCCTTCGCCGGGCCGCCCTGCTCCTCAGCGACCTCGCGGAAAACGCGCCGCATCTCGGCCACCGTCAACGGCGCCTTCGCCGCGAACAGCATCGCGCCCAGGATCTGTTTGATCTCCGGAATAACCTGAACATCAGTCATCGGCCCTGTCTCCCGTGTGTCGAGTGTCGGGTGTCGGGTGTCGCTCCTGTCCCTCGACACTCCCCACTCGACACGCGTCACTCTTCAAACGCCACCATTTCGATCTCGCCAAAATGCGCACCCTGCCTCGCCCGCACCTGTTTCAGCCGGATCAGCTCCAGCAGCGCCAGGAACGTGCACACCATCTCATACCGGTGCGTCATGTCGCCGAACAGGCTGTTCAGGCTGACCCGCTGGTTGGTTCGGATCAGGTTGATCAGCAGGTCAACTTTTTCCCCGACGGTGTACCGATCCGCAAAAATCTCCGTCAGGTCCTCTTTCTTAACCTTCTTCAGCGCCTCGTTGAACGCGGAAATGAGGTCGAAAATGCTGACGTCGCCCAAGGCCACGTCGCTCGTGGCCCCGAGCGCCACGCCCTCGCCGGCGCGGGTGAAGATGTTTTCCTGCCGGAACTCCATGCCCTGGAGGAATTCCGCGGCGTCCTTGAATTTCTTGTACTCGACCAGCTGCCGCACCAGGTCCCAGCGCGGGTCCTCCTCTTCCTCCAGGTCGGGCCGCTCCTCGACCGGCAACAGCATGCGGCTCTTGATCATCATCAGCGTCGCCGCCATGACGAGGAACTCGCCCGCGATGTTGAGGTCGAGCATCCGCATCATGTCCATGTACTGCATGTACTGGTTCGTGATGCGCTCGATCGGGATGTCGTAGATGTCCAGCTCGTCCTTCTTGATAAGGTAAAGAAGGAGGTCGAGGGGCCCCTCGAACACTTCGAGCTGAACTTTGTAGTCGTCCTTGGGCGTCATTGGGAAAACCGGGGCATGCTAGTTGGCGGAAGTGTCGTGGGGTGGGTGGTGGTTTTTTGGTTACCCACCCCCACCAGCACCCCCCACCCACCCCCAGGATAAAA
>JAZDKY010000153.1:0-54614 GCA_043802525.1 bacterium
CTCCTGTTCGTCCGCCGAAACGTACCGCCATTTTGATTTTTCCATCCCTGAACTGTAAATAAGTACGGCTGGGTTGTCCCGCAAAAAACGATAACTCGTTCACCTGCAATGCCACCCCAGAGTCAAAAGCCGCGTCCTAGACTACTACAGGGCCATCACGGAATACGAGCGGCTCCTTTTCTTCCATCGCGACAGTTCACTTGCTCCTGAAGCGGAGTTCCGCATAGCGCTCAGCTACTTGAAGGGCGGCAAGCCCGATGCGGCGAGGGCTTACTTGCGGAACCTGGCATCCGTGCACACGGTGGATGACATGGGCCGCCGCGCGACTCTGACGATGGCCGGCTCGTACTACGCGGAGGGCGACTACGCCCACGCGGCCGACGAAATCGACACGTACCTCAAGGCGTACCCGGCAGTGCCGGAAACGGATTCCATCCGGCTCCTGCAGGGTTTGTGCCGGTTGCGGGAGGGCGAGAAGGATCTGGCCGTCGACAGTTTCCGCAGCGTGGCTTTGACGTCGCGTGTGAGCGAAGCCGCAACGGGGCTGGCCGGCCAAGCCAAGGTCTACGAGAACCTGCCGCACAAGTCCGCCTGGCTCGCCGGCTCCATGTCGGCCGCTCTTCCGGGCGCCGGACAGCTTTACGTCGGCCGGCCGCAGGATGCCGCGATTGCGTTCATCCTGAACGGCGTGCTGATTTGGGGTGGCTACGAGGCCTTCGACAAAGGGGAGAACGTGGCGGGCGTGATGCTGGCGGTCGTTGAAGCCGGCTGGTATTTCGGCAATATCTATAATGCGGCGAACAACGCCCACAAGTTCAACAGAAGACAGAAGGACACCTTCTTCCGCAACGTCGAGATACGGTTCGCGCCCGCGCTCCTGCCTGATGGCGATTGGGGTGGGGCGGGCGGTGTGTTCTTCAAATTCTGAGTCGCGCCATGCCCACCGCAATTCAGGCGCGGCTTCGGGCGGTCATGGCCGGCTTGCTGTTCCCCTGTGTGGCGCTCGCTGCCAACACGGACAGGATTTACACGTCGATTCTCGTCGGCTATCCGGTCGACAAAGGCGTGTCGTACGGGGCGGAAGCAGGCGTCGAATCCGACTGGTTCAGTCCGCACGACATTGTCGCGGGCGTGATCGGCATGGCTTCAGCGGACCAGGGCTCCAGCGACCTCGTGGTCGTCCGCGGCGTGAACGGGCTCGGCGGCATCTTCCTCGGCTACCGGCTTCGTCCCCGCAAGCGGTTTTCCCCCTTCGTCGGCGTGATGGGGCTGGATTCGTTCCCCGGCGGCGACCAGCCCTACTGGGCCTTGTGCCCGGAAGCCGGCTTTTCCTGGCGCGTGAGCGAACAGACCGAGGTGGGCGTTGCCAGCCGCTACTATTTCACCACGCACGGCCGTGACGACGACCTTTGGACCTGCGGAATCAGCTTCGGCTACCGCTTGAACTAGCGGTCCAACCCGGCCGGGTGTCAGTTTGAAGTTTGATCCTCTATGGTACGGCGGATCGTCCCCGCCTGCAACGCCGCGCGTAGCATGGCGGGCAAGCCGGTCCGCCGCGGCGCGCGAGGGACCGCGCGCCCTACCCAAGCAGGCAAATTTCAAACTGACACACTGTCTTCAACCCGGCTTGGTTGCAGAAAGAAAAAGGGAAGCGGTATATGCCGCTTCCCTTTTTCGGATTCAAAAACGAACAGGTTTACTTCGACGGAGCAGTCCAGAAGTCGGGCCGCAGGCCGATGTCAGTGTTGCCATTTGCAGCATCAATCGCGGACGAAAGCGTGAAGCAGAAGCAAATGTGACCGATAACGCACTCAGCCCACGGAAAGCTTCCCTGCCAACCGTTGTTATACCACTCGCCGGTTCCTGGCATGACCAAAGACAGCACCGTCGCAGCGCCGGTATTCCGCTCGGCAGCGAGGCTGGCAACAGGGGCGACCAGGAAGACCAACACCAGAGCAACCGCCACGAATTTTCTCATTAAATATCTCCTTCTTTGAACAGCCATTCACAGCTTCAGACATGGAGTACCTTAGTCCCGTCGCCATGTCAAAAAGTATGTGATTTCGGTAGTGTATCAGTTTGAAGTTTGCCCACTTGGGTAGGGCGCGCGGTCCCTCGCGCGCCGCGGCGGACCGGCTTGCCCGCCATGCTACGCGCGGCGTTGCAGGCGGGGACGATCCGCCCTACCATAGAGCATCAACTTTCAAACTGAATCACTACCGTGATTTCTTGTCGTGTGAGCTTCGGCGAGACAAGCGGCGGCAGGGGGCGATCACATTCATCTGTTGCAGGGAACTAGTTTTCCTTTACGGCGACACCCTCGGGCGGGGTGAACGTGAAGGTGTCTTCGGGCAGGGTCGCATTCAGGCGAATGTCCCGTATGGAGAACCGGCTCACGATATATCCCTGCGGGGTGAGGTAGGAGGCGATGATGGCCTGCGGGTACCAGAACCCCGGCGCAATCTCCGTGAACTGGGATGCCTCCGTCCGCACGGAAAGTTCGCCTGTATCCTTGTAGATATCCGAGCGCAGAAGAACGTTGCGGGAAGCATCGATCGCGATGACGTACTTTGGATTCGATCCTTCGATGACCCATGTGTTGGTGCCATTCTCCGGCTGCGTCACGCGCGTTACCCGCTTCTGTAAGTTCTCGTAATTGCCGATTCTGACGCCGTCGACCGCGACCCGGGCAAGAACCCGGGCGACGAAGGATGCCCGCTTGTCGGCGGACATGTTATCCAATCGGGTCCTCAGCGCCTGGCGGGCGGCCGGGATGTACTCCCAAGTCTCGGCCGGCGTGAGCACCAGGATGCGCCCGACAGGTTTCTCGTAATCGACTCGCACCAGCCCTGGTTCCCGAAAGGCGAATTGCCACCGCTCCTCCGTGGACTGCCGATCGGAACTGCTGACCTTGGTAACCGTGTACTGGAGCGTTTGCGCGCTTTTGAACCGCTGCTCGATAGGCTCAAACAAGCGACGGGCGGTGTCGGCATCCGCCGGTTGGTCGCCCTTGAGCGAACGAATGGTGACGCAGAAAACGAGCAGGCTGAACCAGGCGAGTCGCGCGTTCATCAGTTCAGAATATCAGCGAGCGGCGCCGCGGCGCAACAATCGGGATACAGCAGATTCGGAAGTCGCCGCTGACTCTGCGCGGCAAGCGCGTTCAGAAAAAAGATACAAGCTTTATGGGTGTCGACTTGCCTTGGTAGGGCGGTCGGTCCCCGACCGCCGGGGCTGGTGACCAGCGGCGCGGCAGGGATGCCACGCCCTACCTCGACACCCGCTCTTGTCATGGGCGTTCATGTTTATCGGCTATGGCGTTGTGCCTTGGTAGGGCGGTCGGTCCCCGACCGCCGGGACGTGTGACCAGCGGCGCGGCAGGGATGCCACGCCCTACCTCGACACCCGCTTCGGTCAGGGGCGTCTATGTTCATCGGCTATGGCGTTCTGCCTTGGCCGCTGACGGCGCGTCCTACCTCGTCTTGGCCCGCCGCTTCTCCGCAAAGTACGTGTCGAACAGGCCGGCTACATAGACCACCATCGCGATGAGGAACGGGGCGACAATACTCACGAACGACATGGGCTCAATCGGCTTGTCCGCTTCGTTCATGTTCCAACTGATGACGTTCTTCAGGTTGGTGAACAGCCGGTATAGGACGTAGGTGGCAAGATAGCAGAAGGGGATCAAGAACGCCGCGCCGTAGAGCGCGGCGGCCAGCCAGCGCCGCTGCATCAACTGCCCCGCGCCGGGACAGACAAAGGCCGACAGGAACATCGGCGCCCGCCGGGTCCAGCGTTCCCCACCCGCGTTGTGGTCTTGCGAATCCATCTCAGTTCTCGACCAAGGTAGGGACGGCTCGCCGAGCCGTCCGATCCGGCGCGTTCGGCGAACGCGCCCTACCTATGATATGTGCAGGCAACTTCAACAGGTTTTCCTGTCAGTAAAAAGGGCCCAGTCCAGTCGACCAGTACATCGACAAGCTGGCCGCGCCGGTCGTTCACATCTTCAAAAAGAACGAGATTGTTTCGTTCCGTGCGCCCACGCCAGCGGCCCCGCTGCAGTTCCTCAACCAGGACTTGGACGGTTTTGCCGAAAAAGCTGCGGTTCTTCTCTTCCAGAATCCCCTTCTGCAGATCCTCAATCATCTGCCACCGGCGCTGCTTCTCATCCTCGGAAATATCGTCCCGATAGTTCCGAGCCGCAATGGTCTTGGGCCGCTCCGAGTAGCGCGACAGGTGCACCTTGTCCAGCCGCAGGTCGGCGAGGAGCCGGTGTGTATCCATGAACTGCTCGTCCGTCTCGCCAGGAAAGCCCACGATGACGTCGGTATGGATCGCGACGCCGGGGATGATGCGGCGGATCCGCGCCACCAGGTCCCGGAACTGCTCGTGCGTGTACCCGCGACGCATGCGCTCGAGTACCTCGTTATTTCCGGCCTGGACCGCGACCTCGATATGCGGGCAGATCTTGTCAGTAGCCGCCACGGTTTCGAGCATTTCATCTGTCATATAATTGGGATGACTCGTCAGGAACCGGATGCGAAGTAGTTCATCGATTTTTGCGACCTCGCGCAGTAAGCCCGACAGGTTTGTTCCATCGCGAAAATCGACCCCGTACCGGTCGATGATCTGGCCGAGGAGGGTGACTTCGCGGACGCCCTGTTCGGCGAGTGCCCGGACTTCGGCGAGGATATCCGCCATCGGCCGGCTTCGTTCCGCGCCGCGGCGATAGGGAATCACGCAGAACGTGCATGCGTGCGAGCAGCCGAGGACGACCGGCACATTCGCGGTCACGGCCGTTCCGCGCGTGGTGTGGGGCAGGGGCAGGCTTGCCCGCAACGCTGCGCCTGGCGCTGCGGGCGGGTCTTCAAACATTTCGCCCGCCTGGAGAAAATCGAGCAGGGGCGCGGTGTCGGACGGCGACAGGAAGACGTCGACATATGGGAACCGCGCGCGCAATTCGGGCGCCTCCTTCATGCCGACCATGCAGCCCATGAGCCCGATGACCATTCCGGGCCGCCGCGCCTTGACCGCGCCGAGCGTTCCGATCCGCCCGTAGACCCTGTCCTCCGCCTGCTGTTTCACCACGCAGGTGTTGAGGATCACCAGGTCGGCCTGTTCGGGGTCTGCGGTGTGGGCGTAGCCCAGGAACTCGATCTGCTGCGCGAGGCGGCGCGAGTCCGCCTCGTTCATCTGGCAGCCGATCGTCCACACGTGATAGGAGCGCGCCATGAATGCCTTTTGATTTCCCTCAGAAATCGAAAGAGTATACTGGAAATAACCAACAACCAATAATCAATGACCAAGCGGCTGTGCTTCAAGGAATGCATCATATTTTGAACAGGAGCAAACACAGAAAACGGAGAAGGCTTCAGGATTTATCTCTGTTCTCTCCGTTCCCTCCTGTTCAAATCCTCTCCTCGTCGTTGATCTCGCGTCGTTCTGCCTGGCCTGCCTGCCCTGAGCCTGCCTGCCCCGAGCTTGTCGAGGCGGTCGAAGGGAGCGAAGCCGAAGGGTGCTTTTGCGTTTCTTGTGGCTTCCTCCGCTTCGGTTGCGGCTTTGCAGGTATCTACTCCGACCACTGCCTCAAGGTTGAAGCCGTTCGAAATTTGTATCGTGAAGGTCAAATCGGTCATCTACGATGACGACGATCGAATCACGGGATTCAACCGTTCGCGCGGTTCCAAGGATTACAACATGCGCTACATCGACCAGGTCCAGTGCATCCACTGCGGCGCCTGCAAAGGATGTGTATCCTTGGAATGCATCTCCCTCCAGAAAGTCAGCCGCAAGAACCGTCTGCACACCATGAGCCACAAGGAGAATGAACATGAAGCGGATCATTACCGTGCTGCTTGCGCTGCTCGCCATGAACGCTAACGCCCAGGAGGTTGGCAAACCTGCGCCTTCGTTTGAGGCGCCCTCGACCGAGGGCAAGACGGTCAAGCTGTCGGACTACAAGGGCTCCTGGCTGGTCCTTTATTTTTACCCGAAGTCCTTCACGACGGGCTGCACGAAGGAGGCCTGCTCGTTTCGTGACGGCTTTTCCGAGCTGAAGGATCTTGGGGCCGTGATTCTCGGGGTCAGCTTCGACGATCTCGAGACGCAGAACAAGTTCCGAGCCACGTACAACCTGCCGTTCCACCTGCTGAGTGACAGGAAGAAGAAGGTGGCGAGGGCGTATGACGCGCTCGGTATCGCCGGGCTCATGGCGCAGCGGAGGACGTTCCTGATCGATCCGAACGGCAACCTTGCGCATATCTTTTCGAATGTCGATGTGGGCAAACACAACTCCGAAGTCGCTGCCGTGTTGAAGAAACTCAAGAATCCCTAACCGGATTCTCAAAAACCGACCGAGGCCCAACCGCGCTTCGAAATTCGGTTTTGGCTCGCGCCTGATCGAGAATCCGCATGGAATACGGCCCGGATGGGAACCTGCATGTGAGCAACTCCGTGACACCGTACACACGTCCTGAAATGATTGGTCACAAAGAAGCACAAGAAAGCTCCGCCCCAAAACCCGGGCAGGCGGGAGCCTGCCCCTCCGGTCGTATCCACGATCACCTCTCCGGGGCAACCTCCCTTGGCGCGCCGTAGTCCCGCCTCCGAGGCGGGACGAAGGCGTCCGGTTGCCCGGGGGCACTGAGGCTGTGATTTGCCGCCCCCCTTACGTCAGTTCGCCCAGGATGACGTCAACCGTGTTCTCGGCGTTGCGGACGCAGTCGGGCATGCCGATGCCGCGGAATGCGCTGCCGGCGAGGTGCAGCCCGGGCACGGTGGCGGCGAGCGAATGAATCTCGTTCACGCGGTCGAGGTGGCCCACGTCGTACTGCGGGTTGCCCTTCGACCAGCGGTAGATGCGGTGGAGGATCGGCTCGGCGCTGATGCCGAAAATGCCGTTGAGGTCTTCGCGGACCATGCGCAACAACTCGTCGTCCGGCTTCTCGGCCAGCGACTCGTCGCGGTAGCCGCCGATGAAGGCGCGGAGGAGCACGCAATCCGCGGGCGCGCGGTGCCTGAATTTCGTCGACGCCCACGTGCACGCGATCATCTTGCGCTTCTCCCCGGGCGGAATGAGCACGCCGAAACCATCCAGGATCAGCGTCGCGGGAAGGTCGGCCTTGAGGTAGGCGACGGACACGGTTGATGTACTGACATACCGGATGGCGTTCAATTTCTTTGCGAGGTCCGGGTTCAGGTGGTCAATCAGGCGCGCGGCGTGATACGCGGGCAGCGCCAGGATCACGGCATCGGCGCTGAGATAGGCCGAAGAACCCTTCAACTCGACTTCGAATTTTCCGTCGCGGTGTTTGAGTCCGATGGCGGGGCAATTCAGTCGCACATCGCCTTCGAGCCGTTTCTCCAGCGCGGCGATCAGCGACTGCATGCCGCCCTTCAGCGTATTGAACATCGCGTTGCCCGCCGCCTGCGGCTGGTGCACGGGGCGGGGAAGCTGTCGAACGTGCCGCGCGGCCTTGATCAGGCTGCCGAATTCCTTCTCCATTTCAGCGAAGCGCGGGAATGTGCTGAGGATACTGAGTTTCTCCGGGTCGGAAACGAAAATGCCCGCCATCAGCGGTCCCGCAAACCGCTCCACGGCCTCGTTGCCGAAGCGCCGGCGGATGAATTGACCGAGGCTCTCGTCCTCGTTCGCGAGGCGCGGCGGTATGACATAGTCCATCGCCATGCGCAGCTTGCCGAACGGCGAAATCAGAGGTGTGGTTACGAAGGGACCGAACTCCGTGGGAATGGAAAGCCGGAAACCACTTGGGAAAGGGACGCACTTGCCTTTCCGTAGAATGTAGACCTTCTTCTGCATCTCGTTCGAGGGGATCAACTGATCGCCGAGCCCGACCTCCTTGCAGAGATTCAGGCACCAGGGCTTGTCGACGATGAACGAATCCGGACCGCCCTCGATGATGAACTCGTCGACGGTGTCCGTGACGACCTTTCCGCCGAGGCGATCGGACTCCTCCATCAGCGTGTACTGGACGGGGATGTTCTGCTCGCGGGCCAGCTTCTGGAGGTAATAGGCCGAAGCGACCCCCGTGATCCCGCCGCCGATGATGGTGACATGCTTCATGGTCCCTCCAGCGCATCCACAATCGCCGCGATGAACTCCGGCGTCGTATTCATCATCTGTGTCCGCTCGAAATGGACGCCATGCTCCTCCGCCACTTTCCGCGCCTCGATGTCGAGGTCGTAGAGGATTTCCATGTGGTCGCACACGAAACCAATCGGGGCGACGAGCACATGTTTGAAGCCCTGCCGCGCGAGATCGGGGATTACGTCCTCGATCGCCGGCCCGAGCCACGGCTCGGGCGACGCGCCGGCGCTCTGGTACGCGAACATCCAGTCGGAGAGCCCGAGCCGCTTCGCCAGCGCGGCGGCGTTAGCCTTCACCTGGCTGTCGTACGGGTCGCCCATTTTCATGATCCGCTCGGGCAGACTGTGGGCGGTGAAGATAACCTTCACCCGGGCCCCAGCGGGGAATTGTGCAAGAGCGGCCCGAACCTTGTTTTCGAGCGCCTCCAGGAACTTCGGTTGCTGCCACCAGGACTCGACGAACTGGACGCGAATGGCGCTGCCCAACTCCTGCTGCGCCTGCTCCACGCGCTTGCGGTACTTGCCGATGCTCAGGCTGGAGAAATGCGGGGCCATGACGATGGCCGTGGCGGATTCCACGCCGTCGGCCTTCATCGCTGCCACCGTATCCTTGATCCACGGTTTCCAATGCCGCATGCCGACGTAGACCCTGGTGTCGTGGCCGCGGCGCCGCAGTTCGTCCTCGACGGCCCGGGCCTGGGCTTGTGTCAGTTCGTTGAGCGGCGAGTGCCCGATCAGCGTGTAGCGGTGCTGCATGTCCGCGACGAGTTCCGGCGAGGGCACGCGGCCCTCGCGGACGTCGAGCAGGTACGCGGCCATGTCGTCCATCGATGATGGCGTTCCGTATGCGAGCACCAGGATGGCCTTTTTCATGATGTGAACCACGGAGGACGCGGAGGTTCGCGGAGGAGCCTCTGTGTACCTCCGTGGTTAACGTCCTCCAATTCGCGAATACTCATGCACAAAATCAACCAGTCGTTTCACGTTGTCCACCGGCGTGTATTGGAGGACGCCGTGGCCGAGGTTGAAAATATGGCCCGGCTTGCCGCGTACGCTTTCGAGGATGCGGCGGGCCTGGCGCTCGATTTCGTCGATGGGCGCGAAAAGGACCGTCGGGTCCATGTTGCCCTGGATGCCGCGCTGGCCGCCGATGTGCTGCCAGGCTTCCGAAAGATCAATGCGCCAGTCCACCCCGATCACGTCGCCGCCGGCATCGCGTATGAGCGGAAGCATGGCGGAGGTGCCCGTGCCGAAATGGATGAGCGGAACGCGATGCTTCTCCTGCGCGATGCGGATGCACTTCTGCGTGTGGGGCAGCACGAACCGACGGTAGTCTTCGGGACTCAGCGCCCCGACCCAGCTGTCGAACAGTTGCAGCGCATCCGCGCCCGCCTCGGCCTGGGCCGCGAGATAGTGGCCGACGCTGACGGCCAGCTTGTCCATCAGTGCGTGCCAGTCCTCCGGCGACTGGTACATCAGCGTCTTGGTTCTCAGGTAGTCCCGCGTGGCGCCGCCTTCAATGGCGTAACAGGACAATGTGAACGGCGCGCCCGAAAAACCAATCAAGGGCAGTTTGCCCGCCAGTTCCTTCTTCACGAGGCGGATCGCATCGAGGGTAAACGCCATCGACGATTCGGGCGTCACGTCGGCCAGGGCGTCGATGGCGGCGCGGTCGCGGACCGGGTTGTGGATGACCGGCCCTTCGCCTTTGACGAATTCCAGCTTGATGCCCATGGGCTCCAGCAGTGTGAGGATGTCCGCAAAGATGATCGCCGCATCGATCGCGAACGCCCGCAACGGCTGCATCGTGATCTCGGCCGCGATGTCGGGACGCTTCACCATGTCGAGGATCGACGGGAACTTCTCCTTGATCGCGCGGTACTCGGGCATGTAGCGCCCCGCCTGGCGCATGAGCCAGATCGGCGTGCAGTCGGTTGGTTCGCGGCGGCAGGCGGCGAGGAAGCGTGAAGCGTGGAGCGTGGAGCGTGGAGCATCTTGCGTCACGGAGCACCCTTGGACGCGGATTCGGGTTGCTGCGGATGGCTCATGGCATGGATTCCCTGAAAGCGTTGGCGGCGATCTCGAGCGTCGCGTCATCGTGTGCGACGGACAGGAACGAGACCTCGAAGGGCGAGGGCGGCAGGTAAACGCCGCGCTGCAGGAGGGCGTGGAACAGCTTCACGTACTGCGCCTTGTCGGTCTGGAGCACGTCCTCGAAGGAGGCGGGTGTCTTCGCGGCAAAGAAGATCGAGAAAATGCTTCCAATGCTTGGAATCCGCGTTCCCGCGGATTCCAAGGTTTGGACAAAGTTCCGGGTCCGTTCGGCCAGCGTCGGGTACGGATTGAGCCGCTTGAGCTTGCGCAGGGCGGCAAGACCGGCTGCTACCGACACCGGGTTCCCGCTCAGCGTTCCGGCCTGGTACACGTCGCCCAGCGGCGCCAGTCTTTCCATCACGTCCACGCGGCCGCCGACTGCGCCGACCGGCATTCCGCCGCCGATGATCTTGCCGAGGCAGGTCAGGTCGGGCCGTACGCCGCACAAATTCTGGTAGCCGCCAAACGTGAGGCGGAACCCCGAAATGACCTCGTCGAAGATCAGCAGCGCTCCGGACGCAGCAGACTGCGTCCGGAGGAATTCCAGAAATCCGGGTTCGGGAAGAATCAGGCCCACGTTGGCGGCCACAGGTTCGACGATGATCGCCGCGATATCGTGCCCGTGCGTCGCGAAGAGCGACGCCACATCCTCGCGCGCGTTGTAGCGCGCGACGAGGGTGTGTTCGGCGTAGCTCGCCGGGACGCCGGCGGAGGATGCGCTTGCGATGCCCGCGACGCCGCTGCCGGCTTTGACGAGCATCCCGTCTGCGTGGCCGTGGTAGCAGCCGCTGAATTTCAGGATCTTGTTGCGGCTCGTGAACCCGCGCGCAACGCGGACCGCGGTCATGCACGCTTCCGTGCCTGAACTGACGAGTCGTACCCGGTCGATGCCCGGGAAGGCTTCCTTGATCAGCTCCGCCATCTCGATCTCGGCCTCGGTCGTCACAGCGTAGCTCGTGCCTCGCGCGGCCGCTTCCGCGATGGCCTTCGTTACGTCGGGATCGGCATGGCCGAGGATCGACGGCCCGAACGACATGCAGAAATCGATGAGGCTCCGCCCGTCAACGGTTTCCAGCCGCGCGCCTTGGGCGCGCCTGACAAAAATCGGGTCGCCGCCGACGGATTTGAAGGCGCGTACGGGACTGTTCACGCCGCCCGGCATGGCCGCTTCAGCGCGCTGTTTGAGGGTCAAAGACATAGGCCGAAAACCATACCTATGCAGCGTCTTTTGTGCCACAGAAAAGGTGGCGCGGTCGGGCTTGAAATACTTTCAAACGGAGCCGCCCTGCCAGGCCGCACGCAAGGGATAGATCGACGGGTTCACTGATGGGGTGGGTCCAGGGTATGGTTTTCAGAATGAGGAGCTTGTTGACAGTGTCCCTCGTGCTGGTGTGCCTCGCGGCGTGGGCGACGTCGCCACGGGATTTCGACGATGTTGCGCGCCTGCGGATGGCCGACGGCGTTTGCGCCGGCACGGTTCTGGGCTGGCGCATGCATGCGGACGCAGACGGATTGCGCTACACGGAAACCGCGGTGAGGGTCGATGAGACAATCAAGGGCCGGTTCCCGCAGACCATCCGGATCATCCAGCGCGCGGGGCGAAGCGCTGATGAGTTGGAGGAAGACTGTGGATACATTGCCCTCAAGCCCGGCTCGGAGCTGGTTTTGTTCCTCGCGCGTGGTGACTCGCATGGTGCGAAGTTGCGCGGAGGCGCGGGGGACGTGCGGGAGATTCCGCAGAACCGCACCGCACGCAGGCTCCTCATCGACCGACTCAAACACCTGAGCGTACCCGGCCCGGACATCACGTTTCCGGATGAGGAAATGACGTATGGGTACGGGCTGGACGGCTTTTTCACGAATTCCGCGAACGGCGCCGGCAGCCGGTTCCCCATCGTCGACGAGGGATTACCCGTCCCGGTGGTCATCGACATGCAGGCCCTGCCCGCGGGCATTACGTCCAACCAGGCCCTGGCCGTGGTGCAGAACGCCCTCGAAGCGTGGCAGGAGTTATCGAGCCTACGGTTTACCAACGAGAGCTTCACATCCTTTACGACGAACGTCCAGGCCATCACCAACCGGGGCGGGAAAATATATGTCCAGCTTCACGACCTCTACGGTGGCGTGCCCGACGGATTCCTGGGGTGGGGTGGTCGGACGTTCACGACGAACTCGAGTTTTCCGGACGGTGGAACGGGAGGGTGCGTGGGAACCAATGCGTTCGATCTCTCAATCCGAGGCTATGCGATGATCGAGCACACCAACGTCCTCATGGAAACGCCGTCCTACCTGGAGGAAGTGCTGACGCATGAATTGGGCCACGCGCTCGGACTCGCGCACATCTCCGACACCAACGCGATCATGTTTGCCACCGCGGATCTCGACGGCTTGGGCGCTGTGCTTGGCACATCCGACGTCACACATATCCGTTGGGCCTACGACCCCAGCAATACGCCTCCGTACATGTACACGCGGGTCATGGAGGTCCTGACCGATGACGTGATCACACAGCTCACCAACGTGAACTCCATCGAGGTGCGCGGCTACGATCTGCACGGCGAAGCGTTGACCTACTCGCTTACGAACATGCCCTTCCTGAACGGAGGATGGCTGTTCGACGGTGTGACGCTCATCTACACGGCACGCTTCGTTTTTGCGGACACGTACCGGGATCCCGTGACGGGCTCTGCGCTCGACCGCCTCGACCTCATCGTGTCTGACGGTGTCAACGCCTCGCCACCCGTTCGTGTGAAAGTCCACCGCTTCAGCCGCGACCAGTCACCTGCCACGGCCGACGGGTTGCCCGATTACTGGATGAGCAACTACTTCGGGCATGTCGATCCACAGGCCGGGGACCTCTCGCAGGCCGGTGACGATGCGGATGGGGACGGGGTCGTGAATCTCGATGAATTCCTGCAGGGAACGGATCCAACGAATGCCAACTCGCTTTTTGCCATCACGGGGCCGATGTCGACCTCGATCCAGTGGACGGCCCGGGCGCACCACGTCTATGAACTGCAGACCGCCGAGTCGGTCACAGGGCCCTTCATGAGAATCAGCAATCCGGCCATTCCTACGAATGAAGATGGCGATATATCGATCGATCCGCCGTCCGCCACGTCTCTCTTCTACCGGTTGGAAAAGGTGAAATGATGGTCTTCGTTGTAGCCACGGCTCTATGAGCCGTGTATGGCCTGTGGCCCCTGCACGCTTCGTAGAAGCGTGGCTACACCGGTCGAGAACGAAATCAAAGGCATGCACCTCGCACGGGGCTGGTGTGGCCGCGGCCCTGTGTGCCGCGCAGTTGCATTGTGACCGGCACGCCGTGTAGAAGCGTGGCTACAGGTCGGGAGTCCAATTCACACGTGGTGTAGCCACGGCTCTGCGAGCCGTGCGATGGACTTCAGTTTCCGCGCCTGGAGTTCGCTCTCCGTGATGTTCTTAATCGATACATTCTGCTGCCAGACCGCGGGATTCCAATGCTTTCAGCGTTGACGGACCCACGGCAAGCCATGTCCGGTTTGCCTTCAGTTCGGCGGGGTAGGCCGTGAAGTAGGTGTTGACCGTGCTGGTGCTGGTGAAAAGAACGCGCGCGAAGGGACGGCGCGGGAGGTCCGCATACGGCATCTCGCGGTTCATGTAGAAATTCGATGGAATGAGTTCAATGCCATGGGCTTTCAGATCCGCCACGCGCTGACCGACCGGCGATGCGTCGGAGCAGGGATACAGGTACTTGCCCGTGAAATCCTTCTTCAACTTTTTCGCGAGGGCGTGGACGCCGCCGTAGGTGTCGGCCGCGCCGTCGGCGCGCAGGCCAACCCGGGCCATTTCCTCTTCCGTGGCCGGGCCCACAGCCAGCAGGACCTTGCCGGCAAGGGCGCGCACGTCGCTGCCGTGCATCAGGGCTTCGATAAAGCTTTCGACGGCGAAACGGGAAGGGAAAATGACGCCGCGCACGTCGTCGATGTGCTTTTTCAATTCGGCGACGCGGTCCTTGATCGGCCGCGACACGAGCTTGATCAACGGCCAGTGGATGAGCGGTCCGTACTTGATGAAGTGCTCGGGGTCGGTGCCGACGAACAGCGTGCACGGCGTTTCAGGAAACGCGCGCGTGCCGACCAGGAATACCGCCGGGGTTTCAGCCACGAGGCTCGTAATGTGCGACAGGGTCGTTCGCGTGATTCGCTCGTCGCGGTAGCCGAGCCGTTCGCCGCAGATCACCGGCGTGTCCGCGGCCCAGCCAAGGTCCATGAGCTGCGACGCCAGGTATTTCATCTGCGCGGAGCCCATGTACACCGCAAGATTGCCCTCGCCGGGAAGCGGCACGCGGCCCAGTCCTTCCACGCCGTTGTGTGCGGACAGGATGGTCAGGCGGTGCCCGTCGCCGCGATGTGTCAGGGGCGTGTTTGCATGCGCGGCTGCGACCTGGGCCGCGGTCGGTGCGGTCACGATGTCGACCCGGATGTTCCACGCGGTCAGGAATTCAAGTTCTTCTCCGAGGTGTCCGTAGATGCCCGCATCGCCGCCATGCAGGCGCGCCACGAGTTTGCCTTGCTCGGCTTCCCGCAGCATTTTCCAGTGGATTTCGGCCTGTCCGATGGAGGGGTGTCCGCCTGCCTTGCCGACGGAGATGGCCTTGCCGCGGATGCCGCGCAAGACCCCGTCGGGGATGAGCCTGTCGTGAAAGATTACGTCAGCATGTTTCAGGTACTGCTGCGTGCGTACCGGCAGGAGTGAGGCGTCGGCGGGGCAGCCAAGGATGGCGACCAGCCCGGCCGTGCGTCGCACGTCGGCCTTTTTCAAGATCGCGAGCAGCTCCGTCGCATCCGCGCGCGTCGTGATTGCGAGGCGGCCCTGACCTGGGGCCGGATCGTACGGAAGGTATTCGTTGATTCGGGCCGCCAGATCGAGTCGTTCAAGGGCGCAGGCGGCGACGATGATGGCGTCGTATTCACCGCTATCAAGTTTCTCGATCCGCTGGTCAATCGTCCCGCGCAGTGGTTTCAGTTGGACGTTTGGGAAAAGCTTGCGGATTTCCTCTTCGCGTTTCGGACTGCTGGTCCCGATGACCTTGATCGAGTCTTCGACCCGCGGACGGCCCCGCTCGGAGCGGGGTAAACGCGGAGCTTGCCACGCCGAAGGCGTGGCGCCGTCCCTACCTTCCGGATCCTGGGGCTGCAAGGTAGGGCTCGCTCGCCGAGCGAGCCGCAGGACGAGCGCATCGCGGATGTCCCTGGCGGGAAGAACCGCCGCGACGGCGAGGTCGGCCGGCATGGACTTCGGCAGATCCTTGGCGGAATGAATGGCGAAATCGGCTTTCCCCTCGCGAAGGGCCGCATCGATGTCGCGGGTGAAGAAATCGTCCGGAACGGTCGGATCGGTCAGCGAAATACGCTGATCGCGATCGCCGGGCGATTGCAGGAAGACGAACTCGAATTCGGTGCCGGCAGGGAAGATCGGCTTGATCGCGTCCAGGGCTTCCTGCGATTGCGTCCGCGCCAGCCGGCTGTCACGGGATGCTATTCTGAAATGACGATGAGCCATAGCTTCGGAAGAGTTGAACCACGGAATTCACGGAATGACACGGAAATAAGGAAGGCGCCTTCTGTGCTATCCGTGGGCTATCCGGAATGCTTTACGGCCCAGGCGACGGCGCCGTCCTTGATGATTTTGCCGGCGACCTCTGCGCATTGGCGGCGTTCGCTGGAATTGATCTGCGCCTTTTCCTCGATCTGCGCGAGCGTGATGTAGGTCGTGTCAGGCAGCGACGACACCTCGGGACTGCAGTCCGGCGGCACCCCGAGGTCCACGATCACCAGCGGTTTTTCGGTCCCGGCGAGGTGGTGGCTGTAGACGACGGGATGTGGCGCGGCCGTTGCCGTGACGATGGCCGAGACACCGTTGAGCAGCGGGGCCAGATCGTCGAGGCCCGCGCCGAAGCCGCCGATCTCCATGGCGAGGGTGAACGCATTTTCCGGGCAGCGGCTCATGACCCGGACGGTGCAGCGGCCGCGTTTGGTCAGGTGCCGCGCCACGCTGCCGGCGAGCGAGCCCGAGCCGACAACCGCGGCGGCGGTCGTGTTGGGCATCCGGTCCAGGACTTCCCGGGCGGCAAGTGCGCCAAGCGACGTCAGGTTGCTGTCGATCCTGCTTTCGCGCCGCGCCTCGCGGGCGAGGGAGAGGACATCCTGGAAGACGCGGTCGAGCCGGGTCTGGGAGGCCCCGCCCGTTTCGCGGAACTGTTTGTAGGCCGTGCGGACCTGGCCGAGCACTTCCAGCTCGCCGAGAATGCGGCTTTCCAAGCCGGCGGCGATCCGGGCCAGGCGTTCAAAGGCTTCCACGTGGGTTCGTTCTTTCCGCACCGGGACGGAATCGATGGCCGGGCTGTTGAACCCGAAGCATTCGAGGCGCTGGCACGTACTGAGAATGAGGCGCGGCGAAGCAGGATCGCGGTTCAACTCACCGATGATCCGCTCGCGGTCGTGCGGTGTGCTGATTTCAAGTTCGTACGCGGCGAAGTTCATCGTCCAGGAGGTGTTTCAGTCCGGCCTCGTCGTTGTGCTGGATGAGTTCCGGAAACCGTTCATGATTCACTACACTCTTTAGCACATCAACGCGTGTCTGTCCAATGGGCAGGCTTTTGCGAGCTTCCGAAAGCAGTTTTGCTGCCATGGCCCAGCCAGGGCCTATTCGTTCATCCAAATACTTCCTCAGAAAAGAGGATAAGGCGGGCGCCTCTCCTCCGCTGCTGATGGCAACGACGAGGGGCTCGCGGAACAGGAGCGACACATAGTAGATGTCGGACAGGTCCGGCGTGTCCATCGCATTGAGCGGCACCCGGTGGTCTTCGCACCAGCGGTCGAGTTGCTCCGCGAGGCTACGGCTGCCGCTGTCTTCGATGACGAGATGGGCCCAAGTCACGTCGCTTTCCATGACGGCGCGCTCCGACAGTTCAACCCGCGTGTCGTCGCTGGCCAGGTCGGGGAGGGCCTTATCGGACGGAGGGAAAATCACACGGATGCGGGCCCAATCAAACTTCAGGGCATGCTTGATCCGTCCCTCGGTTATCGCGCCGCCGCCGACGATCAGTAGATGACGGCCGGACGTGACGAAGCCGACAGGAAAGGCTTTCATTTGAGTGTCGGGTGTCGGGTGTCGGGTGTCGGGGCAAGCTTCCACTCGCCACTCGACACGCGCCACTCCAACACTAAATTGCATACCCCTCGTACTCCGGCAGCGGCACGGGTTTCGTGGGTTCCTGGAGCATGCCGGCTGCGACGGTGGCGTTGGTCGCCTCGTCGATGATGATCACCCCGCCCGTGTACCGGTTGCGGCGGTAGGCGTCGAATACGAGCGGTGTCATGGTCTTGAACGAGATTCTGGCGATGTCGTTCAGGCCGAGCGTCGTCGCGTCTTCGGGCTCCAGCGTGTCGATGTTCACGCGATGCTGGATCTTGGTGATGACGCAGCGCGTGGACCGGGTCGTGTGCTTGATTGCGTATTTCCGTCCGATTTCGAGCGGGTGCTCGCTCATCCAGCAGACCATGGCCTCCATCTCCTGCTTCACGTAGGGCAGGTTGTCCATCGCGACGATCATGTCGCCGCGGCTGATGTCGATGTCGTCCTGGAGCAGCAGCGAGACCGACTGCGGGTTGAAGGCCACATCGAGGGGCTTGTCGTAGGTCCAGATCTGCGTGATTTTCGATGTGCGCCCGGACGGCAGGACTTTGATCGGGTCGCCGACGCGGAAGAATCCGCCCATGATCTGGCCCGCGTAGCCGCGGAAATCGTGGAATGCGTCGGACTGCGGGCGGATGATGTACTGGACCGGGAACCGCGGGTCGCTCAGGTCGCGATCGCTCGCGATGTACACCTCTTCCAGGTGCCGGAGCAGGGGCGCGCCGAGGTACCAGGGCATGTTCTTCGACGGCCCGACGATGTTGTCGCCGAGCAGGGCGCTGACCGGGATGAAGTTAATGTCCTTGATGTAGAGGTTCGTGCCGAGTTCGGTGAACGCCTCGCGGATTTCATCGAACCGCTCCTCGGAAAACCCGACCAGGTCCATTTTGTTGATGCAGACAACCATGTGGGGGATGCGGAGGAGCGACGCGATGTAGGCGTGGCGCCGCGTTTGCTGGATCACGCCCTGCCGCGCGTCGACGAGGATGATGGAGAGGTTCGCGGTCGACGCGCCGGTCACCATGTTGCGCGTGTACTGCACGTGGCCGGGGGTGTCGGCGACGATGAACTTGCGCCTGGGCGTGGCGAAGTAGCGGTAGGCGACGTCGATCGTGATGCCCTGCTCGCGTTCCGCGCGCAGGCCGTCGGTCAGGTTGGCGAGGTTGATCGTGCCTTCGCCGGTGATGTCGGACGAGCGCTTCAACGACTCCATCGTGTCTTCGAAGATGAGCTTCGTGTCGTAGAGCAGGCGCCCGATCAGGGTGCTCTTCCCGTCGTCCACGCTGCCACAGGTGAAGAACCGCAGCAGTTCGCTCTTATCCTGGCTGGCCGCAGCAGCTGCATTCATAAAGTGTCGTCTCCCACAAATACCTTTGCAATGGCAGAGGCAGGTTTTGCGCTGGCCAAGGCGACTGCGCGGGCGACATACCCGAGGCGGTATGTCCTCGCGCTGGCAACGCAGGCCAGTGCGAAACCCGCCCTGTCCCGCAGGGATGGGGCGGCGGACGGCCATCTGCTGCGTTGGCGCGCCTCGACAATACACATCGGTATTGCCTGCGGCGCGCCGCCTTGCAGCTGACCGTCCGGCGCTCCCACCATTGAAAAGTTATTTATGGGAGATGACACTAGAAATAGCCCTCGCGCTTGCGGTCTTCCATCGACGTCTCGGACCGCTTGTCGTCTGCCCGGCTCCCGCGTTCCGTGACGCGGGCGGCGGCGATCTCCGTGATGATGTTATGGACCGTCGACGCGACCGATTCCACGCAACCCGTGCAGGAGATATCGCCGATGGTGCGCACGCGGACGTTGAGCCGCTGCGGCTGGTCATTCTTTTTCAAGGTGATGAGCGGGCTGACCGGAATCCACTGCCCGTCGCGGCGCAGGACATCGCGGCTGTGCGTGAAGTAGATCGAAGGGATTTCGAGTTTCTCGTGGTCGATGTACTGCCAGATATCCAGCTCGGTCCAGTTGCTCAGCGGGAACACGCGCATGTGCTCACCCGGGTTGATGCGCGCGTTGTAGATGTTCCACAACTCGGGTCGCTGGTTCTTGGGGTCCCACTGGCCAAACGCGTCGCGGAACGAGAACACGCGCTCTTTCGCTCGAGCCTTTTCCTCGTCGCGGCGCGCGCCGCCGATTGCGCAGTCAAACTTGAACTCCTCGAGCGCCGCGAGGAGGGTGGGGGTCTGCAGCCGGTTGCGGCTCGACTCGCCGGGCACCTCGCGGGCGATGCCTTTCTTGATCGCGTCCTCGACGGTGCGGACGATCAGCCGTTCGCCCAGTTGCGCCGCACGCCGGTCGCGGAAATCGATCAGTTCCGGGAAGTTGTGCCCGGTGTCGATGTGAAGAAGAGGGAACGGGAACGTTGCCGGGCGGAACGCCTTCTCCGCGAGCCGCAGCATGCAGATGGAATCCTTCCCTCCGGAGAACAACATGACCGGGCGCTCGAACTCTGCGGCGACTTCGCGGAGGATCTGGATCGATTCCGTTTCCAGGTAGTGGAGATGAGATAGGCTAAACGTAATCATATATAAGGGTTTTGCTGACTTCTACTTGTGACGGTCGCGCGGATGACTTACCCCAATACCGAGGGGTGAATCAATGGCGATTTCCTTCGGTCCATAGGGGCGCGTGGGCTTTGCGGTGTCGCCAAGTCATATCTGGTATCCGTTCTGGGGCCACCGGCCACCGATATGAAGGCCGCATTCCTTGTGGTCGGGGCTTTCCCACCACCACCGCCCGGCCCGCTGGTCCTCGCCTTTCTGGATCGCGCGCGTGCAGGGCGCGCAGCCGATGGACGTGTAGCCCTGGTCGTAAAGTCGGTTGTATGGGATCTTGCGCAACCGCGCGTATTCCCGCAGGTCGTCCATCGACCACGACGCCAGCGGATTGATCTTCACGATCCCGCCGTGTGCCGCATCGCATTCGACGACATCGAGGTCGGACCGGGTCACACTCTGTTCGCGACGCAGGCCGGTGATCCACGCGTCGAGTCCGGCCAGTGCTCGGGAAAGCGGCTCCACCTTGCGGACATGGCAGCACTCCTTCCGGTTCTCGACGCTCTCCCTGAAAGAGAAGAGCCCCTTCTGCCGTTCGAGCTGCTCGACAGCGTCGTGGCGGGGGAAATACCATTCAATCCTGATGCCGTATTTTCGGCGGATCGATTCCGCACACTCGTAGGTCTCGGGATTCAGGCGCCCCGTATCCAGCGCGAAGATACGCACGTCCGTGCGGATCCCGGCCAGCATATCCGTCACCACCGCGTCCTCGAGGCTGAAGCTGGAGGCCAGGGCGACGCGGTCCCCGTAGGCCGCGATGGCGTGCGACAACACGGCCTGCGGATCGGTCGTCTCCACGCCGTGCCAGGTCTGCGCCGCTTTGGTCGTCAATGTTGCCATGGTGCCTTTCACCTGTAGAGGCGCTTCTGTGAAGCGCCTCTACATTCACTCAGATCGAGTAATTTACAATATGCGCGAGCTGCCTGTTCTTCTCCTGTTCGGCCAGGGATGCAAAAGTGACCTTGTCGAACACGGCGCTCAGAGACTGCTCCGCCTGGTCCCACATCTCCTGAAAAACATCCGTTGCGTCGCCTCGCTTCTTGTTCGGGATCGTCATCGGATTCACCGACACCAGCGACCCCTCGAACAGCCGGATCACGCTCCCCACGCTGATGTTCCGTGCCGGGGTCGACAGGAAATAACCGCCGTCCTTGCCGCGCGCTGAATCGGCCAGGCGCGCCAGCTTCAACTGGCGCAGGATTGCCTCCAGGAACCGAACCGGTATACGCTGCTTCCCGGCTATGTCACCAATGGTGATGGGTCCCTCTCCCTCGCAGAGGGCCAGTTCCAGCATAGCCCGCAACGCATAATTACACTTGTTTGAGATCATCGGGAATAGAAATGTGCACTATCTCGATAGATATAGATGGGTTAAGCGTATGTCAAATCAAAATATGTTGAAAGCTCCGGTTCGCCAAGGATTCGGGACTGTGGATCTCCCGGTTCGGGCCTCTTGATCATAATCCCGCACTCGATTACGATTACGAGTACGATTAGGATTACGAGCAGACAAGTGACGGAACCTCAACCATCCATCGGCCTCAAACCCGGCACGGTCAAGCTCGTGCCGTATTCCGCTGAATGGCCGCGCAAGTTCGCGGAAGAATCCGCCCGGATCCGGTCCGCCCTCGGCTCCAAGGCCCTCGCGGTGGAGCATATCGGCAGCACGGCGATCTCGGGGCTCGACGCCAAGCCGATCATCGATATGGCCGTCGCGATCGAGTCGCTCGCCGACATGCCGGCCTGCGTGGTGCGGCTCTCCAAGGAGGGCTACGAGTACAAGGGCGAATACGGGCTGCCTGGGCGGCACTTTTTCACCAGCGGCGAGCCCACGCGTTTCCATGTACATGTGGTCGAGCAGACGAGCAACCACTGGCGTGTCTGGCTGCAATTTCGCGAGCACCTGCTGAAGAACGAGACCGTGCGGAATGAATACAACCAGGTGAAACGCGAGCTCGCGAAGCAACACGCTGACAACCGGGACGCGTACACAGCCGGGAAGAATCCATTTATCAGCCGCATCCTGAAGCAAATCGGGGCACCATGAAGACCAAGACGTTGTCCGCGCGCCATCGTCGGGGCCGGAAGAAACTGAAGTCCATCCACGGCCAAAACGGGATCGATACGATTGATCAGGTGGGGCGCATCTCGCCCGACATCGCGCGGCTTGTCTACGAGTTTGCGTACGGCGACATCGTGTCGCGTCCGGGCCTGGACGCGAAGGCGCGGCAGCTCGCAACCATGGCCGCGCTCGTCGCGATGGGCAACGCCCGCCCGCAGCTCAAGGCGCACATCCATGGATCGATGAACGTGGGATGGACACGTAAGCAGATCATCGAAGTCATCATGCAACTCATCGTCTACTGCGGCTTCCCGGTGGCGCTGAACGCGCTGACCGCGGCGGATGAAGTGTTCCGCGAGCGGAAAGCCCAGCGGAAGTAAACCACTGAACCCTCCAGAGGCGGGCAGGCACACTGAACACACGGAAGTTTCAGGAGCAGGGGTTTGACGTCCACACCATGGTCTCGCCGGATGGTAACACTCGCGCATCGTTCGTGCCGGAATTGGGAGGCATCGGGTCGTCGCTCATCCTTCCCGGACCTGGTGGTCCGCGCGAGCTGATCTATCACCACGACTTCATGTGGGATCGGGACCCGGACAGCCAACGCGGAGGCTGGCCGTTCCTGTTCCCGATTTGCGGCCGTCTCGAGCGCGATGGACGGCCTGAGGTGTACGTGCATGGCGGTCGCGAATACCGGATGAAAATTCACGGATTCTCCCTGCGTTTGCCCTGGCATGTGGTTTTGGCCGCGGCGGACGAATTGACCATGGCCCTGGCCGACACGGATGAAACGCGGGCGGTCTACCCCTTCCGGTTCGAGGTCCGCTTGCGGTATCGTGTCGAGAACGGCGCGATGGTTTGTGAGCAGACCTGCGTGAACCGTGGCGACTCACCCATGCCGTACTATGCGGGATTTCATCCGTACTTCCGGACGCCGCCGCCGGGCGGGGGCAAGGACCGGACGCTGGTTTATTGCCAAGCCGCGCGCCGGTTGAGTTACAACGGGAAGCTGTCCGACGTGGTGGGCGAGAGTCCGGCGCCCGCGATTCCGGTATCGGTGGCCGATCCGCACGTGAACGAGATGCTTTTCGAACTCG
Source organism: bacterium (assembly GCA_043802525.1). Lineage (GTDB taxonomy): Bacteria > Verrucomicrobiota > Kiritimatiellia > CAIVKH01 > CAIVKH01 > JAZDKY01. The sequence goes on from JAZDKY010000153.1 coordinate 23,097, forward strand.
GCGCGAGTGGGGAAAGCCGCATGGATTTTCCGGACGGGCTGTCGATTCACATGGATGCGGGCCGGGAGCTCTTTCCATACCTGCAATTCTACACGAAGCCCGATCGGGCCTTCTTTTGCATCGAGCCCTGGATGGGCGTCCCGAACTCGTTGAACCATGGTTGCGCGCGGGTTCTCGCGCCCGGGGCGCGGGAGAGGGCGACGTTGCGGGTTTGGACATCGCAAGTGTAGCCGCGGCTCTGCGAGCCGCGCAGGGGCGGTGTACACGGCACGCTTCACAGAAGCGTGGCTACACCAGGCGGGAACGGGATTGTGGCCGCGCACGTTGCACGCTTCATAGAAGCGTGGCTACACCGGGTCTTGAACCCGATCTTGCGTAGTGTAGCCGCGGCTCTGCGAGCCGCGCCTCTCAAAACCATGGCTACGTGTGCAGGATGCGAACTATCTCACCTTGAAACGGCCAGTCATCCGGATATGCCACAAGCCCCGCGCGCACAGGATTCATCCGGACGTAGTCCCACTTCTGGCTATAGCTTTCAGAATTCCTGACCAAGTGATCGAAGAAACCTTCCTGCCAGGGTTTGGACGTGGATAGAACTTTTCCCAAGCAGATCTTTATCATGCGGACATAGTCCGACAAAATAAACTCGTGTGGGCCGGACACAAAGAAATGGATATGCTCCGGCATGATTACGTATCGGCCCAGCGCGACGTTCTTCTCGGCGTGTCCGCGCTTGCCGAATTCCTGCAGCGCCATGTGGACATCTGGATTCGCGAGAATCCGTTCCCGATTCCAGGTGCAGCAGGTGACGAAATAGAGTGGGGCGTCATACGACTGGAATACAGGGCGCAATCGAGGTGGTCGGCGCGGGAATTTTGTTTCTTCGGTCATAACTCGAGGTGTAGCGGCGGCTCTGCGAGCCGCGCAAGCCTGAAAATCACAGACCGCACGCTTCGCAGAAGCGTGGCTACACGGGGCTGGTGTAGCCGCGGCACTGCGTGCCGCGCAGTTGCATTGTGACCGGCACGCTTCACAGAAGCGTGGCTACACCATGCGAAATCGCGGCCGCGCACGTTGCACGCTTCACAGAAGCGTGGCTACAGGGTCGAGACCTGGTCATAGGTGGTGTACGCGCCCTTACGGTCACAGAATGAGGCTGGTCGCAAGGCCCTTCGCAGTCGGCCATGTGACGCTGACCGTACCGCGTTGCACATTCACCGTGTGGCCGTCGGACTCCACACGCGTGAGTGTGTCCGAATACCGTTCTTTCCAGATGTTCCCCAGACAGATCGCCTTTTCCAGCCCGTCGCCGCGCTGGTAGTTCCACACTTCGTCCGGCTGGGCCATGCGCGAGCCGTCATAGATCGACTCCGATGGCCATGTCGTCAGCCGTTTGATGAGGTCTTCGTCCGACAGCGTGGACGATCCGCGGATGCTGACAGGATTGCGTTCCATGGCCGCCTTGACGAACGGGGCCCAGTCCGTGCGCGCAAGGTCACGGTAGGCGTAGAACGCGAGGTCTGCGACAGGATTCACGGGACGGACCGACTCCAGGTAGTTGAAGACCTCCTCCCGGCTCATCTCGTTGGTCAACTCGATGGCGGGGCCGGGCTGGAACTGCTTCTTCCCCGCCTGGTCGGGGAAGTGCGGCTCCATGCGCACGAATTGCGCGAGCCGGGTCAGGACGTCGGCTGCGCGGTGGCACTGGCAGTCGAGTTCCTTTGCCAATCGCTGCACGTGTTCGGGGTTCGTGACGTCGACGTGGCCTTTCTTGAAGAAGTCGTCGAACTTGTTCAGGAACATGCGGTTGGGCAGCGGCTCGGTGAAGAATTCATCTTCGTCCAGTTCGTCGAGCAGCCGTTCCCGCGTGCGGTCGCTCACCTTGTAGGAGCTGTTGTGCTCGTAGGCGTAAACTTTTTCCGCTGCGATGTAGCGCGGTTTGCCGTTGATTTCGTGCCGGAGCTGGTAGCACTTCTGCAGGTCGCTGTTGTCGCGAAGGAAGTTCGCGAGGATTTCCATGGTGATGTCGGTGCGGAGGTAGGCGCGCAACTCCGTCTTGAACCGCTCGTACGAGTCCGGGCTGATCGTGGCATCCGGGTAGGCACAGTGAAGGCAGCCGGTGTTGTTCGCGACGATCGTGATCTGCTCGTTGCGGAGCGCGCGCTGGGCCTTGGAGGTCTGCTCCGTACCGTTGAACCACATGTTGCGGGTGATGACGCGGCGGTTGTTGGTGAGGTAGCCTTCGCCGGCCAGGATGAAATTCTGCGAGTGGAGTGGGGTGGCCATCAGGTAGATGTCCGAGAGCGGGATGCGGCAGACGACAAACAGCGCCGCTGCGTAGAGGGTCGACAGCGAAACGCACTCGCCCGCGCCGGTGCGGTAGCCGTCCTTGAACCGGAAGGCGTCCATGGCCTCGAGCGTCTCCGTTTTCCAGTAGGGGATGATGTTGGTGTTGTACTTCTCCAGGCCGAAGTGACGGCGGACATCCTGGTCGAAGTAGTACTTGTCGCCTTCATAGCCGAAAAGGGCGTTGCTCCGGCCCAGGATCTCCGGGTCCATGACCGGGCGGAAGCGTTCGACCTCGCGCTCCTTCGTCGTCAGGCCCCATGTGTCGAGATCGAGGTTGAACTCGTAATGGTCGATGATGAATTGTTTGAGGCGCATGACCCGCTTGTGTGGTTTCGCCTTCTCGATGTCCTTGAACCACGCGTTGTCTCGCCACGCCCACAGGCGTGGCGACAGGATGTTCGCGAGGACAAGGCTGTAGAGCAGATCGGGGAAGACGAAAATCTCCATGTCCGACAGTGTGACCGCGGAGGAGTATTTTTCGAGTTCGGTCCCGACGGGCGCGGAGCGGGCTTCTGCGGTGGTTGCGCTCATGATGGGGTAGTGTACGCGTGGGTGTCGGCTTTCGCAAGCGAGGTCACGTCGCCTAACAGATCGATCGACGATCGTCGATCAATCTGTTAGGCGGTAGCCGTCGGTCGCGATGTCGATATCCATGACCTGCCGGCGATGGTCGCTGAGCCGCGAGCCTTTCATCGAGTAGTTGAGCACGCGCACGGAGGGCGACACCCATGCGTGGTCGATCGAGTACACCGGCACCGGCATGGGCCATGAATAGGGCCAGCCCCGGCCGGCGATTTCGTACGCATTGCGCAGCCGCCGCCGGAGCGGGTCGAAACTGAGCGCATCGCGGGGCGTGTTGAAGTCGCCGAGGACGATGACCGGAATGGACGCGGGAAGGTTCGCGATCCAGTCGCTCAACTCGCTGATGGGCATGCGCCGGTTCAGGGTCGGATGGGAGATGAGGTCGACGATAACCAGGTCGAGCGGCCCTTTTGGCGTCGCGATCCGGACGGCCCACCCCTTGGCATTGGTCAACTTCAACGAGCCGAGCGGCTCGAAAGGATATTTCGACAACAGCGCCATGCCCGCGTCGACCAGCGTGTACGGCGTCCCCAGGCGCTGTTGCGCGAGTTGCGCCACGTCGGCGTATCGCGGCGCCTCGGAAAGCAGACAGATGTCGGGCTGGTCCGCGGCGATCGCCCTGAGCTGGTTCGTGATCCGGTCATTCCACTGGCCGACATTCCAGTGCACGACCTGGAGATGCCCGGCCACGTCTTCGCGCCGCGCGTTCCAGGAGCAATCCACGAGGGTCACCTTCAGCGCGGCGAGGATCGTCAGTCCGTGGACCAGGGCGCGGACAGGCCCCCCCCGCCCGCGGTACACGGCGAGCCAGATCGCCCCATAAACGACCACGAACGTCGGGGGAATGAAATACAGCCACGTCGTGGCCGGCGTCCGGTCTTTCGCCATCCAGCCGATCATCCAGGCGAGGCAGAGGGCGGGGCCGCTCCAGTGGTAAAAAAACGACAGCAGCCTTCTCAAATGCCTTTATCCTCCGCGGCCACGACGGCGCGTGGCCCTCCGGGGGAAGACCGGCGGAGGGCCGCGCTTCGTGGCGTCCGGATTCTTACAACAGGTTCGCAGCCAGCTCGGCGACCTCGGACCGGACACCGCGGTTCAACACGATGTGCGCGGCAATGCCGTGAGGCCGGAACTTTTCCACGATCGACGTGAGCCCGTTGGACATGCTGTCCACGTACGGGTTGTCGATCTGGTAGATGTCGCCGGTCAGCACGATCTTGGTGCCGGGGCCGACGCGCGTCAGCACGGTCTTGGCCTCGAGGGGCGTCAGGTTCTGGGCCTCGTCGACGACGATATACTGGTTCGGGATGCTGCGGCCGCGGATGTAGGTGAGCGGCTCAATCCCGACGCGCTCATCGTCCATCGAATCGCGTGTATGTTTCCAGCCCGATCGGCGGCCGCTGGTGAGGAGGTCCATCGCGTCGTAGATCGGTTGCATCCACGGGTTCAGCTTCTCCTCCAGCGTGCCGGGCAGGTACCCGATGTCGCGGCCCATGGGAATCGTCGGGCGGCAGACGAGCATGCGGCGGTAGGTCTTCTGGTCGATCGTCTTGTACAGCGCGGCGGCCACGGCGAGGAGGGTCTTGCCCGTGCCGGCCTTGCCGATCATGGTGACCACCTTGATGTTGTCGTTGAGCAGCGCGTCCATCGCGTAGTGCTGCTCGCGGTTGCGCGGGTGGATGTGCTTGATCTCCTCGGGCGTGGGGATGAGCGGGACGACCGAGCGTGTCTCGTGCTCGTAGCGGCCGAGGAAGGTCTGGGATGCGTCGGCCTCGTTGCGCAGCATGACATACTGGTTCGCCGAGAGGTCGTCCTTCTCGATGGTGACGCGGCCCTCGGTGCGGAATTTCTCCAGGGCCTCGACCGGCGCATCGACCTCCGCGTGCCCGGAGTAGAGCTCCGAGACGTCGATCCGGCCGGTCTCGTAGTCCTCCGCATCGAGGCCGAGCGCGTCGGCCTTGAGCCGCATGTTGATGTCCTTGCTCACGACGATGCAGGGGGGCTCGTCGAGCCGTTTGCTGAGTTCCATCGCGAGTTTCAGGATCTGGTCGTCCGCGGACAGGCCGTTCAGGTAGTGGTCGCGATCGCCCGGGAACGCGACCTTGAGCGTGCCGCCATTGGGCATCTGCACGCCGTCGGCCAGCTTGCCGTTCTGGCGGTGCCCGTCGAGCATGCGGGAAACGTGCCGCGCGTTGCGGCCCAGTTCGGACTGGTCGCGCTTGAAGTTGTCGATTTCTTCCAGGACCTTGAGTGGGATGACAACAATGTTGTCTTCGAAATGGTGGATGGCTGTTGGATCGTGCAGCAATACGTTGGTGTCGAGGATGTAGTTTTTCTTCATGATATAAGGCGACGCGTCCTCCCGGCTAGAGCCACTTTCTCCACTTGAGCAGCACAAAGACAAAGCCCGTGGACAGCAGGGTCAGCATCGCGACGTAAGCGTGGGGGTATCGTACGTCGAGTTCCGGGAATCGATGAAAATTCATGCCGTAGTAGCTGGTGATGGCGACGAGCGGAAGGCTGAGCGTGGCGAGAACGGTCAGGACCTTGATGACCCGGTTGACCTGCATCTGCTGTACGTTGAGGTGCACCTGCAGGGTGTTGGTGAGCGCTTCGCGCAGGTTGTCGCATTGTTCGTTGAACCGCACGAGCCGGTCGAGCAGGTCGCGGTAGTACGGGAGCATGTGCGCGCGGACGACCTTGAATTCGCCGCGGCCCAGACGTGCAAGCACCTCGCGTTGCGGCGCCATGGTCTGGCGGAGACGCTGGACCTCGCCCTTGAGCTTGAGCACCTTGCCCAGGACGTCCACCGAGGTATCGCTCGTGATGCCTTTCTCCAGCGCCACGATCTCCGAGGAGAGGTCTTCGAACGCCGGGTCGTAGTTGTCGAGGAGGAAGTCGAGGATCGTGTACGTCAGCCGGTCCGGGGCCCGGGCGATGCTGGCGGCGTTCTTGATCACGCGTTCGATGGTCGTGGTAATGCTGCGCAGCGGGGCCTGGTGGTAGGTCACCAGGAAATTCTTGCCGATGAACATGTTCAGCTCGGTTGTGCAGAATTCCTGCTGATCGTGCGAGAAATCGACCGCGTGGATGACGAGGAAGATGTAGCCCTCGTACTCGTCGACCTTGGGCCGCTCGGACACGGCGATGCAGTCCTCGATTGCCAGCGGGTGGAAATTGAACACGCCTTCCAGGACGCTCTTGGTTTCCTCGGGCGACGCGGATTCGATGTCGGCCCAAAGTTGGGCATCCTCGTCGTAAAGCATGAGCTTCAGGAAATCCATTCCGATATCCTGGCTCACCAGCTTGCCCTGACTGAAAACGAAGGACCGTACCATGTCGTTCAACCCGTGCGATTAGGCGGGGAGGGTGCGCCGGGGGGGAGCGTTTTTCAAGGTGAATTTCCCGGCGCGTCGTCGTCGTCTGGATGCCTGCGCTTCTTGAAAATCCGGAAGGGGCGGGCGTACGGGCGGGACTTCGGATATGTCTTGTGAACCCACGCCGATACGCGGCGGAAGATGCGGATGTAGGGCGCAAGCAGCAGGGCGCCGGCAGCGATGAAGGGAATCTGCGGAAGAATGGGGATGACGAAGCCGATCATACCGATGACGATCAGCGTCCAACCTGCGACCAACCGCAGGACTCTATAAGCAGGTGCCATGGCAGGATGGGATAGGTTCCTCTATCAACCACAAATGAACCGGCCTTTGCCAAGGCTTATGGCGGGCAGGCACGAATCGGCACGAATGGCAGACTCGAATTCGTACTGATTTGTGTCTATTCGTGGCGGCGTTTCCTACAGGCTTGCATAGCTGAAGCCGAGGTCCCGCGCTTCCTGGCGCGGAAAGAAGTTCTTCGCGTCGACCAGGACCGGCGTCTTCATTTTCTGCCGCAGCGCCGCGAGCGAGATGCTCTTGAAGGCATTGTGCCCGTTGATCAGCACCACGGCGTCCAGGTCGTGCACCTCGTCGAAAGTCACGGTCTTGAGCCCGAAATACTTCTCAATTTGTGCGGGACTCCCCATGGGTTCCCACGCCGTGACGGCGGCGCCAAAACCCTGCAGGTACTTCACGACATCGATCGCGCGGGTGTTGCGGAAATCGGGCACGTTCTCCTTGAACGTCAGGCCCATCACCCAGATGTTCGCGTTCTTCGGCAGGGTGCCCCCCGCGACGAGCTGGCGTACGCAGAGCTCGCCGACGTATGCGCCCATGCCGTCGTTGATACGGCGTCCGGCAAGGATGACTTCCGGATGGTAGCCGAGCTGCAGCGCGCGGTGGGTGAGATAGTAGGGGTCAACGCCGATGCAGTGCCCGCCGACGAGACCGGGGTGGTAGCGGTGGAAATTCCACTTGGTGCCCGCCGCGGCCAGGACCTCGTCCGTGTTGATGCCGATGCGGCCGAAGATCTTGGACAGCTCGTTCATCAGCGCGATGTTCAAGTCGCGCTGGACGTTCTCGATGACCTTCGCCGCCTCCGCGGTCTTGATATCCGGAGCACGGTGCACGCCCGCGCGGGTCGCCTTGCCGTACACCGCGGCCGCGCGGTCGAGGGCGCGGGCATTGTGGCCGCTCACGATCTTGACGACTGTCCGGACCGTGTGTTCCGTGTCGCCCGGGTTGACGCGCTCGGGTGAGTAGCCGAGGTCGAAATCGCCGAGCTTGAGGCCGGATTCCTTTTCAAGGATCGGCAGGCAGACGTCCTCGGTCACGCCCGGGTAGACGGTGCTCTCGTAGCTCACCATCATGCCCTTCTTTAGAATGGAGCCGACGGCCTTGGAGGAATGCACGAGCGGTTCGAGGTCGGGTTCGCGCGATGTCGTGGTCGGCGTCGGAACGGCAACGATGAGGAACGTGCAGGAAGAGAGGCCCGCTATGTCGGCGGTGAACGAGAGGCGGGGATTCTTCAACTCCTCCGCGGTCACCTCGCCCGTGTGGTCCTTGCCGGACTTGAGTTCCTCGATTCGTGCCGCCTTGATGTCGAACCCGACGACGTCGAAATGCTCCGCCAGCGCCGACGCGAGCGGCATGCCGACGTAACCCAGCCCAATGATCCCGATTTTTTCCACGTTCATCCCGTGTATCTCCCTAAGGTAGACGGATTTATAGGCAAAGGAGCCGTGGCATGCCAATGAAATCCACCTCACATCCGCTGGGCTATTTTGTCGCGGACGCGTTTGAAGATCATGCGCCGGGTGATGTCGGCGATCTCGACCACGGACGTTGACTGCGTGTTCCACACCGCGTCGTAGAGCAGCGGGTCCTCGATGTCCCGGCTGAAGAAGTCACGCAGGAGGTGAGCCCGCTCCCGGTCGTGACTGTGCACCCAGGCCGTGGCGGCCGTTTTGTCCAGTTGCTGCAGCTTCATGACCCGCTCGACGCGAAGGGCCTCCGGGGCTACAAGCCGCAGGTGGATGCCACCGGGGACGCTCCGCGTGACGCAGCATCCCGCGCGGCCGATCAGGATGACTTTACCCATCGCGGCCAGCTTGCGCATGGTCGTGAACAGCTTCTTGCAGACGACGTACTGCTGCGGCAGTTTGCTGATGACCTCAAGAAAGAGGTCGGTCACCTCGGAGTGGTATTCCTCCTTCGCCACCGCATCGAGCGTCGCTTGCAATTCGGGATCGTTCGCGAAGCCCTCGTAGGTCGCCACGTCAAACAAGTTCCACCCGGCGAAAACCTCCGTGTTCTGGCGCTGGTTCATCTGGCGCATCAACTCGCTCGCCAGGGTGTGGGCCCCGGCGCCCTCCTGACGGGAGATCGTAACGAAAGGGTACCTGACGCCCTGGTCGTCGTTGATCAAACGGTCGCGGAAATAGTTTCGCAGGGAACACGACTCTTTCATGGTATCGTTCCTCTGGAACTAAAATATCACGCAGTGGTGCAGTTCGCCATTCCAAAAGGGCCTGAGTGCGGCGTCGGGTTATGCTCGATGTAGGAAGAGGGGATGTGACGGTACTTTCCGGCAAACTCCCGGCGGAAGGCACAGATGGGCGATGAGACGGCGGCGCGGCCCTGCGTGCCGCGGCTACAATGCTTTGCCTTGCAAAGTGCTTTGCCTGCGTGTAGCTTTCGAGCGCGATGATCGCGAACCACGTCCATGACGCGCTGGCGCAGGTAAGGCGGCTCCAGGAGGTCATTCTCGAGAAACGCAGGTTCGGCGGCTATTCGGGCCGGGCCCGCATCGCGTCGGGATCGGTCGCGCTGGTCGGGGCCTGGCTGTTGGCCGCGGTGTTTCCCGCGAAGCCGGAGGCGCACCTGGTCGGGTGGGGGGTGGTGCTCGCGGTGGCGCTGGTCATGAACTATGGGGCCTTGGCCGTCTGGTTCTTTTCCGATCCTGGAGCGCGGCGAAACCGGCTGATGTTGAAGCCGGCGATCGACGCGGTGCCCGCGCTGGCGGTCGGGGCGATCCTGACCGTGGCGCTCGTCGCGGCGAAGCAGTACGACCTGTTGCCCGGGACATGGATGTGCCTCTACGGCCTTGCGCAGGTCGCGTACCGCCAGTCGCTCCCGCAGGGCATCTACATCGTCGGTCTCGCCTACATGGCTTGCGGCGCGGGCATCCTGCTTTCGACAGGGCTGACCTTCTTGAATCCCTGGCCGATGGGGGCGGTGTTCTTCGCCGGCGAGCTTGCGGGCGGGTTGCTGCTCATTTCGAATAGGAAGGATGTAGAGGCGCTAGCCTGAAACTTCAAGCCAGGCTTGATGTTTCTCACTTGAACGATCCGGCCGCGGCCGGGGGCCGAACTAACCTGAAACGTCCCCTCCGCAACAGGACCGAAAAAGTTTCATCCCTGAACGATCCGGCTACCGCCGGGGGGGGGGCGAACTTTTGTGAAGCGTCTCTACATCAGGGGCAGACACACGAGGAGTGAAGCGCGATGAGTCCGAGGGAAAAAGACGACGGCGAACTTCTTGAGCGGATTTTCCACGAACCGAGCCGGCTGGCGATCATGTCCGAGCTCTGTGCCGCGGAAGAGGGGATGCGTTTTGGCGAACTCAAGGAGGCGTGCGACCTGACCGATGGCAACCTGAACCGCCATCTCGCGGTTCTGTCGGAAGCGGGCGTCGTGCGCATCGAGAAGGCCTTCATTGACGCCCGACCGCGCACCACCGTCCTTCTCACCGAGGCCGGCCTCGCCCGGTTCATGGAATACCTCGACGCCCTGTCCGACGTCCTGAAGAAAGCCCGCAACGCGAGTCCGCCCGAGAAACGCAAGCAGTTGATCCCGCTCCGCCGCCCCGCCGAGGCGTAGTTTTCCAACCATTGGAAGAATCGTCGGGAAAAGTTCCAAGGATTGGAAGATTCAACCACGAATGATCACGAATAAGCACGAATCAGGAAAGTCCCATTCGTGTTCATTCGTGGTTTCAAATCTTTGTTCCAGCTATGAGTTGATCCAGTTTCCGCGCGGCGGCACCGGAGTCGATCGACGCGGCGGCCAGCTCGATGCCCTGGTTCAAGTTCTCCGCTTTCTGGCCCGCGACGATGGCCGCCGCGGCATTGATGAGCACGATGTCGCGGCGCGGGCCTTTCGCGCCGGACAACACGTCGCGCACGATCACGGCATTTTCCTTGGGATCGCCCCCGGCGAGGTCCTTCGCGACACTGGTGGCCAGGCCGAAGTCGTGCGGGTGGATCTCGTACGTCGTGACCTCGCCGTCGCGCACTTCGGCCACCGAGGTGGCCGCGGTCGTCGTGATCTCGTCCAGCCCGTCGTGCCCGTGTACCACGAAAAGATGTTTCGCCCCGAGCGCAAGCGCGGCGTGGGCGAGGGTGGGGACGAGGTGCTGCACGTAGACGCCGATGACGCCGTGCCGGGCCCCGGCCGGATTCGACAGCGGACCAAGGATGTTGAATATCGTCCGGATGCCGATTTCCTTGCGGGGCCCGATGGCGTGTTTCATCGCGGGATGCAGCCCGGGCGCGAACAGGAACGCAATGCCGATGTCCCGCAGGCACTTCGACATCACATCGGCCGGGACATCGATCTTTACCCCGAGCGCCTCGAGCACGTCCGCGCTGCCGCACTTGCTCGAGACGCTGCGGTTGCCGTGCTTGGCGACCACGATGCCCGCGCCGGCGACAACGAACGCGGCGGCCGTGGATATGTTAAAGGTGTGCGCGCCGTCCCCGCCGGTCCCGCACGTATCGACGAAGATCTCCGACCCGCTCTCGACCGCGGTGAACTTCTCCCGCATGGCCCGCGCGCTGCCGGCGATGACGTCGGCGGTCTCGCCGCGGATACGGAGCGCCGTAATGAAGGACGCGATCTGCGCGGGCGTCGCTTCGCCGGACATGATTTCGCGCAGCGTCGCGTGCGCCTCGTCGTGCGTGAGCGGTTTGTTGTCGACCAGCTTGGCTATGGCTTCACGGATCATGTATGTGGAGTACTGGAGTACCAGACCTAAAACAAGCGCGTTTTCGATCTTTGAGACGCCCGCCAGCTCGTCGCGACAGCAACAGTATTTGCCTCGGGGCAGGGTATCAACTATAGAGAAAGGGGTGCTGGAGTGGTGGGGGGGCATCCCAACACTCCATTACTCCATTACCCCAATCCGCCATGCACGAGAAAACCCTGACGTCGAAGACCGTTTTTTCCGGCAAACTCCTTCGCTTCGAGGTTCAGGATGTCGAACTCGAAAACGGGCAGAAGGCCTACCGGGAACTGATCCGCCATCCCGGGGCGGTTGCTGTTCTTGCCCGCGCGCCGGACGGCCGGTTCGTGTTTGTCCGCCAGTTCCGCAAGGCGGTGGAAAAGATCATGATCGAGGTCATCGCGGGCATTCTCGAACCCGGCGAACAGCCCCAAACGGCCGCGCATCGGGAGCTCAAGGAGGAGACCGGCTACGACGCGGAGAAACTTTCGCACCTGGGCCGGGTTTACCCGTCGCCCGGCTATGTGGACGAGGCGATCGATGTGTATTTTGCCGACCTGGCCGTGGGGCCCGGGCCGAAAAATCCGGACTGGGATGAGTGTCTCGAAGTGGTCATGATGCCCGCCGCTGAATTTGAGGCCATGGTTCGCAGCGGCGGGGTGCAGGACGCGAAAACCCTGGCTGCATGGGCGATGTACAAGGTGAGAGGATAATCCACTGAAGTAATCCTGTGACAGCCCCGGATCCATCCAAAACCAGGCGATTCCTCACCACCGAGTTGTGGAACGCCGAACTGTCCACGCTGACGGGCGTGCGCAGCCTGGTCGTCCGCACGGTCCGCATCCTCCAGCTCGTGGGCAAGGGTTTCCGCGAGGACGACCTGTTCCTGCACGCGTCGGCGCTCACGTTCAGTCTCCTGATGTCGCTCGTGCCGCTGCTGGCGATCGCCTTCGCGGTGTTGAAAGGTCTCGGGGCCGGGGAGGAGGCGTCGTCCCGGCTGATGACCTCGATCGACACGATGCCGACGCAGTTCCAGGCGTTCATGCAGCAGATCCTCGATATTGTGAACCGTACGAACGTCGCGGCGCTGGGCTGGGTGGGCGTGGTCGTTCTGTTCTTCACGGTCGTGCAGGTGCTGGGCTCGGTCGAGCGGTCGTTCAACCGCGTGTGGGGCATCCCGACCTCGCGCCCGATCCTGCGCCGGTTCACGAACTACATCAGCGTCACGGTCGTGGTGCCGGTGCTGATCATGGCGGCATTCGCGATCAGCGCGACGTTGTCGAGCCCGCGCATCAGCGACCTGCTCGGCCTGGCGGCGCCGCTGTACCGGGCGCTGCTGCGGCTCACGCCGCTGGTCGCGGTCTGGATCGCGTTCTTCTTCCTCTTCGTCTTTATGCCGAACACGAGCGTGCGGCGGCGGACCGCCGCGGGCGGCGCGCTCATCACTGCGATCGCGTGGCTGGTGTGGCAGCGGCTCTACATTTTCCTGCAGGCGCAACTGGCGACGGGCAACGCGATATACGGGACGTTCGCGTCGATACCCGTCTTCCTCATGTGGCTCTACGTCTGCTGGGTGATCATCCTGCTCGGCGCGGAGCTGGCTTTCGCGTTGCAGAACCACGAGACCTATCACATGGAACGGATCGCAGGGCACGCGAACGTGCGCGCGAAGATTGCGCTGGCGATGTCGGCGGTCTTCCAGGCCGCCCGTTCGTTTACGCAGGGCCACGCGCCGTTCCATGCGGACGCGTACGCGCACGAACGGCTGGTGCCGATCCGCCTGCTGAACGACGTCGTCGCGCTGCTGACCGGCGGTGGGTATCTCGCGGAGATCGGGGAGGAGACGCGCAAATATGTGCTGGCCCGGTCGCCCGAGCTGATCACCGTGCGCGAGGTGGTGAATCTCGTCCTGCGCGAGGGCGCGGCCCGCGAGAACCTGGGCCTCACGCGTCTCGACCCGGTGGTGGAAAAACTGTTCCGCGGTTTCGAGAGCAGTATCGACGATGCGCTGGGAACGCGCACGTTCAAGGATCTCCTGGACGCCGAGCAGGCGGGTGTGGCGCGATGACGGGGACCGTGAGGACCATCGACTATCGACCATGGACCATCGACCGCGGCCGTGCGTGGGAAAGGTCGATGGTCTATGGTCAATGGTCTATGGTCTCGCCGTGACCTTTGACTCCGCCATGCCGCGCATTGATTTTGAACACGATCTGAATTCCGGGCAGTTGGCCGCCGTGCAGGCGCCGGACGGCCCGGTGCTTATCATCGCCGCGGCGGGCACGGGCAAGACCCGTACGCTGGTCTACCGCGTCGCGCATCTTGTGGAGTGCGGCGTCGACCCGCAGCGGATTCTGCTGCTCACGTTCACGAACAAGGCCGCGCGCGAAATGCTCGAGCGCGCGCAGGCCCTGGTCGGGGAATCGGTCGGCGGTCTCTGGGGCGGCACGTTCCATCACATGGCCAACCGCATGCTGCGCCGCCATGCGGACGCGCTCGGGTACGGGCTCGATTTCACGATCCTCGACCACGACGATTCGCGCAGGCTCGTCCGGCATGCGACGAATGAACTGGACCTGGCCGGCAAACATTTCCCGAAACCCGACGTGCTGCTGGGCCTTTTCGGGCTCGCCTCCAGCACCGAGGCGCCGGTTGAGCGGCTCGCGCGGCAGCGGTTCGAGGGCCACGAGGTCGGCGTCGATGACGTGGTGCGGGTGCACAGCCTCTACGAGAAGAAGAAGCGCGAACTGAACGCGATGGATTTTGACGACCTGCTCGCGAACGGGCTGCGCCTGTTTCGCGAGCACCCGCAGATCCTGGAGCGGTACAGCGAGCGGTTCCTGTACGTGATGGTCGACGAGTACCAGGACACGAACAAGATCCAGTCGGACTGGGTCGACAAGATTGCCGGGCGCAACCGCAACCTGCTCGTGGTCGGCGACGATTTCCAGAGCATCTACTCGTGGCGCGGCGCGGATTTCCGGAACATCATGACGTTCCCCGAGCGTTATCCGGACGCGTCTGTCTTCAAGCTGGAGACGAACTACCGCAGCGTGCCGGAGATCCTGAACGTCGCCAACGCATGCATCGCGGGCAATCCCGAGCAGTTCCAGAAGGAACTGAAAGCCGTCCGCGAGGCGTACCGCAAACCCGTCATCGCGCGACTGCGCGACGGCGACCAGCAGGCCGCGTACGTGATTGACCGCATCCGCAGCCTGCGCGCGCAGGGCTACCGGATGAAGGACATGGTCGTGCTCTACCGCGCGCATTTCCACGCGCTGGAGCTGCAACTGCTGCTCGCGCGCGAGCGCATCCCGTACATCATCACCTCCGGCATGCGTTTTTTCGAGCAGGCGCATATCAAGGACGTGTGCAGCCTGTTGCGATTGATCGTGAACCCCGGCGACGGCCTGGCCTTCTCGCGGCTGATGGAGATGTTTCCCAAGATGGGCCCGAAGACCGCGGCGAAGGTATGGGACCTGCTCGATCGGCGTTTCGACCCGCGCAACGCGGAGCAGCGCGTGCGGCTGGCTGGGGCGATGCCCGCGGCGGCGCGGCAGGTGTGGCTCAAGATCGCGCCGATCCTGGAGGCCTACGAGGCGGACTCGCTCGCGGACGATCCGGGCGAGATCATCCATCGCTTCGTGCAGGCGTTCTATGACGAGTATGCGGTCGAGACCTTCGACAACTACGACCGGCGCGTGGAAGACATTCAGGAATTGATCCTGTTCACCTCGCGCTTCGAAAACCTGGAAGCCTTCCTGAGCGAAGTGGCCTTGTTGACCAACGTGGATGCCGAAGAGGAGCCGGGCGCCGCCGTGGACGAAGCGGTTCGTCTCAGCACGGTGCACCAGGCCAAGGGCCTGGAATGGGGCGTGGTCTTCATCCTCTGGCTGTCGGACGGGATGTTCCCGTCGGCCCGGTCGATGGTCGACCGTTCGGGCGAGGCCGAGGAGCGGCGTCTCTTCTATGTCGCCTCGACGCGCGCGAAAGACGAGTTGTACCTGTGCGTGCCCGCGTTGCGCAGGGCGCGGGATGGCGGCGTGCAATACTATGCCCCGTCGCGCTTCGTGCTTGAGCTGCCGGAGCGTTTATTGCAGGAAGAGACGGAATTTTTGTAGGGAACAGCTCCGCAACGCACGCATCGCAGATGCGTGGCTACACCAGGAGCGTCTCCGGTGTAGACGCGGCTCTATGAGCCGCGTCGGTCGGGAAGCACGCATCACAGATGCGTGGCTACATCAGGAGCGTCTCCGGTGTAGCCGCGGCTCTATGAGCCGCGTCGGTCGGATGCGGAAATAGTTGGAGTAATCATGCTGGCAAAAGTCGTTTCAGGAGCGGTCTTCGGCGTGGATGCGTATCCGGTCGAGATCGAGGTCAACGCGGGCCGGGGCGAGTTCAAGATCGTGGTGGTCGGCCTGCCCGATGCCGCGGTGAAGGAGAGCTCGGATCGTGTGATCACGGCGCTGATCAATTCCGCGTTCGCGCCGCCGATGGGACGGACGACCGTCAATCTCGCGCCGGCGGACATCAAGAAGGAGGGGCCTTCGTTCGATCTACCGATCGCGCTGGGCATGCTGGCCGCGACGGATTCCATTCCGCGGGAGCGCCTCGACGATTTCTGTATCGTGGGTGAACTCGCGTTGAGCGGCGAGGTGCGGCGGGTGCGGGGTGTGTTGCCGATCGCGATGATGGCGCGCAAGGAGGGGTGCCGCGGCCTGATGGTTCCGGTGGACAACGCCGAGGAAGCGGCCGTGGTCAGCGACCTGCCCGTGTACCCTGTGGCCACGTTGCGGCAGGCGGCGGATTTCCTCGCTTCGCTCATCCAGTTGGAACCGTACCGCATCGATCTGCAGGAAGTGTTCAATGCGCATCATTTGTATGACGACGACTTCGCGGACGTGAAAGGGCAGGAGTTCGCGAAGCGGGCGATTGAGGTGGCGATCAGCGGCGGGCACAACGTGATCTGCATCGGCCCGCCCGGCACGGGCAAGAGCATGCTGTCGAAGCGCGTGCCATCGATCCTGCCGCCGCTGTCGCTCGAGGAAGCGCTGGAGACGACGAAGATTCACAGCATCGCGGGCATGTTGCCCGCGCACCAGGCGCTGGTTGCGCGGCGGCCGTTCCGGTCGCCGCACCACACGATTTCGGACGCGGGCCTGCTGGGCGGAGGGTCGCACCCGATGCCGGGCGAGGTGAGCCTGTCGCACCACGGCGTGCTGTTTCTCGACGAACTCCCGGAATTCCATCGCAACGTGCTCGAAGTGCTGCGCCAGCCGCTGGAGGACCACATGGTGACGGTCTCCCGCGCGGCGGCGAGCGTGACATTCCCGTGCAAGTTCATGCTCGTGGCGGCGATGAACCCGTGCCCGTGCGGGTACTACGGGGACCCGAAGCGCGAGTGCCGGTGCACGCCGGTGCAGTTGCAGCGGTACCGCGGGAAGATTTCGGGGCCCTTGCTGGATCGGATCGATATTCACATCGAGGTCCCGTCGGTGCAGTACCAGCAACTCGCTTCGCTGGAGCGGGGCGAGTCATCGGCCGCGATCCGCGAGCGCGTGGTGCGGGCGCGGGACATCCAGAGTGACCGGTTTCACGGCAATCCGCGCGTGCGGTGCAATGCTCAGATGGGCCCGAAGGAGATCCAGAAATGGTGCCGGCTCGGACCCGAGGCGCAGGATCACCTGCGGGCGGCGATCACGGAGCTTCACTTCAGCGCACGGGCGTACGACCGGATACTGAAAGTGGCCCGCACGATCGCGGATTTGGAAGAATCGACGGAGATCCGGGCGCAGCACGTCAGCGAAGCGATCCAGTACCGGACGCTCGACCGGCAGTGGCAGGGGTAGGGGACGTTGTTGGTTGTTGGTTGCTCGTTGCTGAGTTGCTGATCGTACTCAACAACGAACAACCGACAACAAACAACGAGGGCAAAAGGGGTCTGCTACTGTTTCGGCTCCGCCAGGAAGATGTTGGATCGGCCCTCGTGGTCGACCTGCCATATGACGGCGTGGCCGGCGGTATGGGGGTCGCGGTCCTCGTCCTCGTTGTCGGTGAGCTGTTTCGGGGCTCCCTTTGTGTCCGAGACGAAAATCTCGGCGTCCCAGTTATCGACGTAACCCATCCAGCAGACGAAGTCGCTGCCGATGTCGGGGTTGGTATCGTCGTACAAATTGCTGGTGAGCTTCACCGTCTTTTCGCCGTCGTAGAAGTAGATCTCGAAATCGTCGCCGTCGAATCCCTGCCAGACAACTTTGCCGCCGTACACGCGGGGGCCGAAATCGTCCTCGATGTTGTCGCTGATCTTGCGGATCTGGCCATCCTTCCAGATGAAGATATCGGCCTCGGCGGACGGGTAGCCTTCCCACGCGATGATGCCCTCGGCGATGACAGGCGAGACGTCGTCGTATTGGTTGCTGGTGATCTGGAGGGTGGTCTCGCTGGACTTGTCGTAGAGGAAAATTTCGAAATCGTGGCCGTCCCATCCGTACCAAGTGACCTGGCTGCCGTACACCTTGGGGGCCATGTCGTAGTAGTAGTTGGTCGTGAGCTGCTTCATGGTTCCGTCGTCCCAAAGCATGATTTCCCAGCCGAACGGCCAGCCCTTGGCAATCTGCCAGGAGACCATGTTTCCCCAGACGGACGGTGCGTAATCATCGCGGCTATCGCGTGTGATGCGCCGTATCTCGCCTTCGCCCTGCCACAGGCAGATTTCATCGGCCCCGCTGGGATGGCGCCGGACCTCCTCGACCGTATTGGTTTGTGCGGCGTTCGTTCCCGTGATCATCGCTTCGAACCATTGGTTTCCGCCTTCATCCTGGTTCGCACTGTAGAGGGCTGTCAGTTCGGGGACGGGTTCGTCGCGCTTGATCACTTCCTTGAGCACCCAGGAAATATCCGAGCCCGTGTCGGTGAATCCGGCCACCCATGCGATGGAATTGCTGTGAATGACGGGTTTCGTGCTTCCGGAAAATTCCTTGTGGCTGGTCTGAGTCAGAGTCCTGGATGAGCCGTCGCGGTAGATCACGAGATCGGACAATCCTGCCGCGCCCTCGTTGGTTGTCACGGCGATCCACGCGGCGATACCCGTTTCGCTGATTACCGGGTCCCGGTTGATGACCGTGGGGTCGGCCAGCTGCTTGACGTCGAACTCCGCGGCGAGTGAGGTATTCACGGTCGCCACGAGCAGAAACAGAAGAGAACGGATGACCGTTCTTGGAATAGACCACCCTGCTGCCTCAGACAGCCAAGCTTTCCTATATGCATGTCGGAGGATGATCATCAACCTTGCTGTAACGAGTTGCGAATATCCAGATTGCGCGAATGTATAGTGGAACCGACGGTATCGCAACTCTTTGAGTGGGTGGAACAAGTTGTTTTTTTCTGGAGTGCTTTTGCGTGGATTGCTGTTGTGTGATGGAAAAGTGCATGTGGTTCATGTCTGCTCATCCCCACGGGCGTGCGCCGGATAAGGGGAAGGTCAGAGCGATTGGGATACAGGCGGCACCGGGTTTTGCGGCGCGCCGGATTCGGCCGGTTCGTCGGCCGAGGCCTTGACGGGGACAATATTCGTGGTGTCCCTGATGGGCCAGTCTGGTCCCCACTTGTGTTCCTCGCTCCAGTAGTGAAGTGGTTTTCTTGTCTTCATCCGGGCGTCGACCAGGCGTGGATCGAGTCGCTCTTCGAGGGATCCGCGCATCTGGGCGAGGTCACGGCCGAAGCGTTCGAGGCATTTCAGGGTGACGTTGACCATGACGCGCTCGTACTTCGATTTCATCCGCACGATGTTCTGTTCCTTTTCCATCGTCATGGATTCCACGGTGTTGGCCAGTTCATAGGCCCACCAGGATCCTACGGTGGGTCCCCACGGCGTATCCGCGACGATGCCGCTCCAGCGGGCGCGGAACACGATGAGGGATGCAATGCGCAGGTCGTGCAGCAGGGTGAGGGCATAGGCTGCCGATCGCGGTGACGGCGTGAGCAGGATCGTTTCGATGGAACCCTCGTTCATGCCCATGTGTCCCTTGATGATACAGGCCTGCACATGGTGGCGGAGTTGCGGGGGCACGACGCGCTGCGGATCCGGGAACACGGCGGTGTAGTACAGCGGACGGTGCAGAGACTCGACCAGCGGCATGATATTGCCCGAATAGATGCCTTCGAGGATTTCTTCCTGTGACCGCAGGGTGTCATCATTTGCAAACACGATGAGATCGCGGCCTACGAAGCTCACGAGCGTACTGCCGGCTTCCCAGAGGCTCTCATCAATCTGGGCTCGTAAATAGCCATCGCGATGGAAGCCGGGTTTCCTGCGGCCCAGAGGGAAACCGCCCGCCACGTGGACCACGACGTCATCAACCTTGCCGTCTTCGCCCTTCCGGTACGTAACGACCATGGCAGCCACTTCGCCGAGGTTCAGGCTGGGGTCGTCGGCGAGGCCCTGCGAAACGACGGATTTCAACTGGTCCAGCAGGTCCGGATTGTCGCCGAAAATGCCTTCCAGGTATTGCAGGGAGAAGGTTTGGGCGGCCGGCGCCTCGCCGATGGTGGTTCCGTTTTCAATCAAGTACCGGACCTGCGAGCGTATATCCGTCGCGGTCTTGTAGATCCTATAGGTCCGAAAGCTGGTCACGCCCGCGATGGTCGCGCAGGCAGCGACGGCCAGCCCCACGCCAAGAACAGTTTTTTTTCTTTTTGTCATGCAACAGAACCACTTGTCTGTGTATACATTACGTCACGCCGCGCGGGATGTCGTGTGGCGTCGTGAAATGAATACCCCGCGGTTCGCGGGTCGGCAAGAGCAAATCATGCGGGGTTTCTCAGGGCTGGCGCGCATGAGTCAATGTGAGGGATAGTTTTGTTTTCTATTCACTGACAGTTGAGTACGCTAGCGATAACAAGGGGGAGATTACCGTGAAAAAACTGCTGCAAGTAGTTGTGGTCATTTCGATAGCAGCCCTGCTCGCGGCCTGTTCCACGACAGGACAGAAGACCAAGAAGCTGAAACTCGGGATGACCCCGGAAGACGTGAGGAAAGAGATTGGTGAACCGGCCACCATCCGTGCCGCGAAGCTATATGAGGACGGCCGGAAGGCACAGGTGTGGGAATATGTGCCGTCGTTCTCGCTGACGCCGAGAACCTATTGGGTTTTCTTCGAGAACGACAAGCTCGTGCAGTGGGGCCAGCCGGGAGACTTTGCGGGCAAGTCGGGCGCTTCTGTGCCCGTTGACGAATACACGCCTTTGAAGAAGACGCAATAAGGCGAGGCTCTTGCAAAACTCCAGAAAACACCGGTCGCGACCGGTCTTCGCTGGGCTCCGCCCCGGCAGGCGGAGCGCGACCCTCCAATGATGAGGGGAATGGGCTGTTTTTCAAACTGGAGGGACGCGCTTGCTACTCTGCGAAGTAACGAAGCGTCTTCGCTACGTAGCACGAGCCGTCGAGTCCTCGGGAGTTTTGCAAGACGCTCATGCGGCATGTCATCCAGCAAACTGGTGTCCGTCCGTGTGAACAGGGTAGCGCTTCGCGCGGCACGTGTCGGACACCGATATGGGGGGGCGTGAAGTTTGTGCGGGTCTGAACACACGATAAGGTTTTCGAGGTGTGGCCTATTTCGCCTCGTACCCGCTTTCCTGCTCCTCTCGTGTTGCGTGCCCTGCCAGGTCGCGGACGCGCAATTCCTGCGCTTGGGGCCATTCGACTTTGCCGCTCAGTCGAAGCTGGAGGGCATTTACACCACGAACGTCGAGGGTGAGCGACCATCCGAAGCGGATGAGGAGATGGAGGACTACTACGTATTGGCAGGGTTGGATCTGTCTTCTCAAGCAGACATGGCGCCAAGCACCAGTCTTCGCATCGACACGGGCATTTCCATAGAGCGACATTTTGTCCGGACTGACCTTGACGATTCATCGAGCCCCTTCGCGAGGGGAAGGATCAACAGCGTGAGTGAGTTTGGTCGCTACACGCTGACGGGCGAAATCGGCTATGATCGGAAGTACGGAGAGGAGGAGGATGAGGGAGAGAAAACGTATGTCCCCGGCGGCAGGCCATTGCGCGATGTGACGGACACGTTCACCTATGGCGCCGGGCTTAAGTGGGAGCGGACCCCGTTCCTGGTCTCGTACGATTATGGTTTCACCTCGGAGCGGCATCAGGATGAGGCGTTTCAGGACGGTGACCAGGACGAGACCACGTTGGATTTCATGGCGTCGTGGCGCTTTCGGCAGAACATGTCACTATCCTATGAGAACGGGAAGACAAAGACGGAACTTCTCAACAACCCCGAGGCGAACCGGGGGTACAAGACGACGGAGACCATCGCGCTTGACGCCATGCTGACGTTGATCAAGCGACCCCAAGTCACGTACAGTCTTGGACTGGAGAAAGAGGATACAGACGAAGAGAAGGGGACGTGGGAGCCGATTCACACCCTCAGTGCCACTGATGAATGGGATCTGAGCCCGACGCTCCGCCTCTCCGCGAATGCGAGATATACGTACGAACCGAAGCCGGAGGTGGATGACATCGCCTTCACGTATGGCGCGTTCCTCGATCACGAAATCAGCCCATCGGCCAGAGAATCTTTGAATTTCACACGTGAGCCGGTATCGACCTTTGGCGCCACGACGGATACGGACAGCACGACGTACGGATACCGGTTTACAAAGAACGATCTCTTTATCTACAATTTGGGTTTTGCTCTCGACATCAGCTACGAAATCAGCAACCCATTGGGCGAGGGCGAAACCGAGAAGACTTGGAACTACCGAGCGAGCCTAGCCTATTCCAGGGCGCTATCCAGGAAGTTGAGCCGCGAACTGAAGTACGGATACTCCGTTGAGGACAGTAACCTCGAAGACGAGCTCCTTGAGGAGCACCGAGTCACGTTGAGCTATGTCTACACCTTCTAGTCCATCCCGGTATCAGGGGGGCGAATTCGGGCGACCACGGATCGGATGGCCCGCGCGCTTGCTCACGGGATCGGCGCGTCTCGCCGTTATGGCTGCCGTAGCGATGGCGGGTGTTTGTTCTGCTCACGCGAGCGAGGACGCAGCGCCGGGTTCGGCGCGCAGAGAAATCCTCCGGGGGGATCGGCTGATGATCAAGGTCGCCGAGTCGCCCGATATGAACCGGGAATACGCGGTGGCCGGCGATGGTGCTGTAGACCTGTCCATGATGGGACGTGTGGTTGTGGATGGATTGTCGACGGATGAGGCGGCCGAGGCCATCGAGAAGGCCCTTGAGTCGACCTACTTCAAGAAAGCCACGGTTTCCGTCGAGATTTCCCAGTCCGTGGAAGGCAACATCCTTGTTCTGGGATCGGTCGACAGGCCCGGTGTTATTCCCTTTTCAGGCGACCAGATCATGACGGTGCTCGAGGCGCTGATCCAGTCCGGGGGCATGACCAGGTCCGCTGCGGGCCACGAAGTCCGCGTGCTCCGTTGGAAGGCGGGCGGCGGCATGGACCGGCAGGTGTTGACCGTTGATGTGCAGGGGATGATGGACTCCCTCGATTTTTCGAAGGACCAGTACCTGCGCCCGCGTGACATTATTTTTGTGCCCTCGCTGGGCGGCGGCGCCGCCGGACAGAGCGAATTTCTGGCGATGGGGCAGGTCGGTTCGCCCGGATTTCACCCGTGCTCGGAAGGCTTGGACGTCATACGAGCCGTGGGGCAAATCGGGGGCATCGGCCAGGGCGCGAAGATGGATGGCGCCCGCTTGTTGCGCCCCCAGCCGAACGGATCCTTCAAGATCATTCCCGTCGACCTGGCACGGCTGTTTGGGGCCGCGGATGTCTCCGTGAATGTGCCGATATTGCCCGGTGACATATTCTTCGTCCCGTCCACGGAGCAATCAGCGGGCGGAAAAATCTATCTTATGGGTGAAGTCGCAAAACAGGGATTCATGCCTATCTCGATGGACACGGAGACCACGCTTGCGCGGGTGCTGCTTGGCACCGGTGTGACCAAGTTTGCCAACACGAGCAAGGTCAAGATCCTGCGCAAGGCGCCCGACGGCACGCGCCAGTCCCTGGTGGTCGATGTGCAGGCCATACTCGACTCGGGTGATTTTGAGAAGGATGTCCCCTTGCGTGACGAGGACGTTGTCGTTGTTCCGGAAAAGATGTTTGGCCTGTAAATCATGAGCAACCTGTTTTCCCCGCCCACGCCGCCGAATGCCGGATCGTCTGCCCCCCAGGCGGCGTCGACGATGGCCCGGAAGTCGTTTGATATCGTCGATCTCAAACAGTACTTCCATATCGTCGTCAAACGCATCTGGCTCGTCGCGCTGTGCTTTGTCATCGCGCTGGCCGTGACCGTCGTCATGATCGTGCGCCAGGTTCCGGTATATCAAAGCACGGTGTCGATCCTCGTGACCTCCGGACTGCCCATTCCCGGCCGTGTGAAGCAGGAGGAGCGCGTGGTGCTTGGGGACTATCTCGAGACACAATTGCGCATCATGCAGAGTGGATTCCTGATCTCCCGCGCACGCGAACGCCTGAACCGGCCCAGCGATGAAATCCAGGGCAAGCTGGTGAGGATTTCCGTGGAAGCCGGCTGGCGCACGTCCTTCCTCTACGTGCGCGTTCAAAGCCTGGATCCCGTTTTCTCCGCTGATTTCGCGAACGCCATCGCCGATGAATACATGGCATTCAAGGCGGAAGAGCGCCTCGACACCGCGCAGTCCACGGTCCTCAGCCTGACGCAGCAGGCGAACCGGTTGCTCGAAGAACTGAAGAAAGCGGATGAACGCGTGCTGGCGTACGAGAAGGAGAACAGTGTAGTCGCGTTGCAGGAGCGGGGGAATATCGCGGCACGATCGCTCGCAGGCTTGGCGCGCCAATCGGCGGGATACCGGACCGAGCGCATGCTGTTGGAAGCCCAGATGCCGCTCTTGTCGCAGGCCTCCGACGATGTCGCACTGGCAGCGCTGATGGCGCCTGTCTCGCCGATACAGACCCCCATCGTTTCCTCGATGGCCTCCATTGTTCGCGAGCAGCAGCCCCGAGGCGAAGACGGCGATGTTGCGAAGGATGGCGAGTCGCTTGTCGAACGCGGGGTGGTCGGCGAGTCGCAATCGTACGCGTTGTTGAAGCGCCAGAAGGTCATCTTGGAAACACGGATGGCATCCCTGAGGTCCAAATTCCGCGAAGAGCACCCGGCGATCCGCCAGACGTTGGAAGAGCTTGCGAACACCGATGCCGGGCTCCAGATGGAGCTTCGGTTCGCGCTGCAGCAGTACTACACGAAGCTTGAAGCCCTCAAGCTCCAGGCACAGGCCGCGCGCAATACGGAACTGGCGTGGGAGGATGAAGCCCTCGAGTATGCGCGCAAGAGCCATGAATACCAGAATCTCCTGAAAGATGTTAACAGGCTCACCAGTTTGTACGATCTGCTCTTCAACCGCCTCAAGGATGTCGATGTCTCGATCGGCATCGAGCCGGAAAGCATACGCGTCATGGAGCGGGCGGTTCCTTCCTACGCGCCTGTCACGCCGCGCAAACTGCAGACCATTTTCCTGGCGGCCGTTGTCGGGCTGGGCATCGGCCTGGTCCTCGTGTTCGGCCTCGAATATGTCGATGATTCGATCCGCTACCCTGAAGAAGTGCAGCGCTCGCTGGGGCTGCAATTCCTGGGCGTCGTCCCCGCCGCGAACTGGGATCCGGGGGACCTGCGAACCCACCTGTTGTCAAACATAGACCAAAAAAGCGGCTTGGCGGAGGCCTACCGCAATATCCGTTCCGCCGTCCTATTCTCTGCCGGCCAGGACAAGCTGAAGGTCATTGCGGTCACGTCCGCCGTGCCGAAAGAGGGCAAAACAACAACATGCCTCAACATGGCTATCAGCCTCGCTCAGGCCGGCCTTCGTGTTCTCGTCGTGGATGCGGACATGCGCCGCGGTGAGTTGCACAAGTTCTATGGCTTGGAAGGTGGACGGGGCCTCGCGGACGTGCTGGTCGGCCAGGCGAAGCCCGAGTCCGTCATCCAGCGCACAGGCTTGCCGAATCTCGACCTCGTGGCGACGGGCCCGTTTCCCCCGAATCCCGCCGAGATCATCCTGCACGGGGAGTTCAACGCGTTCCTGGAGTATGCAAAGCGTACGTACGACCACATCCTCCTGGATTGCCCGCCGATCATGGCCGTTTCCGAGGCCAGCACCGTGGCGACCCTGGCCGACAAGGTCATCATGGTGGTGTGGGCGGGGCAGACGTCGCGGAAGCTCACCCAACTCGCAGTACAGGTCATGCAGCAGCGCGGGGCAACCATCATGGGCTGCGTGCTCAACAACCTCGAGTTTGCCCGGGTCGGGTATTACTACTACTCAACGTACTACGGGTACTATAACTACAACTACCGTTACGACCAGACCTGAGCAGGGGTGGGTAGATGGGTCTTTTGAATTTCTTCCGCAATTTGGTAGGGCGGGCTCCCCGCGGAGTGGGGCACGCGCCGAGTTTGACCGGCAGCAGCGGGTACCGTCGCACGTCCTGACCCCGTTGAAGGGCGGCGCGTTCGGCGAACGCGCCCTACCGTTTCGGAGAGGAGATTTCAGAAGATCTCACTGCCGGATGGCGGGTACTGGTTCAGTTTGAACCGCTCTGGTGTAGCCGCGCCTCTGTGAGGCGCGCAATTGCACGGCTCGCAGAGCCGTGACTACACTGCGTCAAACTGAACCAGCACCGGATCGCGTAGGGTGGGACGAGTCGGTGCAAAGTCGGCGCCCGTTTGAGTCACGAGGAGGCCTATGCTTTTCCATCGCGGTCGGCGGCTATCGCTGCGCAGGACCGTCCTGCTGGTTGCGGACATTCTGGCCATCGCGTTTTCGATCGTGCTTTCGGCCATGATTCGCCTCTCGCCCGCCGATGGATGGGCCTACGTTGCGGAACATGTCCCTTCGCTGGCCGGATCCTGTTTCATTCTCCTCGTCGTGTTCTATGCAGGAGGCATGTACGAGCGGCAGCCGTTGACCCGCAAGGGAGCCTCCTACCAGCTTCCCCTCATCACCGTATCGGTCGGTCTGGTCATCATCATCGTGGTTTTCTACGCCCGATTCCAACTTCACATCGGACGTGGCATCCTGACGCTGGCCGGCCTGTTCATTTTTCTTGCCGTGTGGGCCGTGCGCTACCTCTACCGCGCGGCCGTGAACTACGGGTTCCTCTCGAAAAACACGCTGGTGGTCGGCGATGGAAAAGAGGCGGACGACGCGGTCCGGCTCATTGCGGAAACTCCGGACTCCGGGCTGAAGGTGCTCGGCGTGGTCTCCTGTTCCCGCCAGCCGACGCCCGAACTGGTGGCCGGGATGCCGATCGTCGGGAAACTTGAGCGCTTGAAGGAATTGGCCGACGCCTACGCGGCGGAAACGATCGTCGTTGCCACGTCGCTCTCCCGCGAGCACTCGGTCCTGCGCGTGCTGCGGCCCATCCGTTGTGCGGGCATCGAGGTCATGGACTACGTCGCCCTGCATGAGGAACTCGCGCAGGAGATCACGCTCGACCATATCAATGACGAGTGGCTGATGAACGCCGCGATGAACAGTTCTGTCATCCACATACGCAAGATCAAGCGGATCATGGATTTCATCGTGGCCGTGACCGGTCTCATCGTGACGCTGCCCATCAGCCTTGTGGCGGCATTCCTCGTGAAGATCGATTCGCCCGGGCCCGTCCTGTTCAAGCAGCGCCGCTCCGGGCTGGACGGCGTCGAATACACGCTGATGAAGTTTCGCACGATGCGCAAGGATGCCGAGGCGACGAGCGGCGCGGTGTGGTCGCGCAAGTACGACGGCCGCGTCACGCGCGTCGGCCGTTTCCTGAGAAAGTGGCGGATCGACGAAATCCCGCAGCTTGTCAACGTGCTGCGCGGGGAAATGAGCCTGGTCGGGCCCCGGCCCGAACGCCCCGAGTTCGTAGAGACCCTGTCCTCAGCCATTGCCTTCTACAAGGAGCGCCTGCTCGTTCCTCCGGGTATCACGGGCTGGGCGCAGGTGAAATACCCGTACGCGGCCAGCATCGACGCCGCGCGCCGCAAACTCCAATACGACCTGTACTACATCAAGCACATGGGCTTCTTCCTGGATGTCCTGATCCTGCTGCGCACGTTCAAAACCATCGTCGTCGGGCTGCGCCACAACGAGGAAGAGGAGGAAGCCAATGAACACTCCTCCGACGCCATGCTGACGGTCATAACCACGAAGCCCCAAGAGCAGAGCTCCAAGACCGCCTGAAACTTGAACCGCGAATGGACGCGAATAAACGCGAATTTCAGCCACGAAGATGCACAAGAGACACAAAAGGAATGGCCACAAAAAACACCATGATCTCAACCCCTTATAGCCCTGCTAGACAACGGGCCATAAGGGGCGGATTCCCTAAACTTCTGTGAATTCTGGGGTCTCCGCCCTTGCGGATCGGCCGTGGCCGAAACCACTCTTATTCTGATTGAAACCACTGAATACACTGAAAAACACTGAAAACAGATTCTGAACCTTCAGTGAATTCAGTGTGCCTGCCCGCCTTTGGAGGGTTCAGTGGTTCCCTCTCCTGAAACGTGCCGCATTTCGGAATGACCGCGGATTTTGCGGATGCAACTGTCCTATCCCCGTACATCCGCGTGATCCGCGGTTGAAAAAGGGAAAGGGGGCACCGCTCCATTTGATCTAAAGTCTGCGGTGAAGAAGTTTCCCCTTCTGAACGATCCGGCCCCCGCCGGAGGCTGAGCAATTCACGGATGACCTGCCCCGGGGTTCCCGCTATGATGCGCGCTCATGGACGAGCCCTCCGCTGAGACGATCGTGACACTCCCGCCGCCCGACATGGCTTGGACTGTCGTTCACGCGCGGCCGCGGTGCGAGAAGAAGATCGCCGAGTATCTTCACCTGCAGAACCTGCGTTGCTATCTGCCGCTCCGAAGGAAAACGCACCGGTACGGCAACCGCGAACGCGTATTCATGTCACCGCTGTTTTCCGGATACCTTTTTTGCGTGCTGGGCGCAGGCCAGCGGTCGGCTGTTGCCCAGAACCGGTACGTCGCCAACGTGCTGAACGTGCTGGACCAGACGAAGTTCGTGGCGCAACTCCGCCAGGTCGAGGTGGCTTTGGCCGGCGGGCAGATTACCGAAGTGCTGCCCTTCCTGGTTTCCGGCCACCGCGTGCGCGTGTCGCACGGACCGCTCCGTGGCATCGAGGGCGTGATCCAGCGCGTGAAGGGACGAACGCGGGTCGTCATCAACGTCGACATGATCCGCCAGGCGATGGCCGTGGAAGTGGACAGCGCCATGCTGGAGCCCGCATGACGCGTCACCCTTGGAAACGCATTGTGGCCCGAATCCTTCCGGCCCCCGCGGCTATTTGGATCAAGAAGTTGTACTATCCGCACCTCATCAGGAATTTCCCGGAACAACGTTGGCCAGGCGCGGAAATCGTCCGCAGGTTGGTCCGGGCCGGCGATTGCGTGGTCGATGCCGGGGCCAACATCGGCTACGTCACCGCGTTGCTTTCGCGATGGGTGGGCCCGGCGGGGTTCGTTCACGCCTTCGAACCGGTGCCGGAGACGTTCGACCTGTTGCAGCACAACATCCGTGCGACCCGGCTTCGCAACGTGGTCGCGCATGCCTGCGCGCTGTCCTCCGACAGCGGTCACGCGCACATGGATATTCCGCAGTATTCCGGCGGCGGCAGCAATCTCTATGAATCCCGCATTGCGGGAGCAGGGGAGCGCCCTGCCGGGGCGGTGCGTGTGGAAACCAAACGGTTGGACGCATTTTCGGCGGAATGGGGCCGGCCCGTGTCGTGCATCAAGATCGACGTCGAGGGCCACGAACTGGACGTTCTGCGCGGATCGAAATCCACGTTGGAGCGCGATCATCCCGCCCTCTATATTGAGGTGTCCGGTGATCCGGACGATCCATCGTCCTCCGCGTCGGAATTGGTCCAATTCCTATCCGAATACGGCTACGCCGTTCACATCCATGCGGACGGCGTGCTTCGTCCGAGGCGGGTTGGGGACACGTCGACCGATTACTTTTTCCTGACAAAGCAGCATCTTGAGCTGCTATGTGGGTCAAGGGCACCGGGCCCACGCCACTTCCGCAAGGGTTTGTTCCGCTGACGATTCAATTTTGCCCGATTCGGACACCCGGCTCGTGCTACGTAGCGAAGCTACTTCGCAGAGTAGCAAGGATGTCCCTCCAGCAGAACGTCTTACCCGTCCGGAGGGGCAGCTCCCGCTTGCCCCTCCGGGTGTTGAACACATCGAAGGCATGAAAGACCTTCCCTCCGTAAAGAACGTCGTTCACATAATACGTATCTTATTGTATATCAAGTTTTTAAGAATATTGTTGCAAGTATGCAATCGCAATGCATAATTGCATGAACCGTGACCAATTATCGTTCAAGAAGGCAGGAAGGAGTTCTTAAACAGTCGCTTGCGACTTTTCCCTGCGTCGTCCTAACGGGGCCGAGGCAATCCGGCAAAACGACGCTCGTTCATCATCTTCTGGGGGATTCGCATCGATATCTTTCTCTGGATGAACCGGATGTGCGTTTGCGAGCTCAGCAGGATCCGCGTCTTTTCCTTGAGCAACACACGCCCCCTCTGATCATCGATGAGGTTCAGCACGTTCCGGAGCTACTGCCCTACATCAAGGCGCGCGTGGATCGGCAACGAGACAGGTATGGGCAGTATGTTCTTACGGGCTCACAAGTCTTTCCACTTATGGCGGGAGTGACGGAGTCTCTGGCGGGTCGTGCCGCGGTGCATACGCTTTTGTCGATGTCGTGGGGAGAGCGCATGGGTGTGCCGCGTTCAGCCGCGTTGGCGAATCCATCTCTGCCTACGCTTCCCGATCTGTCGGTCGAAGAGGTGGCTGCAAGCGCATTGCGTGGCGGGTTTCCCGAGCTGGCTTTACGTTCCGATCTGGCGGCGACCACATGGTATGGATCCTACCTGCAGACCTATCTTGAGCGGGATGTTCGCCAAATGCGCCATGTCGCGGACTTGGAGGAATTCCAGCGTTTTCTTCGGGCGCTTGCGGCGCGTCACGGCCAACTGCTTAATATGGCGGAGCTGGGGCGCGATCTGGGGTTGAGCCTGAACACCGTCAAGGCATGGATATCCGTTCTGGTGGCGAGTCACCAAGTGTTGCTCGTTCGATCTTATCATCGCAACATGGGTAAGCGCCTCGTGAAAATGCCCCGGATCTATTTTCTGGACGGGGGACTTGTCTGCTATCTGACCGGTATGCAGACCACTACCCAATGGCTTAACGGTCCGTTGGCCGGTCCTTTACTGGAGGGTGAGGTGCTGGCGGAATTGGTCAAGTTGCAGTTCAACCGCGGAGAACTGCCGGCGCTCTACACGTGGCGTACATCCAGCGGTCAGGAAGTGGACTTCATCGTGGAAAGCGGGGGGCGACCTTGGCCCATCGAGGTCAAGTGTGCGGTTACCCTGAAGTCGGCCATGACGGCCG
Source organism: bacterium (assembly GCA_043802525.1). Classification (GTDB taxonomy): domain Bacteria; phylum Verrucomicrobiota; class Kiritimatiellia; order CAIVKH01; family CAIVKH01; genus JAZDKY01. Next base: position 53,883 of record JAZDKY010000153.1, read on the forward strand.
CCATCCGATCTTTCCGTGTGTTGTTCCCGGATAGCGGGGAAGGTCGGCTGGTCTATCTTGGGCGCGAGGCACAGGTTCTGGCGGATGGAGTCACGGCTTTGCCGTTCCTGGCGCTGACCGGCTGGTGAAGGGTTTCAAGGCCGGTCTCAGGAATTGCAGGGAGAGAAGGATTTCCGGCCGGCCCAACCCTGCAATATGGCTTCTCTTCTGGCGATCAGCCATTGTCATAGTCGAAGAAGTCTTTCCCGAATGGGACCGTATCGCTGGCTGTGGATCGTGCGCAAACCGCAGGACCGTCTGCCACTGGCCAAGGCGTTTGTCGCCAAGGCGGTCTGAAACATGCCCACCAGCCGGGTGACTGCGTCGTGGAGGCCGGGGCCAACATCGGTTACGTGAGCGCACTGCTCGCCCGGTGGGTCGGCCCGTCGGGTATGGCGGAGTCGAATCGATCGAACGCTTCTTTCGCGTGTTTAGCGTGTTTCGCGGGGCACCCTTCTTCATTCGTAACTGCTCAGGTATGACAGAATCATTGACAGCAGAATCATTGGGATTGGAGAAGCGAATGCCGGTCGAATACGAGTTGAAGGCCGTGTGGCTGACGACAATTACATTTCCGCACTGACGACAACTACACTTCCGCATGGGCGGTGATAATTCTGACAAGCTGAACCGTGGCGCAGGGAGGGCCACGGAGATGCGCGTCACAGACCAACAAGTGAGGAAGTTGTTTAT
>JAZDKY010000154.1:0-26902 GCA_043802525.1 bacterium
GGGTGGGGAATTTCAAAGGCCACTACCTGGGGAGTTTTTCGAGGCCACCAGGTGGGGAATTTTTCAGGGCCATGAAGTGGGGAATTTTTCGGGGCCACAATCTGGGGAGTTTACGAAGGCCAGTGACACCTCGAACGCGCCGTGCATCGCCGTTTCGTCAACACCGCGGGCGGCGCCTGAAATCAACTGCATCCCGGTCTGTGCCGCGCTTCGTCCAACAGCGCGGGCAAATGATTCCGCCTCACCGTTGATGTGCCGCGAACCGACAACAGCCACTCCGTCTTTGGAAAGCAGTGAGCCGTCCCCGGCTCCGTACAGAATGGGCGGGGCCACACGTTTGAGGTGTTGCTTCAGTCTCTGTGGATAATCTTCATCGCTGCGGCACAACACCCTTCATGTCATATCCGCAAAGGTCATGACCGTTGCTTATTGGCCGCGGGCCGGCACCGCGCGCGTTTCTCCAACTCTTCCAGATTGTTTCGAGGCAAATGGTAATCAGACGGGGCCAACGCCACTGCCCGCTGGAGAACCGCGCGGGCCTCTTCATAGAGCCCGCTCAGCATCAACGTCCAGCCCAAGTCGTTCAATACGTAAGGACTGCGTTCATTGAGCGAAAGGGCCTTGCGTGCGGTGGCGACCGCCTCCTCCATTTTGCCCATTTTGCCCAGGCAATAACCCAGACTGGACCAATGCTCGACCACCGCGGGATAGGCTTCCGTCGCAGCGCGACACAGGCGTTCGGCGTTTGGGCAGTCTTTCTGATCCAGAAGAAAACATCCTGCCTTGTCAATGACTTCGACAAGTTCCGGTTCGGTTTGCGGCAATGTGGTCAACGTCATGAACAGTTCCATCGCTGCATCGACCCGTCCGTATTGGTATTCCAGAGAACCAACGGTCAACAAGGCTGGTGCAAAGAGCGGGTCTATGGCAAGCGCAAGAACGCCGGACTCGAACCCCGAGTCGAATTCATCGCCGTTACCGGTGCAACGTATTGCTCTGGAAAACAGGTCCTGCGCCATGCCGGCGTCATACGCCCATTGCGCGGCCACCCGACGGTTCTCCGGCGACTTGCCTGCGTATTCTCGCCGGGCCGCTGAAAGATCGGGTACACGGGCCACGAGTTCCGAGAATGGAATATTGCGGAGCGTCTGGCGGGGCAGCCTATGTGTTGTTCTCTTGCTCATGGTTCAGTTGCTCTCTTTCAGACGTTCCCTTCCGGCAGTCGTGATTTCCCATGTTCCGTGGGGGGAGTCGTCTCTGAGCAGGCCCTCCTGGCGCATGGTGTCGCGCGCCCACTGGGCTGAATTGCGCCCTCAAGATAACGTACGGGAATGTCGCGGGGTAGATCGGCGAGCAGGCAGGCCAGCATGCCGTCGGGGGCGAGCTGGCCAATGACGGTGTTGGCGGCAAGATGCAAGGCATATTGGTTGCACCATGAGGCCCTTGCGGCGCTGAAGCCGTCAATGGACGCATCGAAAGGCGTCATGGCCAGAAGCCAGCCGCCATTGATGGCGCATTGAATGCGCGGCGGGAAATGGTCCGGCAAACCATGCGCCAGAATCCAGACCGTGGGAGTTCCGTCTTCAAGGCATGCGTCGAATACGGATCGTTCCATGGGGCTGAGAAAACCGCCGACCACACAGGTGGGGCGTTCGGGCCATTGCAATGCAGGGGCGGCAGGGGCGAAAAATCTTTCGCCCTTACCTTCGCCCGTACGGGAGGCCAGGAAGGCCGTCATGGGAAGATCAAGCAGGGCGCGATTGCCCGCAAAAAAGCGCGGTTCACCATAGCGCAGGGTGTCCCAATGAGCGGGGTTGTCCTGTATGTAGCGGCGGATGTTGTTCAGGGCGCGTGCGTCGCGCACGATGATGTCGTAGTAATTGCGTTGCCAGGGCGATTCGCTGCATAGCGTTTTGGTGACGCCGATTTTGAATCCCCGCACGATGGAACCGAGCGTGCGCGACGTGCCGCAGGGGCGCAGGGGCGGAAGTAAGGGCGAATGATTATTCGCCCTTACCGCCCCTTCCGCCTCTCCGGGATGCCCATCCCGCTCGATCAGGATGATGCCATGTACATGATCGGGCATGATGATCCATCCATCCAAAGAGACCTGCGGGAAGTGGTTGGGGATGTCGAGCCAACAGGCGGCCGCCGCGCGGCCGGCATCGTTCAACGCCATACGCCCGTTGACCACCGTGCCGAACAGCGGCCGACGATGGGCGACGCACAGGGTCACAAAATACACCCCGCCTCCGGCATAGTCGTGCCCGCGCAACCGGATCGAGCGCCGATGATGTACCGCCGGATCATACCCCGTCCTCCGAAGGTCGCGCGCCACACTATGACCAACACCCCCCACCGCTCAATCCTCCTGCTCGTCGTCCGCGCTCAAAATGACCATGGCGAAGGTGTTGGTTGAAGGGCAAACGCCGTTTCACGAATGATGTCCCACAACGCGAATATCTCCCTATCGCTCACCTTTGATCCGCTCTTTTTTGCGCCTCTTGCGCCTTTTGCGGTTCATCCAAAAAACGGCTCACGATGCCGGCGTACGCGTCAATCCTTCGATCGCGGAGGAAGGGCCAGTTGCGGCGGACTTCCTCCACGCGGGTGAGGTCGGCTTCGACGACAAGTACTTCCTCGTTGTCGGTGGAGGCTTCGGCGATGACCACGCCAAACGGGTCACTGACGAAGGACGTGCCCCAGAACTCCAGCCCCGCGCCGTCGCCGATTTTTTCGTGGCCCACGCGGTTGACCGCGACGACATACGTGCCGTTGGCGATGGCGTGACTGCGCTGGATCGTTTTCCAGGCGTCGCGCTGCGCCGCGCCGTACTGCTCCTTCTCGTGCGGATGCCAGCCGATCGCGGTCGGGTAGAAGAGCATCTGCGCGCCCTTGAGCGCGGTGAGCCGCGCGGCCTCGGGATACCACTGGTCCCAGCAGATGAGGACGCCGATACGTCCGGCCTGTGTGTCGTGCGCGAGGAACCCGAGGTCACCGGGCGTGAAATAGTATTTCTCGTAGTAGGCCGGGTCGTCCGGGATGTGCATCTTGCGGTAGAAGCCGGCGTTCTCACCGTTCGCGTCGATGATCGCCGCGCTGTTGTGGTAGAGGCCTGCGGTGCGCCGCTCGAAAAGGGGAACGATGACGACGACCTTGTGCTTCTGCGCCACCTGTGAGAGTTGCCTGGTCGAGGGCCCGGGCACGGGTTCGGCCAGGTCGAAATGGGACGTGTCCTCGCGCTGGCAGAAATACTGGCTGCGAAACAGCTCGGGGAGGCAGACGATCGTCGCGCCGTTCGCCGCGGCTTCCTCGACGCGGGTGACCGCCTTGGCGAGGTTGTCGTCGACGTTCGGCGAGCAACTCATCTGCACGAGACCGATCTTTGTTTTTGCGCTCATAGTGAGGATGAAGGAACAGGATTTAGGGGCTTACGTCAATGCTCTGGGTGTAGCCGCGGCTCTGTGAGCCGCGCAGGTGGAAAACGCCTACTGCCGCACGCGTCACAGACGCGTGGCTACACTTCAGAAGACCTTGTAGCGGTTTTCCTGCATGATGAGTTCCGTCTCTCCGCCGGGATCGGTCAGCGTCAGTGACTGGACCCCGATCGGGCACCCGGCCGCGTACACGATGTCGTGATGGACGACCGTGGCGGGACTCTTGAAATCACCGGGCCCCACGACGCCGCCGAGGTGCTCGCTCCGCCCGTAGGCCCAGTGGAATCCGGCCTTCTCATCCTCCAACACGTTGCCCGTTACGAGCGCGCGATCGTTGCAGCCGAGCCCGAGTTCCGCGACGTTGCGCCGCGCGGGATCGTCGTCGAAATGGCGCCGGAGGTAGTCGGAGAGCTTGCCGGCGCCCTCGACGTGGACGATCCGGTTGGTTTCGACACGAAGAACGGCGGTGTCGCCGTCGCGCCGGACCGGGACCTCGCCCTGTGTGAGGCTCGGCTCGCCGGGCTTCTCGCCTTCGTAAGGCACGATGAACGCTTCGCCGCTCGGCAGGTTGATCAGGCGGAAGCCCTTCTTGTCCGGCGTGCACATGCCGTCATCCGCGTGGCCGGTCCTGTAGCGAAGGTCAAAGGTGAAAGCATGGCCTGTTTCGAAAATGACGTTAGCGCGTTCCGCTCGCGTCAGACGTTCGGCGAGGACGTGGGTGCGCGGGCCGATGATGCTGTAGTCTGCGGCGAGGGCGGACTGCTCCATCCTGCGCAGCACGTTCGGCATGCTGGCGACGCGAAGCGTCCCGGATTTCTTCACGTAGGCTGAGAGGGGGGCGGTGGCGGAGAAGCGGGTCATTGCGACCGCGATGTTGGCTTGGCCGAGCACGTCAGACAGGCGAACGCGCCGGCCGTCCATATCGCCGCTTTCGGGGAGATCGGCGTTACTGGCGCCGGTGGCTGGATAGCTCAGCAGGGGAAGCACTTCACAGTCCAGCCGCTGGAACCCCGTATGCCACTCCCGGGCCATCTCGATGCGGTCGGTCCAGTCCTGGTCGCCCGCGATCGCGCCGTGCGGCGTATCGACCATGACCACGACGCGTTCGCCCTCGCGGGGTGCGAACACGTCGCGAAGGAGTTTGTTCAGGTCGAATGGCTGGGCTTGCACTCCTGTTCTTGTAGCGACGCGATTTCATCGCGTCGAGTCAGGAGGCAAGACGATCGTGTATCAGTTTGAATTGTTTCGCTGCTTGGTAGGGCGCTTTCGACTTGTCCCGCCGAAGCTTCCGCGCGAAGGCGGATGAAAGCGCCACCCTTCGACAGGCTCAGCGACGCTGGAAGGGGCGCGCCGCGAATAGTTGTCCAAGGCGTCGCCCTTCGTGCGACGGCTACAGCAATTCGCCGGGGTGGTTCGGTTCGATGCACGACGGGTCATCCACCTTCGGGCTGTTCACCCGTGTGGAGACTTCGTGGGCGGTCATCGCCTCGGCCGGGTAGGGAGCCAGGAGCGGTTGGAGTTTCTCGACCGGTTGGTCGCCGGTTGCGAGCCATGTTGCGTGGTGCTCTACCGGAAGGATGACAGGCATGCGATCATGGATCGTGCGGAGCAGGTCGTTCGGCGTGGTCGTGATGATGACGCAGGACGTGACGAGTCCTCCGGCGGGATCCTGCCAGCGATCCCAGAGTCCTGCGAACGCGAACGGCTCACCGGACTTGAGCCTGATGTAGAGCGGAACTTTCGCACGGGTCCCGGGCAGCGTGCGCCACTCGTAGAAACCGTCGGCGAGAATGAGGCAACGTTGCGCGCGGAAAGGCTTACGGAAGGAAGGTTTTTCCTGCAGCGTTTCCGCGCGGGCGTTGATCATCCTGTTGCCGATCGCGACGTCCTTTGCCCAGAACGGGATGAGGCCCCAGCGGACCCATACAACCCGGTTCGCGCCGTCGTTCAGGATGGCGGGGACGTTCTGGGACGGTGCGAGGTTGTACCGCGGCGCAGGCCACTCATCGACCGCCGCGCCGGGAAACGCATCGGCGATCCGTTCCTTCTTTGTCGCTATCGTGAAGCGTCCGCACATGGGAATGAGCGATGGTTAATGGTTGATGGTTGAGCGCCACTCTACATAATCGCGACCCGAATATAGCGATGAAATTTCCGTACGACATCCTTTATGAAGACGAGCAGGTGCTGGTGCTCAACAAGCCCGCCGGGTTGCTGGTCGTGCCGGACCGGTGGGACAAGAACAAGCGGAACCTGATGCATGTCGTGCGGGAAGCACGGCCCGGGCAGTACCTGGCCGACGCGCATCGGCTGGATCGCGACACGACCGGCGTTTTGGTTCTCGCGCGGAGCCAGGAAGCGCTGTCCGCGCTGGCCCAGCAGTTCCGGAAGAAGGAGACGGAAGAGATCGACGTGGCCCTCGTGCGCGGTCGGCCTGCGCAGGAGGAGATGATCATCGGCCTTCCGATCGGTCCCAATCTGGCGCGGCCCGGGGTCTCGCGGGTCGACAAGGTGAGGGGAAAACACGCGGTAACGCGCATTCTCGTTGTGGAAAAATTTCGCCGCCTTACGCTGATCCGCGCGTTTCCCGAGACGGAGCGATTGCACCAGATCCGGGTGCATCTCGCTGCGGTCGGCTGCCCGATTGTCGCGGACGGCGACTATGGGGACAAGCAGCCACTCCTGCTATCGATGTTCAAGCGCGCCTATAAGGAGTCGGGATTTGAGAAACCGTTAATCAACCGCCAAGCCCTTCACGCGGAGCAGTTGACCCTCGCGCATCCGATATCGGGTATGAAGGTGACCTTCACGGCACCGTGGCCAAAGGACCTGGAAGTTGCGGTGAAGCAATTGCGCAAATACGGGTAGGAGTCCACGCCAAGTGTCGCCACGGCTCTGCGAGCCGTGCTCCGGCGCGCCTCACAGAGGCGCGGCTACACCTGAAGATATCTGTATCGACACCCGGGCAAGCGGGAGACCTGGTCGCCTTCGGCGCCGCCGGAGGCGGTTAACCTTGCCCCTCCAGTCCACTCTGTCCTACACTCCGCCCCCACAACGAACAGGTCGTGGATCAGTCTGAGATTCGTTCCTTGTTGGTAGGGCGGACCGTCCCGGTCCGCCGCGGCGCGCAAGGGACTGCGCGCCCTACCATAGGGGTCGAAGTTCAGACTGATTCACTACCGGCGAACACGGTACGGAGGATGTCATGGCTCTATTCTTCATGTTTGGCAAGTACACCCAGGAATCGCTCAACAACATCACCGCCAAGCGCACGCAGCAGGCGGTGGGGGTGATCGAGAAACTGGACGGGCAGGTGACGGCCATGTACGCGATGCTCGGGCCGCACGACCTCGTGCTGATCGTGAACCTTCCTGGTGTGAACGAAGCGATCGAGGCCTCTATCGCGCTTTCGAAGCTTACGGGGATCGGTTTTACGACGTGCCCTGTGCTTCCCGTGGACCGCTTCGATCACATCATCGAAGTCGACCTGCGGAAATACATCGGCAACGAAAAGCCGTAGCAGGGCCCAAAATCTGATTGAACCGCGGATTCTGCCGTGGCGGAATCCGCGGTAAACCCTCTTCATGAATTCTGCAGCTCGATATACCGCGCACCGACGAACTGCCAGTCGATGACATTGTAGAACGCCTCGATGTAGTCCGGCCGCCGGTTCTGGTACTTCAAGTAGTACGCGTGTTCCCAGACGTCGATTCCAAGCAGCGGCGTGTGGCCTGCGGACAGTGGACTGTCCTGGTTCGGCGTCGTTTCCACGACTAATTCGCCGCCCGCAAGGCTCAACCAGGCCCAACCGCTTCCGAAAACACCCTTCGTGGCCTTGGACAACGACTCTTTGAATCTTGCGTAGTCACCGAACGTACGTGCCAGGGCCTCGGCAAGTTGTCCTTCCGGTTCGCCGCCGCCTTCCTTGCTCAGGCATTTCCAGAATAGCGAATGGTTTGAGTGACCGCCGCCATGATTGCGGACAGCCGTCCGGATATCCTCCGGTACCGCGGCGAGGTCGCGGACCAGGTCATCGACGGACTTGGCGGAAAGGTCTCCGTGCCCGGCCACGGCCTTGTTCAGATTCTGCACGTACGCCGCATGGTGTTTGCCGTGGTGAATCTGCATGGTGGTCGCGTCGATGTATGGTTCCAGCGCGTCGTACGCGAACGGGAGCGGAGGCAGAAGGAACGGGCCGTCAGGCGGCGGAGCCACGGGAGCGGGATCAGCGGCCCGGGCTGCGGCACCGGGCAGGTTCGCTGCGATCAGGGTTGCGGCCGAGGTGAACGCCATCGTCCGCAGGGCCTCGCGTCGATTCATCATGGTGCAGTTTCCTCCCGGTTGGCAGTTTCGCGCGCTTTTGAAATTTATGCCATCACCCATGAACGATCAAACCACGAAATACACGAAGAAAAGACTCGTAGGGAAAAGCACGGCGAACGCGAAAGATGGTTGATGCTTGATGGTTCATGTCCCTATAAACAGCAAGCATTAACTGTTAACCATCAACCATTCCGTCCCATGCCCCTTCGCTTCTACAACACGTTGACCCGTGCCCTCGAGCCGTTTGTGCCCATCGAGCCAGGGAACGTCCGCATGTACACGTGCGGGCCCACGATCTACAACTTTGCGCACATTGGGAATTTCCGGGCCTACGTTTTCGAGGACCTGCTTCGGCGGTACTTGAAGTATGCGGGGTTCAAGGTCTTCCAGGTCATGAACCTGACCGATGTCGACGACAAGACGATTGCGGCGTCACAGAAGGAGGGGAAGCCGCTCAAGGAGTTCACGAAGACCTATGCGGACGCGTTCTTCCAGGATGTTGCCGCCCTCGGCATCGAACGGGCGGAGGAGTACCCGGCGGCGACCGACCACATTCCGGAGATGATCGCGCTGATCCAGCGACTCCTCGACAAGGGGTTCGCGTACAAGTCCGACGACGGGTCGGTCTACTACAGCATCGACAAGTTTTCGCACTACGGCTGCCTCGCGCGCCTCGACAAGAGCGGCCTCCGCGCGGGCGCCCGGGTCGCTCAGGACGAGTATGACAAGGAGAACGTCGCGGACTTTGCGCTGTGGAAGGCGTGGAGCGAGAAAGACGGTCCGGTCGTGTGGGACGCGCCGTGGGGCAGGGGCCGGCCCGGCTGGCATATCGAGTGCTCGGCGATGAGTATCAAATTTCTCGGCGAGACGTTCGACATTCACACGGGCGGCGTGGACAACATCTTCCCGCACCACGACGATGAGATCGCGCAGAGCGAGGCTGCGACAGGTAAGAAATTCGTCCATGTCTGGCTCCACTGCGCACACCTGATCGTCGACGGCAAGAAGATGTCCAAGTCGGCCGGGAACTTCTTCACCCTGCGCGATCTCCTCAATAAGGGATATAGCGGGCGGGAGATTCGCTACGTCCTGATCGCTACGCATTACCGGCAGTGGTTGAACTTCACCTTTGACGGCCTCGACGGGGCCCGGGTCGCGCTCGCGCGGCTGGATGAGTTCCGCCAGCGGCTGGAGGAGGAGTGTCGAGTGTCCCGCCTTTGCGAAGACGGCTACGGCGGGCAGGCGAGTGTCGAGGGGAAAGAGACGCCACTCGACACCCGCCACTCGACACTTCCCTCGTGGGCGCAGCGCGCCCGCGAGGGCTTTCGCGCTGCACTTGACGATGACCTTAATATATCGGGTGCGCTCGGCGTTCTGTTCGACATGGTCCGCGATGGGAACAAGGCGTTGGACGGAAAGACCGTCGCGCCGAACCAAGCCGCGGCGGTTCTATCCTTATGGAATGGATTCGATGCGGTGCTCGGTTTGTTGCAACCTGTGGCCGCGGCGGTCGACCCGGAAATCGAGTCGCTTGTGGACCAGCGCCAGGCCGCGCGGAAGGCGAAGAACTGGGTGGAGTCGGACAGGTTGAGGGATGTGATTCTGTCGAAGGGATGGGAAGTGAAGGATACCGCGCAGGGGCCCAAATTGAGGAAAATGTAGCGGGGTTTCAGGATGCGCGCTTCACCCGCCTTCGCCAAGCCTTCGGCGCGGCAGGCAGAAGCGCGGCTACACCAAGATGACGCGATCTTGCTCTGGAGGGACCGCCTCCGGCGGTCCGGATCCGGGGGGGTTTTGGAGTGCGGCGGCTTGCCGCCGCTTTGTTTTCGGCGCAGCGAGCTGCGCCGCAACAAGGCGCAGGCGAGCCTGCGCACTCCATATACGACTTGTCACAAACGAAGGGGAACGGGATAAGACGAGTTCTGCATGACACGAGGCAAATTCATCACCTTCGAAGGCCCCGAGGGCAGCGGCAAGACGACGCAGGCGCGGCGGCTGATGGCGCGGCTTACCGATATGGGGCACGAGGTGCTCTACACGCGCGAGCCGGGCGGGACGGCGACGGGCGAACTGATCCGCGACATTCTGCAACACGACAAGGCGGGCGAGCCGTTGTGCGCCGAGTCCGAACTTTTCCTGTTCGCGGCAAGCCGGGCCCAACTGGTGCGAAACGTCATCATTCCCGCGTTGGACCGCGGGGCGTTTGTGATTTGCGACCGTTTTTCCGATTCGACCACGGCCTACCAGGGCTACGGGCGCGGGTTCCCGATCGAGCAGATGATTGCGATCAACAGCCTTGCGATCGACGGCGCGGTTCCGGACCTCACGTTGCTGCTGGACGTGACGGTGCAACTCGGCTTCGAGCGGCTCGCGTCGCGGCAGAAGGAACTGATCCAGACGCCGGACCGCATGGAGCGCGAGGATCGGGATTTCCACGAGCGGGTCCGGGCCGGTTACCTCGAACTCGCAAAGCGCTGGCCCGAGCGGTTCAGGATCATCGACGCCGGCCGGGACGGGACGTCGGTCGAGGCCGACGTGTGGAGGATCATTGAACGTGTCATCGATCGATAGTCTCACCGATTCCTTCGAGAGCATCCGCAAGAGCCACGAAGCGGGGCGCCTTGCGCATGCGTACGTCATTGCCGGCTCGCCCCGCGGCGAGGGGTACACGTTCGCCGAGTCCGTCCTGAAACTCATTCTCTGTTCGTCCGCGAAGAAGCCCTGCGGCACGTGCGACAACTGTACGCGGGTCGTGGCGAAGACGCACCCGGATGTCCTGTTCCTCGAGCCGGAGGGGAAGGGGCGGCAGATCAAGATCGACGAGCATATGCGCCCGCTGCTGCAGCAGATGGCGCAGACGTCGTACGCCGGCGGCTGGAAGGCGGGCGTGATCCTGTACGCGGATCGCATGAACGACACGGCGGCGAACGCGTTGCTCAAGACGCTGGAAGAACCGGCGCCTCGGACATTGTTCCTGCTGGTCACCGATTCCGCGCAGTCGTTGCCGCCGACGATCCTGTCCCGTTGCCAGCGCGTGGTGCTTGCAGTCGGCCAGCAGCGGGCCGACGGGCCGTGGCAGGCGGCGATGATGGATGTCCTGCGCAGCATGGGGCGCGGTGGGGCGCTGGAACGGCTGGCGCTGGCAGGCCACATCAAGGCGATCCTTGAGGCAGAGAAGGATCGGATCACGCACGACCTGATTGCCGCATCCGGACGGGATCCGGACGCGGAAGAGGAAGAGGACGAGGACGCGGAGATCGATGAGGACGAGGCGGCGACGAAGAAGACGATCGATGCGCGTATTCAGTCGGTCGTGCTGCGTGTGCGAACCGACATCATTCTCAATCTTGTCCTGTGGAAGCGCGATGTGTTGATGTGCGTGGTCGGGGCGGACCCGGGGATCCTGCATTTCCAGGAAGAAGCGGAGACGCTCCGGAAACAGGCCGAGGGGTTGACCTACGCCCGTGCGTCGTCCGATCTCGCCGCCGCGCAGAAACTGGCCGGGCGCCTGAACAGGAACATGTCGGAACTCACGGTGTTGGAGGCGAGTTTTATGGGTGACCTGTGAGAATGCGCGAAAATGCAGACCTGACTCGAGATTCCCTGTAAAAGGCTGTTGAAAAACTCGCCCGGTCGGTGACCGGGCCTACACAACACTGCAATTTGTTGGGAGCTTGCAGCTGGCGTTAGTGTAGCCACGCATCTGCGATGCGTGTCCGGGAAGCGCGGCAGGCACCTGCCCGCAATGCTTCGCACAGCGATGCAGGCGGGCGCGTATGCGTTGCGAGCGGGCACAGCGTTGCAGGCGGGGATCCGCGGCTACACCCGGGCAGGCGGGAGCCTGCCCGTCCGGTTGGGACGAGGATCGCCGATCTGGATGGCCAACTGCCCGTGGTCGGCGTAGCCCCAGAGGGCGAAGTCGGCACGTTGCCCCGGTTGCCCGCGGGCAGGCGGGAGCCTGCCCCTCCGGCTGCAACAGGTAGTCTGTGAAAAGCTGTTCACGGGGCACCGGCCACAGAACCACCCTCGCATGAGTCTTTTACAAGAAATCTCTTCCGCACCCTCGGCGGGGCTGATAGATTCCCCCGGTTCCGTTCATCATATCTAGTCCAAGCCATGGCAAGGAGTGCCTCTTTATGGATATCAAAGGCATCAAAAAAGTTATCGAGCTTATGAAGGAAAATGAGCTCTCCGAGTTTGAACTCGCGGAGGAGGGCTTCCGGATCACGATCAAGCGCCGCAACGGCGGCGAACCGCAGGTGATGATTTCCGCCCCGGCTCAGTCGCCGATGGCGATGGTTCCGGCCGCGGCCGCGGCTCCGGCGAAACCGGAGGTGCCGGAAAACACTGTCGCGATCAAGTCCCCGATGGTCGGCACGTTCTACCGCGCCGCGTCCCCCGAAGCCGAGCCGTTCGTCAGCCTCGGCAAGGAAGTCGAGGAGGATACGGTTGTCTGCATCATCGAGGCGATGAAGGTGATGAACGAGATCAAGGCCGAGGTGAAGGGCGTCATCCGCAAGGTGCTCGTCGAGAACGCCACGCCCGTCGAATTCGGCCAGGCGCTGTTCCAGGTCGAACCGCGCGTGATGAAAACCTGAGTTCTGAGAACCTGAGTTCTGCTGACACCTGAAACCCGACACCTGACACCCACATGTTTGAACGCATCCTGATAGCCAACCGCGGAGAGATCGCGCTCCGCATTATCCGGGCCTGTCGCGAATTGGGCGTCCGTTCGGTCGCGATGTATTCCACGGCGGACGCGAAATCGATGCACGTCCAGATGGCCGACGAGGCGATCTGCATCGGGCCCGCGCCCGCGAAGGACAGCTACCTCAAGATATCCAACATCATCAGCGCGGCCGAGATTGCGGATGTCGACGCGATCCACCCAGGCTACGGGTTCCTCGCGGAAAACGCGCACTTCGCGGATATCTGCCATAACTGCAACATCACCTTCATCGGCCCGACGCCGGACAACATCCGCAAGATGGGCAACAAGTCGATCGCGCGCGAGACGATGAAGAAAGCGGGCGTGCCGATTGCGCCGGGCAGCGAGGGTGTCGTCAAGACGAAGGAAGAGGCGCTCACGATTGCGCAGGAGATCGGCTACCCGGTCCTGATCAAGGCTGTCGCCGGCGGGGGCGGCAAGGGCATGCGCGTGGCGCGGAACGACGTCAGCCTCGTGCAGGGTTTCATGACGGCCAGTTCCGAGGCGGAGAAGGCTTTTTCCAATGCCGAGGTCTACATCGAGAAGTTTGTCGACCAGGCGCGGCACATCGAGGTGCAGATCATCGCGGACAACCACGGCAACGTCTGCCACCTGTTCGAGCGCGACTGCAGCATCCAGCGCCGGCACCAGAAGCTGGTCGAGGAGGGGCCGTCGCCCGTGTTGCAGGCCAAGTCGCGCGAGAAGCTCTACAAGGCCGCGGTGCGCGCGGCCGAGGCCGTCCACTACCGGAACGCCGGGACGATCGAATTCCTGTACGACCTGAAATCCGGGAATTTCTATTTCATGGAAATGAACACGCGCATCCAGGTCGAGCACCCGGTGACCGAGCAGATCACCGGCGTCGACCTGATCAAGGAACAGATCCGCGTGGCGGCGGGCGAGAAGCTTTCCTTCCAGCAGAAGGACCTCGAGATCCGGGGGCATGCGATTGAATTTCGCGTGAACGCGGAGAACCCGTACAAGGATTTCACGCCGTCGCCGGGCAAGGTTGAGTTTGTCAACCTGCCGGGCGGTCCGGGCGTGCGGGTGGATTCGCACGTCTATTCCGGCTATGAAATTTCCCCACACTACGACAGTATGATCGCGAAAATCATCGTTCACGCGAAGACGCGGCAGGAGGCGATTGCCCGGATGAGTCGCGCGTTGGGCGAGTTCCTGATCGAGGGGCCGTCGACGACCGTACCGCTCGGGTTGGCGCTCATGGCGGACGCGCGGTTCGCGCGCGGCGAATACACGACGACGTTCCTGGAGGGTTTCATCAAGGAAGGTTTTCTGATAGCGTCGTAGGAGTGTCGGGTGCCGAGTGTCGATTTCCACCACTCGACACGCGACACTTGCCACACGACACTCGACTAAAGAGGTGCACGATGACGGATACCAACGTGAAGAAGATGCCCGCGCCGGGCAACGTCTCTCCGGACCAGCACGATCTGGCGGGCGACCATATCGAAGAGGGCACGGAACTCGGGACGGTGCAGATCCATCACAACGTCATTGCGACGATTGCGCGGATGGCGGTCACCAAGGTTCCCGGCGTGGTCGAGATGAGCGGCGGCCTGGTCGACGGGCTGGCCGGGATGATCGGCAAGAAGGGTTCGGACCGCGGGATACGCGTCGATGTCCAGGACAACAGCGTCGTCATCGAAGCGTATGTGGTCGTCGAGTACGGGGTCCGCATTCCCCACGTCGCGTGGGAAATCCAGAACGAGGTGCGGCAGGCGGTTGAACAGATGACCGGCAAGGCCGTCAAATCCGTCCAGGTCAACATCGAGAGCGTCAGGTTTCCCGCGGACGGCGAGTCGGCGTCCCGGGACGAGGAGGTTCACGGCGTATGAAGACCCTGCATACACTCGCGGGCGCGGCGCTCTTTGCCGCCATGGTGATCGCCTCGCTGTTCACCCTGCAGATCGCGTTTCAGGACCCGGCCCAGTGGCCGCCATGCCTCGCGTCGCTTGCGGGGCATCGCGTGTGGCTCATCTTCGGGCCCATCGCGGCGCTGTTTCTCGCGCTGATTTACGCCCTCACCGGGTTCCGCTCCCCGGAGCGCGTGCAGTACCTCGCGTACGACATCGAGGGCGGCGCGGTCAGCATCAGCCTCAAGGCGATCGAGGACCTCGTGGCGCGCCTGGCCGATGAATTTGCGGCGGTGGTCAGCCTGCACCCGAAGATCCGCGCGAGCAACGGCGCGGTCGACGTGCAGCTCGACGTCAAGGTGAAAGCCGGCGCAAAGATCCCGGAACTCTGCAAGATGCTCCAGGACCGGACGCGCGAGAGCATCAACACGAATGTCGGCATCTCCGACGTGAAGGAAGTCCGCGTGCGCGTGCAGGAAATCATCATGACCGACAACGCCCGCTCCACCGATACGAAGTTGGGGGCAGGGGCGGTGGTGTAGGGAGAATAACCAAGAACCAATAATCAATAACCAAAGAGGAATGCAGGGTCGTGTTTGGTTATTGGAATTTGGTTATTGGTTATTATTTATTCATGGACTGGAACAAGATTGCCGAAGACTACCTCGCCGTCGCGGAACAGGTGTTCGGGCCCTTGCGCGAGACCGTGGACGCGGTGGCGGCGGAAGTCGTGACGCGGCTGAAGGCCGGCAACAAGGTGATGTTCTGCGGGAACGGCGGCAGCGCGGCGGACGCGCAGCACCTGGCCGGCGAATTCGTGAACCGTTATCTCGTCGAGCGCGCGCCGTATGCCGGCGTTGCGCTCTCAACGGACACGTCCGTGTTGACCGCGATCGGGAACGACTACGCGTACGACCAGGTTTTCGAGAAGCAGGTCCAGGCGCTCGGCAAGAAGGGCGACGTGCTGCTTGCGATTTCCACGAGCGGCAACGCGGGCAATGTTTGCAAGGCCGTGGAAGCGGCGAAGAAGATGGGCATCCTCACGGTGGCCATGACGGGCGGCACGGGCGGCAAGCTTTCGGGGCTGGTGGACCGGGTCCTCTCGATCTCCTGCACGCGCAGCACGCCGCGCATCCAGGAAGGGCACCTGATCATCATGCACGGCTTCTGCCAGAGGGTGGAAGAACTGATGGAGGGGAACCGCGAATGAACGTTAATGAACGCGAATGTATCTGTGGGCGTTCATTCGCGTGCGTTCGCGGTTCGCATTCCTGATGAGCTCCGCCGCGGCAGAGATTCCCCTCGTCATCGTCGGTTCCGTCGGGATCGACACGATTGAAACGCCGCGCCACAAGCGCGAGGGCATCCTTGGCGGATCGGCCAGCTATGCGTGCGCCGCCGCGTCGTTTTTTGCCGGGGTCGGCATGGTGGGCGTGGTGGGGACGGATTTTCCCGAGCGGCACCGCGAGGCGTACAGGCATTTCGGGATCAACATCGACGGCCTCCAGATCCGCCCGGGCGAAACGTTCCGCTGGTCGGGTGTCTACGAGACGAACATGGACAACCGGCGGACGATCAGCACGGAACTGAACGTGTTCGCCACGTTTTCGCCGGAGCTTCCGCACGCCTACACGTCGTGCCCGTACCTTTTCCTCGCGAATATCTCGCCGGGCCTCCAGATGCACGTGCTCGACCAGGTGGCCAGGCCGCGGTTTGTCGTCCTCGATACGATGGATCTCTGGATCAACACGGCGAAGGAGGACCTGCTGAAGGTCATCCGTCGCGTGACGATGCTGACGCTGAACGAGTCGGAGGCGCGGCACCTCAGCGGCGAGCACGCGCTCGTGAAGGTCGCGCGCAACTTGCTTTCACTCGGGCCGAAGTATGTCCTCATCAAGAAAGGCGAGCACGGCAGCATTCTTTTTTCGAAGAAGGGCATTTTCATGATGCCCGCGTATCCGTTGGAGGACGTGGTCGATCCGACGGGGGCGGGGGACACGTTCGCGGGTGGGTTCCTGGGTGCCCTTGCGCGCTCGGGTGGGGTTTCGCAATCGGCCATCCGCAAGGCGATGGTTTACGGCAGTGTCGTCGCTTCGTTCGGCGTGGAGGATTTCAGCCTGGACCGTCTTGGCAAACTCACGCTGCACGAGATTGAGGAGCGCGTTGCGCAGTTCCGGAAGATGACGAGGGCGTAGTGTCCTGAGTTATAAAATCGTTGCACAAAGAATTCAGCGCTGAAACAAACGTGTAGCTCGGGGCACGGGCCGGTTCTACTGGTAGATCTTGAAGCCCATCGCCTCGCTGTACTTGGCGATGCGTTTGCCCGAGCCATCTTTGATGTCCACCCAGTTCAGGCCGGTGCCGCGTTTGTTTCCGCAGTAGAAGGCCAGCGTACGGCCGACGCCCTGGCGCACGAGGAAGTCCATTTCCGTCCAGAGCGAGGCGTCGACGACTGCGACGTTGTTGGTGGGGTCGAAGGACAGGATGACGCCGTCGGCGGTGAGGGTCTTGATGTCGTCCTCCTGGCGGGGCAGGTCGACGCTCTCGGCGGGGATCGTGGAAAACTTGCTGACCCATGCCCAGAGGGGCTTCCCTTCCGAATTGCTCGTCAGGAAGCGGATCCACCCGCCATTCTCCTCCAGCACGGCGATCAGTTCGCCTTTCTGCACCTGGGCGTCCTTGAGGATCCTGTAATGTTTTCCAGGCCCCCGGCGGATGTCGAGGCCCGCGCCCTCGGCCGCGGCGAAGCGCTGCTCAAGGATCGGGAGGCCTTCGTCCGTGACGGGGATTTCGCCGGTGGGAGGGGTGGTGGGGTCTTTTGCGCGTTCGGCGTCCACCATCTCCTTGGCCTTGCTGAAGGCGAACTCCGACGCGATCAGCAGCTCGCGCGTGTTCTGCGTCAGTGTGTCGGGCGCGAAATTGGTCGTGCCGAATTCCGTCTGCACTTCGACCATGGACTCCGTGTAGGCTATGAACGAGCCGATGACGTCGCTGGCCTCCTTGAACTGGAGGCGCACGCGATTGCCCTGCTCGATGGGTTGGTACAGGTTGAGGTGTTTCAAGTACCAGAACTCGAACCGGGCCTGCCACGCGGGCTCGTCGTACGCCTTGGGCACCACCGGGCCGGATGGGGCGGTGTGTTCCGTTTCGATGTGCTGGCTTTCACCTTCTTTGTTCTCCCCTTCGCCGCCGCCGCCGCACGACGAGAGGGAAACGGCCGTCACGACGGCCAGGGTGGACGGGACCAGGCGCCACAGCAGGTAGGAACGCGAAGACATGTTCATGCCGCGAAAAATACAGGAAGACATGGCAAATGACAAAAGCGAAATGACCCAGGGCGGATGTCACTTCCGTTATCCATGAAAGCCTCGCTTGCTTGCGCAAATTCTTTCGACCGCGGATGGCGCGGATAAACTTCGGTTTGGACCGCAGATTACAGATCAACGAAGAGGAGAGGATTTGAACAGGAGTGAACGGAGAGAACAGAGATATATCCTGGAGCCTTCTCCGTTTTCTCTGTTTGCTCCTGTTGGGTTGCGGCTCTGCAGCGCTACGTTTTCGTGGTTTTCCGCCTGAGGCGGATCCGCCTTCGCGGAGATATGAATCCTTACGGATAAGGCCACGTCATCGATGACCGGAAGGTCAGACGCAGAACCCCCTACGGAAGTGGAATGTGCCCCTGTCCGGTCCCGCGTTCGACCGATGCTTGACGCTCCCGGTAATTTCCGCGAATGTCATTTTCCTGATCGATATCAAGAACCGTTGAGGAGTCCATCATGGTGAAAACACGACGCGCCACGAAGAATCCGGGATCCGCCTGCAGCCACCGATGCCATTCATGCCTGGTGACGGACGGGGTCGAGCGGGCCCCGAGCCGCGCGATGCTGCACGCGGTCGGCTTCACGAACGCGGATTTCCGCAAGTCGCAGGTCGGCATCGCGTCGACCTGGAGCATGCTGACGCCGTGCAACATGCATATCGACAAGCTCGCCCGCTACGCCGCGGAAGGCGTTGACCGCGCAGGCGGCAAGGCTGTGATCTTCGGGACCATTACCATTTCCGACGGCATTTCCATGGGCACGGAGGGCATGAAGTATTCACTCGTCTCGCGCGAGGTGATCGCGGATTCGATTGAGACCGTCGTGGGCTGCGAAGGTTTCGACGGCCTGATCGCCCTGGGCGGTTGCGACAAGAACATGCCCGGCTGCGTGATGGCGATGGCTCGCCTGAACCGCCCTTCCATTTTTGTCTACGGCGGCACGATCCTTCCCGGGAAACACAAGGGCAAGAACGTCGATATCGTTTCGGTCTTCGAGGCCGTCGGCGCGCACGCGCGCGGCGACATCAGCGATCGTGAACTGGCCCAGATCGAGGCGTCCGCGATCCCTGGCCCCGGCTCATGCGGCGGTATGTACACGGCGAACACGATGGCCTCGGCGATCGAGGCGCTCGGTATGAGCCTGCCGAATAGTTCGGCGCAGGCCGCGATTTCGCGGGATAAACGAGACGATTGCCGCCGCTCGGGAGCGGCTGTGCTCCACCTGATCCAGCGAGGCATTGGTGCACGCGACATCATGACCCGGGAGGCGTTCAAAAACGCGATTACCCTCGTTATTGCCCTCAGCGGCTCGACCAATGCCGTGCTGCACCTCCTCGCCATGGCCGATGCCGCCGGGGTCCCGCTCAAACTCGATGATTTCACGCGGATCGGCAGGCGGGTCCCGGTCCTGGCCGACCTCAAGCCGAGCGGCAAGTACGTGATGGCCGAGCTGGTCCGTATCGGGGGGACGGTTCCGCTCATGAAAATGCTCTTGGACGAGGGGTTGATGCATGGCGACTGCCTGACCGTCACGGGCCGTACGCTGAAGGAGAACCTGAAAGGCGCGAAGCCGTTCCCGAAGAACCAGGACGTCGTCCGCCCTTTCAGCAACCCTGTGAAGAAGGACAGCCACCTGGTCGTGCTCTACGGCAACCTCGCGTCGACGGGTGCGGTCGCCAAGATTTCCGGCAAGGAAGGCATGCGTTTCACCGGCCGGGCGAAGGTGTACGAATCGGAGGAGACGGCGCTGGCGGCGATCCTCGACGGGACGATCAGGAAGGGTCACGTCATCGTCATCCGCTACGAGGGCCCGCGAGGCGGCCCGGGCATGCGCGAGATGCTCGCGCCGACCTCGGCCGTCATGGGCAAAGGTCTCGGGAAGGACGTGGCGTTGATCACGGACGGCCGTTTCTCGGGCGGCAGTCACGGGTTTGTCGTTGGCCACATCACGCCCGAGGCCTTTGTCGGAGGGCCGCTTGCGATCGTGCGTGACGGGGACTCGATCACGATCGACGCGGAAAAACGGCAGCTCAACCTGGACCTTCCGAAGGCGGAAATCGCGAAGAGGCTGGCGAAATGGAAGCAGCCGAAGCCGCGGTACACGCGGGGGGTCCTGGCAAAATACGCGCGCGTGGTCGCTTCGGCATCCGTCGGCGCGATGACGGATATGGATGTGATTTGACCACGGAGGTCACGGAGGAGCGCGGAGGGTTCCGGCAAACCGCGACTGCTCCGGAGAACCTCCGCGTCCTCTGTCCTGTCCACTAACGTTGCATTTCTTGTTTCTTCAGCATATCCGCGTAATCCGCGGTTTGCAAAAAGGGAAAGATGGGTTCGAATTCCATCTGCGTGCTTGTCCGCCTCCGGCGGAATCTGCGGTTTGCTCCGCTTTGGTTGCGGCTTTGAAGCGCTGGGGCTAGAATGGCGTTATGCGGACCTTCAAATACACCTATGTCGACGCGAAGGGGAACGGGAAGGAATCGACCGTCGAAGCGGACGACAAGGACGATGCGTACATCATCCTTAAGACGATGCGCATCAACCCGGAGACCATCACGGAGACCGACGCCGAGGATATCAGTTTCGAGGTCATAGGCCAGAAGGACGAGAAGACGGAAGCGAAGCCGAGGATCAACTACGTGGCGTCCCGCGCGGCGACGGGGAAATCCAAGGATGAAATTGAAATCGAGTCGGTCGTCACGGTCGACGAGCTGAGACGTGGCGAGGAGCCGAAGCCGGCCAGGAAAAACAAGACCTACCGCCCGGGGTACGAGATGTTTGCCCTGTTCTGTGCCGGCGTGGCGCTGATGGGGTGGTCCGCATGGGCCACGACCCGGGACACGGCCGACCTGGATTGGCCGATCGCGAAGGGCTACATCATGCACGCGGAGATGCGCGTGATAGGCATGTTCCGCAAGTCGTACGTGCCCGACATCGCGTACCGGTACGCGATCAACGGCGTTGTCTATCGGTCGAAAAATCTTTTTTCCAGCGAGAAAGAAACGACGAAGGGCGAGATCCTGCGGATGATGAAGATCTATCCTGTCGGGTCCAAGGTCTATTTGCACTATAATCCTGACGACCCGCAGCAGGCGTACATCGAGGCGGTGCCGGCCGGTTCGTCGCATTCGCTCTCGGCCCTGTTGGGCCTGATCTGCTTCGCCGCCGCGACGGCCATGTTCGTGCTTGCCAAGCTGAACGAAACGCCGCAGCCCAAGGCCAAACCCAAGCCTTCTCCTTCCGCCCGGAAGGAACCGGAGATCATTGTCAGTCCCTGGCAGCAGAAAGGCTGAGCGGCGCGGCTGTCCATGGCCTGAGCTTCAAGATCGGTGAGCAATGAATTTGGTGATGGATGGAGGCGCGCACGCGTCTCGCGTGCTCCGTTCGGCGGTCGTGTACGGGACACAAGGCTATCAGAATGCCATCGGCGGGAGGCCGATGGCGGCACGCGGGACGCGTGCGCTCCCCCCGGACTTCGCCAATTTCCAATGACTGGGAAAAGGGCCGTGGGAAGTTTCAAGGCCCGGAAGCCCGCCTGCACCGGCCACAATTTCGTGGACTTTCGCCCGGTTCACGTGGGAACCTGTCAGCATGGTTGCCGGGAGGTTTTTTCATGAAATCGCTTATTGCTGGTTTTCTTGCCCTGTTTGCCGTCGCCGCGCAGGCGGACATCATTTTCTTTGTCGACAACCCGAACAGGGACCAGAAGTTCGAGCACTCGTGGGGTTTTGCGACGAAGCCGAGCGAACTGGAGCTTGTCGCCGGGAAGGTGCCGGTCACGAGCGAGCACGCTTTCAACGGTCGGGACAGTCTCCTCCTCCGCTGGACATCATCGAAGAACGGTGACTGGGGCATCTGCGTCGCGACCGCGGGCTGGATGGGGCACGATTTCACGACGTGCACATTCATCACGTTCAAGGTCAACGGGCCGTCGGCGATCGACAAGCAGGACTTGCCTGGCATCGCGGTGGAAGACATGAACAACCACAAGAGCGACCGCGTGTGGATGGGCGACTACCTGGACGGCATCGATGATGATGCCACGACGTGGCAGGACGTGGCCATCCCGGTGGCGGATATCCCGCCGGGCAGTCAGCAGTGCGACTTCAAGGCGGTCAAATCGATCTATTTCTTCCAGCGTGCGACCGACGGCGCGGAGCACATGGTCTGGGTCGATGACCTGCGCGTTACGCAGCCGGGCTCCGCGGCCATGGTGGCGCCGGCAGCGCCCACGGGCGTCATGGCCGTCGGGCGCGACGGCCGTATCGACGTCCGGTGGAATGCGAACCTCGAGCCGGGCGTCATCGGGTACAGCATTTACCGGGCGGACCAGGCGAACGCCTCGTTCCTCCCGCGGAACGAGGCCATTCACGCGACTCCGGTGTACAGCGACGTGGTGCGCTCGAACGGTGAGACCTACTTCTATTATGTCACCGCAATCAACCACGAGTTCCAGGAATCGCCTGCGTCCGCAACCGTGACGGCCGAGTCGGTCGCCATGCACGAAAAAACGCTGGTGACGTACGCGCAGGAGGCGGCCTTTCGATATTTCTACGATTACGGGCACCCGGTCAGCGGCCTTGCGCGTGAGCGCAAGGGCTCGGGAGACATCTGCACGGTGGGCGGAACGGGGTTCGGCCTGATGACGCTGATGGTCGGGGCGGACCGCGGTTTCATCACTCGGGAAGAGGCGGCCGCGCGGATTCTCAAGATTCTCCGTTTCCTGGGCGAGAAGGCGACACGACACCACGGCGCGTGGCCGCACTGGATCCACGGCGTCACGGGCGCGACAATTCCGTTCAGCGAATGGGACAATGGTGGCGATCTGGTCGAGACGGCCTATCTCGTGCAGGGGCTGCTGACGGTGCGCCGCTATTTCGACCGCGACACGCCGGAGGAGGCGGAGCTACGGAAGCGCGCGACGGCGATGTGGGAGTCGGTCGAATGGGACTGGTATCGCCGACTACCGAAGAGCAAGTGGCTCAACCGGTACTGGTCGCCCGACTACGAATGGCGGATGGACAAGCAGATCTATGGGTTCAACGAAGAGATGATCACGTACCTGCTGGCGATTGCGGCGCCGAACCACGGCATTCCCGCCTCGATGTACTACGACGGGTGGGCGTCGGAGAAGAACTACGAGAACGGCCAGGACTTCCACGGGCACAAGCTGGTCGTGGGCCCGGAGGGAGGCGGCCCGCTGTTCGCCGTCGAGTATTCGTTCGTCGGCTTTGATCCGAGCGGCAAGCGGGACAAGTACTGCAACTACTTTGACCATGCGCGGGAGGTGGTCCTCGCGAACCGCGCGTACTGCGCGGCGAATCCGAAGAACTTCAAAGGATATAGCGACCTGTGCTGGGGGCTGTCGGCGAGCGACAACCCCAATGGCTACGGCGTGCAGTCGCCGAAGAAGAACGACAACGGCACGATCACGCCGAACGCGGTGCTGAGCGCGATGCCGTTTGCGCCGAAGGAGACGGTCCTCATGCTGCGGCATATCTACCGCACGTACGGGTCCGAGCTGTGGGGCGAATTCGGGTTCCGCAGCGCGTTCAATCCGGCCGAGGACTGGTATGCGAAGAGCTACGTGGGCACCGAGATGGGCACGATCGCGCCCATGATCGAGAACGCACGGACGCGCCTGTGCTGGCGCATGTTCATGGCGAACCCGGAAATCGCGAAAGCGCTGAACGCGATCGGGTGGGTGGAGGAGAAGAAGTGACCCGTGCCCGAGGAATTCCTGATCTAACCGCGGATTACGCTGATTTCGCGGATAAGATAAATTTGGAGTAATCTTTCTTTCCGAAACATCCGCGGCATCCGCGCAATCCGCGGTCAAAACTTTTCAGGTGGTTCCAAGTCCTGCCGCATCCTTCTTGATCTGTTCGACCAGGGTGCGCCAGATTTGCAGGACGGCCGGGGCGGTGCTCGTGAATTCGACGCCGATCTGGAATCCGTTGATGGCGTCGATCTCGCGCACCCATCGGACAGAGCCCTGGTGGATGAACGTCGTGGGGGGCGCGGCGAGTTCGATGCGCAATTCGATCGCGGTCTCGATGGGGATTTCGCGGTCCACGCGGAAACAGATGCCGCCCTCCGAAATATCCGACATCTTGCAGACCAGTCCATGGCCTTCGAGATCGTCCATGCCCGCCACGGAGCAGAGCTTCACGTGGACGGTCTCGTCGTACGGGTACCTCGGATGTTTTCGCCGTTCTTTCATGCCGGTCTCCGGTTTGCCGTCGGTATGATATCGCCCGGTCTCTGTATGACCACACTTATGTTGATCTTTTGCGCGAGATCGAAAGAATACGGGCGACATGATGTACAGGTTGATCAGTCTGACCGGGCCGACGAAGGGCCAGCGCTTTACGGTCGAGGAGGAGCAGATGGTGCTCGGCCGGGACGCGGACTGCGCGGTGGTCCTCGACGACGTGGAGGTTTCGCGCCGTCACGCCGTGCTGGAGCATCGCCGGGACGGGCTGGTGATCAAGGACCTCGGTTCGATGAACCGCATCCTGGCAAACAAGCGGGAGGTCCGCGAGGCACACCTGAAGCACGGTGACATGGTCGAACTGGGGCGCACGCGGTTCCTGGTTCAGGCCGTGGTCCAGGCGGAATTGGAAGCGCAGGCGGGGCGGTGGGGCGGCGCGCGCGCCCGGCGCGCCGCGGTCGTGGTACTGGTCCTTGCCGTCCTCGGCGGCGCCGGGTGGTGGCGCGCAAGGGTGGGGCGCCGGCAGCAGTCGGCCCCGGCCCCGGTCGCAGTACCCGTGCCGCCCGCGGGAATGGAGATCGCGCCGACGCAAGTGACGGAACAGATACGGCAAGTGCGCGAGGACCTCGAGCACATTGCGAAGTCTGTGCGCCACATCGCGGAGAAGCAGGCAACGGCGGTGGCTTCCCCGGCCCCCGCGCTGGATGCTGCAGGCGATGATGCGGCGACGGGCGTGCCCGCGGAGGGGGAAGCACAGCCCGACGTGATTGCATTTCATGCCGCGCAGGATGCCCTGTCGGCCAACCGGTTGGACGAAGCCGAGCGGATCCTTGGCGAACTTGTCGAGCGGAGCCCGGATTTCCTGCCCGCGTACGTGTTGCGGGCCAACCTGTATGAGAAGCAGGGCAAGCTGGAGAAGGCGATCGGGCAATGGTCGCAGGTGGTCAACCGCAGCACGGAGACGCCCGAGTATGATCGGGCGTTTGCGGAGCGCGCCCGCCTGGGCGGGCAGTTGCGCGAGGTTGCCAAGGCGTCTTCGCCCGTCGTCAGGATCGCCTTGGTCACGCAGCGCAGGTTCCCGCAGACGGAGGACTATGACGAGATGCGCGTGTTCGACATCACCCTTGCGCCCGTCGCGGCGGACGAGGTGATCGAGGACGGCAGCGTCCGGGTGGAGGCCTGGTTCTTCGATGAAGACCTCGACACCGGGAGCGTATTGCTGACGCGCGCCATCGCGCCGCGCGATCCGATCGTGCCGCGCGGGCTCTGGGCACCGGGCGAGGAAAAGTCGGTCACCGTCAGTTACGTGGTGCCGAAGGGTTTCCGGTTCGCCGACCCGGCGCCCGACGGCCGCAGGCAATTCCACGGTTACATCGTGCAGGTTTACCGCGGGAATGAATTGCAGGACGAGACGGCGCGCCCCCGGACGTTGCTTTCCCCGGCGACCGATGCGGTGTCCGCAGACGCTGTCACCGGGGCGGAGGCCACCGGGTGTGCCCCGGCCGCAGTCCTATCAGCCGAACACGACAAGGAGTGACTGCCATGCGTGACAAGATATCTGCCTGCGTGATCACCTTCAACGAGGAGCGGAAGATCCGCCGCTGCCTCGAGAGCCTGGCGTGGTGCGACGAGATCGTGGTCGTCGACAGCCACAGCACCGACCGCACGGTCGAGATATGCCGCGAGTTCACGGACCGCATTGATCAGCACGACTGGCTGGGCTACGTGGGCCAGCGCAATGTCATACGCGAGTTGGCCCGGTATCCGTGGCTGTTGTTCCTCGATTCCGACGAGGAGGTGTCGCCCGCGTTGCGCGACGAAATTCAGGATGAACTCGACCGCGCGAACGGCGTGTTTGCGGGCTACGAATTCCCGCGGCTGGTATATTTCAATGGCAAGTGGATACGCCACGGCGAGTGGTATCCGGACGTGAAGCTCCGCCTGTTCCGGAAAGACGCGGGCCGGTCCGAAGGACAGGAACCGCACGATCACGTGGTGGTGACGGGTCCGGTCAAACGGCTCGCGAACCCGGTGTGGCACTACACGTACGATGACTATCGCGACCAGATTGAGCAGATGAACCGGTTTTCGACCATCACATCGCAGCAGAAATTCGTCCAGGACACGCGCTTCAGGTGGAGTGACCTGCTCTTCCGCCCGTTGATCCATTTTGTGAAAGGCTACTTCCTGCGGGGCGGTTTCCTCGACGGGGCGCATGGATTCATCATCGCGTGCACGTGTTCGTTCGGCGCTTTCCTCAAGTATGCCAAGCTGTGGGAGTTGAACGTGCGGCAGAAGAGCGACTTCAAGGAAATGCCGGATATCCACTGACCGCGAGCAGGCCAGGCCGTTCCGGGTTCTCAGTGGTGGACAACGGGTGCGGCATGTACGATTCTGTTGCCTGAGGAGACTCGACCATGGATCGCGAACCTGCCCATGTGCAAGAGCCCGGCAAACCCGGAATCGGGGCAACCGTGCTGTTGGTGGATGACGAAGACAGTGTACTGTACGTGGTTCGTCGGCTTATGGAGCGTGAGGGTTTCAAGGTGTGCACCGCGACGGACGGGCGGAAGGCGGTCGACATGTTCCAGGCCGCGAAGGATGATATCCGCGTGGTCGTTCTGGACCTGAACATGCCGGGTATGGACGGCGAGGCCGTATACAGGGAAATCGTCAGGATCAAGCCCGGTGTCTCCGTCATTCTCACCAGCGGCTACGCGGGGGACTCAGTGGCCGGGCAGTTTGAGCCCGGAGAGATCGCGGGTTTCATCCAGAAGCCCTACCAGGCTCACATGCTGATCGGCATGGTGCGCGACGCGCTAGCCTGAAACTTCAAGCCAGGCTTGATGTTTCTCACTTGAACGATCCGGCCGCGGCCGGGGCCGAACTAGCCTGAAACTTCAAGCCAGGCTTGATGTTTCTCACTTGAACGATCCGGCCGCGGCCGGGGGCCGAACTAGCCTGAAACTTCAACTCCCGACGGCGGGAACGAGGTCAAATCCCAGTGTTCGCGCGGCGTCTTTGAGC
>JAZDKY010000155.1:0-12431 GCA_043802525.1 bacterium
TGCCGTACCGGGTGACGATCAGCAACCTGGGGTTGAAAGGCGCCGGGTTCAAGGGCGGTGTGAACGTGCAGCGGTCGGACGAGATCCGGATCCTGGACAACTCGCAGGGGATCGGGTCGATGATGGCGCCGAAGCGGAGGATCTGGATGAACAACGCGTCGAACTTCGTGTTCTCGGTGCCGTACTCGGGCTCGGCGGAGAACTACGTGGTGGAGCCTGGCGAGGCGCTCATCGTGGTGAGGAAGCGGGGTCCGAGCCTGACGTGGACCAACACGCTCTACTACTCGGTGCCTGGTAAGAACATCAATCCGTAGCGGGACCCCCACGATGCGTTGTGTGAACTTTTTCCTGCTCTGCATGTTCATGGCGGTCGCCAGGGGCTCCGCCGCGGGTGATGGTTCCCGCTCGTCGATCACGTTCAGCCTCGTGGCCGGAGAAAATTTCATCTCCATCCCTGTGCGGCCGGATCGTGACGCTCTTGCGGATGTGTTCCCCTCCGGATCGCTTCCGGCGGGCCAGGCTGACGCTGATTCCACGATTATTTTCACTTACGGTGGGGCCACGGACGCGCGGCCACAGGCTGTCTACTACCGTTTGTCGGAGGATGGGCATTGGATGTACAGCACCGGCGGGATCGCCGACGCGGCCACGCTTCCGATCGGAGAAGGTTTCAACATTCGCCTGCCGGCCGGTGCAGCAGCGCAGAAACTCGTGGTAACTGGTCGGGTGCCATCCGGACCGGTCGCCAGGGAACTTGCCGGTGTGGCGGGCGCGACGAACTACCACGTGGTGGGTTGGCCCTATCCCTGTCCCGTACGGGTGAGGGACCTTGGCCTCATAGAGGCCGGTTTCGAGGGCGGGATCAACGTAGCCCGGTCTGATGAAATCCGGATCCTGAACAATGCGAACGGGCAGGGATCGGTCCAGGCGCCAAAGGCGAGGATATGGCTCAATGCAAAGACTTCGCGTTGTGAGTTCACCGTGCCCCGCTCGGGACCCGCGGAGGACTATGTGATTGAGCCGGGTGAAGCCATTATTGTGGTTCGCAAGCGAGCGCCGGCCCTCCTCTGGACGATGACATCGCCGTGCCCGCCATCGCCTGATGCGCAATGAAATGGTCAGGAGGGGCGGGCTCCCCTGGCGCGCCGTAGCCTTGGCGAAGGCGGCCGCCTGCCCGAATCGGACAGCCGGCCGCCTCCGCTCAGGAAGCTGCGGCGAGCCTCGCCGTAGTTGAAATCGCGCGATACGCGATGAAACGAAGGCGGGAGGCTGTCCCTCCAGCGAGTTTGCACCTTTATTCAACTCGACCCGGTATCACACCCATTCCAAGAGATAACTGGCACTTGTTCGCGGGTAGGGCGCGCGGTCCCTCGCGCGCCGCGATCATAGGGACTGGCGCGCCATGCCGCGTCCCAATATGCCGATTATCATTGTGCCCCGGTATCAGATCCTGTCGATGCGCCCTGTGCCATGCCGGTTTGAGACAGGTAATCGATGAGGCGAGGATTCAGCGCGCGCGCCTTTGCATGCGCCATCGCGGCGTCACTCTCCCGGCCCAGGAGGCGGTAGGCCTTCTCCAGCCAAAACCAGGCCATGACGTTTTTCGGAAGCAGGGCTACGGTCCTATCGAGGTTCCTCGCGGCTTCCTCGTAGCGGCCGGTTTGAAGTTGACAGGCACCGAGAGACGCCCGTGCCATGGTCATCGAGGGTGCGCCCTTGACCAGCAGGCTGAAGATGGCTTCGGCCTCTTTGAACCGCCCCAGCGCTTGAAGTACGCCGCCCGCGCCGATCAAGGCCGGTGGGTTCGGAGGGAATCGCTCGCGGGCCACGCGATCCTGGTAGCTGCGCCGCGCCGTTTCCAGCGCCTCCAACCCCGCGGCCTGCAACGATGGATTTTGAAGCAGCGACCGGTTCGCGGAAACGGGGCTCAGCAAAACGGCGGTTGATCCATCGAAATAGGCCAGGCGCCACTGCGCGGAGGCGAGCAGTCTCCGGACCGACTCACCCGCACCGGTCCAGCAACAATTCATGATGACAGCTTCCGGCTTCCATTGCTTCAGGATGTGGTTCCACAACTCCGCGTCGCCGAGCAACGCCTTTCCGAAATCCTGGTAGAACTTCGTGCCATACAGCGTATCCCGCGTGTCCGTGAAGATTTTTCGATCGGGCAGTGTCCATGCGAGAAACCCCCCGTCCGCTGCGAGGTTAAGGGCGCGTTCCGGGAAGCCCGCCTGCTGGAGGAGAACCCGAACGGCACCGTCAGGAAACAGCTCGTACTGGATGCCGGTCCCGAACGAAGCGGCGCTGCCGCACCGGTTATAGAAGAGGTTGCTCATCAGGCTCCCGGCCGAGAGGGCCGCGAGGAGGACCGCGAGCAACACGCTGCCGTGGATGCGGATGGCGTGGTGCGCCAGACCGATGCGCTCCAGCCCGGCGCGCGCCGCGTCGCCGATGGACCGGAGGCTCAGGCATAGAAAAGGAAAGGCCAGGATGGCGCACGCATCGACGTAGCGTGACGTACGGATCAAGGCAAAGGCGCTTAGCACGGCGAGCGACGTGAGCGCCACGGGAAGGCGCCTGCGGTACGCGACGAATCCGGATGCGATGATCACGAGCGTGGCTGTGACAAGGTACTTGCCGAACCCGAAGGTAAACTGGCTGCTGAACGGCGATATCCATTCGAGCAGAACGTTATAGGTCGGGTTCGCCACGGACTGCAGGACGTGCTGCCACAACCGGATGCCGAACGGATTGGCGAAGGTTACCGCGAACAATCCCGCGGTGAGCACGGCGAGGCCCCGGAAGCGCGCAGCCTGTTCCTCCTCCTCGGAAAGATAGGCCTCGATCGCGAACAGGGCCGCCATGGCGGGACCGAGAAAAAAGGATTCGTGGAGATTCGTCCACAGAAGCTGAACCGGAAGCAGCACCATGGCGAGGGTTCGAACGGGGCGGCGGGTTGAGAGCGAGGTGATGAAGACGGCAGGCAGCGGGAGGCAGAATATGAAGGGACGCGGCTCGAACTGCGGTGCAAGGAGCCAGGCGCAGATGATCAACGCGACGGCAATGCTCGTGTCGTTGGCCAGCCTGCGCGCCGCGGGAAGCAGGATCACAAACGCAAGCGCCGCAGTGGCCACGTGGGCGAGGGTGGTGAAAGGCGCTTCACCTGAGTTCCAGATGATGGCGAGGAGGGCATCATACAGCCATGAACTGTTGAGCCATGCGAGCGCGCCCGGCGTGGCGAACGAGAACGGGTCGTGGGCGGGCAGGCCGTTCCGGAGAATTTCGCGGCCGGCGGCGAGGTGGATCCAGAAATCAGCATGGGTGATGGTTCGAATACCGCACAGGGCGAGTGTCGCCAAGGCAAGAGCGATCAGGCCTGGCCGGGATATGCGATGCTCCACGGTTTCCGGCGATGTGCTGGCGACGGTATCCATGACAGGTTCTCGATGGGCTGCCCATCTTCATGAGAAAGAGCGGCCCGATCAAGCGCCAAACCCGCCGAGGGCGCATGTCACTTCCGTAGGGGTTTGCCGGTTGACTTTCAATCGAGGAAACCACGAAATACCCAAGATGGCACAGCCGCAACCGAAGAAGGAAACCACTGAGCCCTCCGAAGGCGGGCAGGCCCACGGAGGTCACTGAAGGTTCGGAATCTTCCTTCAGTGTTTTCAGTGTGTTCGGTGGTTTCAATCAGAATAAATCTTCACATTTCTTCTCGGGCAGGAAGAAGGATCGTCTTGGTCAACCCTGAGGCCGTTTCGAACAAGGGATGCGTGTTGTTTCGAACAGGAGCCAACAGAGGAAACGGAGAAGGGTGGAATTCATCTCTGTTCGCTCCGTTTCCTCCTGTTCAGATCTTCAACGATGGGTTCCCTTGTCTTCGTGTGTTTGGCGCCCGCCTGCATCGCTTTGCGAAGCAATGCGGGCAGGTGCTTTAGCGGGCACTCACTCAGCATGGCTGCACAGCGCGGCTGGGCCGGGGTATTCCTTGCTATGCTGATAGTTATGGAGACGGTCGAAGCACGTGAGAGGAAACAAGGTTGTGAGAACCGTGGGCGATGGCTTATTGCGTGGTGGCGAGGGGCGCCGCGTGGGGGTGCGATCTTTGCGCCTATTCTTTGTTCTAATCCTAAGCTCTGCCACGGTCAGGGCGGAGGAACGATATATCTCGCCATCGGGCGGCCATGTGGCCCCGTTCACGAACTGGGTGACGGCGGCGACGAGCATCCAGGCGGCGATCGACGTCTCGTCGGAGGGTGACACACTCTGGGTGACCAACGGCGTGTACGACACGGGGGGTGTGGCGGGATATCCGGAGGTCACGGATCTGCTGACCAACCGGGTGGCGATCCACAAGCCGATTACGGTGCAGAGCGTCAATGGCTCGGCGTTTACGAGCATCAAGGGGAGATACCATTCCGGATCGGTCACCAACGGCGATGCCGCGGTGCGGTGTGTCTACATGACGAACGGCGCCAGCCTGATCGGGTTCACGCTCACGAATGGTGCGACGCGCTCGTCAGGGGATTCCTATCGGGAACGCAGTGGTGGCGGAGTGTGGTGTCAGAGCTTGTCTCAGGTGGTCTCCAATTGCGTCATCACCGGCAACTCGGCGAATTATTACGGCGGCGGTGCGTACTACGGCACGCTGAATAACTGCCAGCTCTCCGGCAACGCGGCGTGGCTGGGCGGTGCAGCCTATTACGGCACGCTGAACAACTGCCCGCTTTCCGGCAACGCGGCGTGGCTGGGCGGTGGAGTGTACTACGGCACGCTGTACAACTGCGCGGTCTCGGGAAATTCGGCGGAACTGGGTGGCGGTGCGTACTACGGCACGCTGAACAACTGCACACTCTCGGGCAACTCGGTGAGCTTTTACGGTGGCGGGGCGTATTACGGCACACTGAACAATTGCACACTCTCGGGCAACTCGGCGGGCTCTTCCGGCGGTGGGGCGTATCGTGGCACGGTGTACAACTGCGTTGTCTACTACAACACGGCGTCCAGCGGGCTCAATTACACCGCCAGCACGTATTTGACCAACTCCTGCACGACGCCGCTGCCGCCCGAAGCCGGGAACATAACCAACGAACCGATGTTCGTGGACCTGGCGGCGACGAATTTGCGGTTGAGGGCCGACTCGCCGTGCATCGACGCCGGGCGCAATGAGGCGTGGATGACCGGCGGTACGGATTTGGACGGAGCGCCTCGCATTTTCAACGGCCACGTGGACATGGGGGCGCACGAGTACACGATCGCGAGCGACCTGCGCGCACTGCTCGAAGGGCCGTATGACATGGCGAGCAACGCGATGATCGGGGCGCTGTCCATCCCGACGAACGCCCCCTACTGCGAAGATCCACGAAACGCGACGGCGATTCCGATCAACGCGGTGGACTGGGTCCTGGCCCAGCTCCTGGAGACCAACGGTCTGGCCGTCGCAGCCTCACGCAGCGTGTTTGTCCGTGAGGACGGCGTGCTTTTGACCGACGAGGGTGTGCCGGGCGTACGCTTGGAGTGCACGCCGAACCATTCCTACTACGTGCTGGTGAAACACCGCAACCACCTCTCGGCGATGTCGGCGCACCCGGTGGCCTATACCAACACGCTGGTCAGTTACGACTTCACAACGGACTCGAGTCAGTACCAGGGCGGGACGAACGGAGCGGTGGAATTGGAAGCCGGGGTGTGGGGGCTCCCGGCCGGTGACGCGGACGGGGATGGGCGCGTCAGGAACGCCGACGCCACGATCGTGCAGCGGCAAGCAGGCCGCACGGGTTACCTGCCGGGGGACATGAACCTGGACGGCCTGATCGATACGAACGATCAGGCACTGGTGCTGAATCGGCTGGGGCGTGTAACGGCGGCGACGAACGGCGCGGTGGCGCTCTGTCCGCAACTGGTGGTGAGGCCGTCATGGAAAACCATGGTGACGGGTAACGCGGTGATCCTGGGCGCTTCCGGCTCGACGAACGCGATCACGTGGCTGGAACTGGAGGTTCCGAGCGGGGGGACGTCGACGACGCTGAACGCCACGTCGGTGGTGTACCAAGCGGGGATGACGTCGGACTGCGTGGACGTGATGGAGGCGTGGGACGGGGATGCGATGTTCGGGCGGGCGTACATGAACGTGATCGGATCTGGATCGGACCCCATGGATAAGGAGCGTGACACGGATGGCGACGGGTTGCCCGACTGGGTGGAGACGGGCACCGGCGTCTATGTGAGCCGCACGAATACCGGCACGTCGCCTGCGGATCCGGACTGGGATCATGACGGGCGGAACGATTTCGTAGAGGTCGCGCAGGGGACCGATCCGTTCGATCCTGCTTCCTTCCCGCGCGTGATCGCCGATTTCACGGGCGACGGCATCAGCGATGTCGCCGTGTACCATCCCGAGGGCGGCGCGTGGTACATCCGGTTGCCCGGCACCGGCGCGCCGTGGCAGGAGCATTGGGGCTGGTCCGAGGCCGTGCCGGTCCCGGGCGATTATGATGGCGACAGCGTCGCGGATATTGCCGTTTATCATCCGGGGAGCGGCAACTGGTACATCCTGCGGAGCAGCGACCGTTCGTTCCGGTTGCAGAACTGGGGCTGGCAGGAAGCGGTGCCCGTGCCCGGTGACTATGATGGCGATGGGCAGACGGATATGGCGGTTTACCACCCTGGGGCCGGGAATTGGTACATCCTGAAGAGCAGCGACGGCCAGTTGTGGCTTCGCAACTGGGGCTGGAGTGCGGCGCGGCCCGTACCGGCCGACTTTGACGGCGACCACAAGGTTGATCTGGCCGTTTACCACCCGGAGGCGGGCGACTGGTATGTGCTGGAGAGTTCGAACGGTGCTATGCGCGTCCAGAACTTCGGCTGGGCCGAGGCGTTCCCGGTGCAGGGCGACTACGACGGCGATCGGGTGGCGGACCTGGCCGTTTACCATCAGTCGAGCGGCTGGTGGCACATCCTGGAAAGCGTGGGTTCGACGCTGCGGAAGGAACACTTCGGGTGGTCCGGCGGCGAAGCTGTGCCGGCGGACTACGACGGTGACGGGCGCACGGACCTGGCCGTCTACGACGCGGCCACGGGCGACTGGTACATTCAACGCAGCACGGCGCTGTACCAATTCCAGAAGTGGGGCTGGAACGAAGCCGTGCCTGTTGTCAGGCCGACGTGGATCCAGGGAGCGCGATAAGGCCTGGCCTTCTTACAAGACTAAATAGTCACGGCTCCGTGTGGGATAAGGGATGCAGGCTATGGCTGCACAGTGCGGCTGGGCCGGGGTATCCTTTTCCATGCTGATAGTTGCGGAGACGGTCGAAGCATGCGAGGGGGGGGATAGGGTTGTGGGAACCGGGGTTGATGCCTTGTCGCGCGTGTGGGCCAGCGCTTTCCGCGAATTCCTTGTTCAAGTCCATGGACACGCGCGTGATCCAGCTTTGAGACCCCCGCCAGCTTGCGACCGGCGCGTCCACCCGCCGGTCGCCAGCTGGGGGGGGCTGACGTCGGTCTACAGCCGCCAAACTGATTCCCCCGCGGCACGAGGTCGCGGGGGTCTTTTGAAAATCGCGCTTGGTTTGGGTCTAATAGTCAGTTCTACCACGTCGTTCGCGGAGATGAGGTATGTCTCGCTGTCGGGCGGGCATGCGGCGCCGTTCACGAACTGGGTGACGGCGGCGACAAACATCCAGGCGGCAATCGATGTGTCGTCGGATGGCGACACGGTGTGGGTGACCAACGGCATGTACGACACGGGTGGGATCGTTGGATATCCCGCAGTCACAAATCTGCTGACGAACCGGGTGGCGATCCACAAGCCGATCACGGTGCGGAGCGTCAACGGGCCGGCGTTTACGAGCATCAAGGGGAGATACCATTCGGGATCGGTCACCAACGGCAATGCGGCGGTGCGGTGCGTCTACCTGACGAACGGCGCCAGCCTGATTGGGTTCACGCTCACGAATGGAGCGACACGTTCGTCAGGGGATTCCGATCGGGAACGCAGTGGCGGTGGGTTGTGGTGCCAGAGCACGAATGCGGTGGTTCTCGACTGCGTCATTTGGGGCAACTCGGCTGGCTGGAGCGGCGGTGGGGCATATAGCGGCAGGCTGAACAACTGCACGCTGATCGGCAACTCGGCGAGTTATGGTGGCGGGGCATACAACGGTAGGTTGAACAACTGCACGGTCTCCGGCAATTCGGCGGACTTCGGTGGCGGGGCGCGCGACTCCATGCTGAAGAACTGCACGCTCTCCGGTAACTTGGCAACTTACGGCGGTGGGGCGGATAACTGCACGCTGTACAACTCCATTGTGTACTACAATGAAGCAAGCTTCGGGCCGAACTACTTGTCGAGCTCGTTGACCAATTCCTGCACCGTTCCGGATCCCGGCGGCACAGACAACATCACAAACGCGCCCGGCATCGTCAGCCGGCGGAACCCTCGTCTCCTGGAGGGCTCCACCTGTCTGGACACGGGAGACAACGATTTTGTTTCATCGGGGTTGGACTCGGACGGCGAGCCTCGCACCAATGGCGTGGCGGTGGACATGGGGAGCGACGAGTACTGGGCGGCCGGGGTCACGGGCGGACTGACGGTGGCGATCATCGTCGAATCCACGAATGTGGTGGCGGGCTATCCATGGGTGTTTGAGACGGACATTGGAGGACGGGCTCGGGGGTACACGTGGTCGTTCGGAGATGGGGGGTACGACACGAACAAGTGCCTGGTTGTGCGTACCTTTGAGACGGCGGGGGTATATGACGTGGTGCTGGAGGTGTCGAACTATGCGGTCAGTGTCGCAGCAACGGTGACCATGCATGTACTGACGCAGGAGGAGGCTACGTACTACGTGGCGCCGGCGGGTGGTCATGTCTCGCCGTTTACCAACTGGGTGACGGCGGCGACCAGTATTCAGGCTGCGGTGGACGTGGCATTTGTTGGCGGGTTGGTGTTGGTGACCAACGGGGTGTACGACACGGGTGGCGTCGCGGGATATCCGGTGGTCACGGTTCTGCTGACGAACCGGGTGGCGATCCACAAGCCGATCACGGTGCGGAGCGTCAACGGGCCGGCGTTTACGAGCATCAAGGGGAGATACCATTCCGGCTCGGTCGCTAACGGTGATGCCGCAGTGCGCTGTGTCTACATGACGAACGGCGCCAGCCTGATCGGGTTCACGCTCACGAATGGCGCGACACGACTAGTCTCGGGCACCCTTCAAGGGTCTGGTGGCGGACTGTGGTGTCCGGACTGGTCTTCGGTGGTCTCAAATTGCATAATTACCGGTAACTCGGCCAGTTCGGATGGCGGTGGTGCGTATTTCGGTGCGCTGTACAACTGCACGCTTTCCGGTAACTCGGCAGGTGTGATGGGGGGCGGTGCACTCTACAGCAAGTCGTACACCTGCACGTTCGCCGGGAATTCGGCGGGCAGTTCCGGAGGCGGTGCGTCCTATGGCAGCCTGTATAACTGCACGCTTTCCGGCAACACGGCACTTTACGGCGGCGGGGCGTATTGGGCCACATTGAGAAACTGTGCGCTCATCGGTAACTCGGCAGCGAATAGCGGCGGCGGGGCGGATGGCGCCACGCTGTACAACTGTATTGTCTACTACAACACGGCGCCCAACGGGCCGAACTACAGGGGAGGTTCATTTGAAGATTCCTGCACCGACCCGAATCCGGGCGGTGTGGGAAATATTACGAATCGACCCGATATTGTGAGCCTGCGGAATCCCCATTTGTTGCAGACCTCGCCTTGTCTGAACGTGGGGAGCAACGCGTTTGTTTCATGGGCGCTGGACATGGATGGTGAGCCGCGCACGAACGGCACGGCGGTGGATATCGGCATTGACGAGTACTGGGCCTCGGGGGTCACGGGCGCGCTGACGGTTGGCATCGTAGCGAAAGCCACCAACGTAGTAATCGGTTACGCGGTGGAGTTCCAAACGGATATCGGGGGGCGGGCGCGAGGCTACACGTGGTCGTTTGGAGACGGTGGGGTTGCCACGAACGATTGCCTGGTCCTGCACCCGTTTGCGACGGCGGGGGTGTATGACGTGGTCCTGGAGGCATCGAACTACACCGTCAGCGTTGCGGCGACCGTGACCGTGCAGGTGGTGTCGCTGGAATCCGCGACGTACTACGTGTCGCCGGGGGGCGGGCATGTGGCGCCGTTTACCAATTGGGTGACGGCGGCGACGAACATCCAGGCGGCGGTGGAGGTGTGCATTGTTGGCGGTGCGGTGTGGGTCAGTAACGGGGTCTACCAGACGGGGGGTGTGAAGGGGTATCCGGCAGTCACCGACCTGCTGACGAACCGGGTGGTGATCCACAAGCCGATCACGGTGCGCAGCGTGAATGGGCCGACTGTGACGGTGATCAGGGGGGCCAAGGATCCTGCAACGACCAATGGCGATGCCGCCGTGCGTTGCGTCTACATGACGAACGGCGCCAGCCTGATCGGGTTCACGCTGACGAACGGGGCGACGCGCTCGTCAGGGGATCCCTATCGGGAACTTAGTGGCGGTGGGTTGTGGTGTCATGACTCTGCCCCGGTGGTCTCCAATTGCATCATCATCGGCAACTCCGCGAATAGCTATGGCGGTGGGGTGTATTACGGCACGCTGAACCACTGCACGCTTTCCGGCAACTCGGCCAGCTGGGGTGGGGGAGCGTACAACGGCATGCTGAACGACTGTACGCTCGCTGGCAACAGGGCCGCCTACTACGGCGGGGGGGCGTACGTCGCCACATTGTACAACTGCACGCTGTCCGGCAACTTGGCCAAATCCGGTGGCGGGGCGTCTGGTGGCACGCTGAACCACTGCACGCTTTCCGGCAACTCGGCCAAATCCAGTGGTGGGGCGGACGGTAGCACGCTGTATAACTGCACGCTCTCGGGCAACTCAGCGGTTGGAGCTTTCTACAGCCACGGTGGCGGGGCGTCTGGTGGCACGCAGTACAACTGCACGATCTCCGGCAATTCGGCGAGTCATGACAGCGGCGGGGTGAGTGGCGGCAGGCTCTTCAACTGCATTGTCTACT
Organism: bacterium; assembly: GCA_043802525.1. Lineage (GTDB taxonomy): Bacteria > Verrucomicrobiota > Kiritimatiellia > CAIVKH01 > CAIVKH01 > JAZDKY01. The sequence goes on from JAZDKY010000155.1 coordinate 11,041, forward strand.
ACAACACGGCGCCCAGCGGAGCGAATTACACCGTCGGCACGTATTTGACCAATTCCTGCACCACCCCCGATCCGGGCGGGGCGGGCAACATCACCAACGCGCCGTCGTTCGTGAACGTGGCGGTAACGAACCTGCGGCTGAGGGCCGACTCGCCGTGCATCGACGCCGGCCGGAACGAGGCTTGGATGACGGAATCGTTGGACATGGACGGCAATCCGCGCATCTTCAACAGCCGCGTGGACATGGGTGCGTACGAGTACACCATGTCCACAGACGCGCGCGCATTGCTGGAAGGGCCGTACGACGCGGCGAGCAACGCGATGATTTCGGCGCTGTCGATCCCGGGCCTGTCTCCCTACTGCGAGGATTCACGGCTGGCCGAAGCGATTCCGACCAATGCGGTCGACTGGGTTCTGGCCGAGTTGCTGGAAACAAACGGTCTGGCCGTGGCGGCTTCACGCAGTGCGTTTATCCGCGACGACGGCGTGCTCCTGACCGACGAGGGCGCGCCGGGGCTGCGCCTGGAGTGCACGCCGAATCGCTCCTATTACGTGGTGATCAAACACCGCAACCATCTCTCGGCGATGTCGGTGCAGCCGGTGGCCTATACGAACACGCTGGTCAGCTATGACTTCACAACGGCTTCCGCCCAGTATGCCGGCGGGACGAATGGAGCCGTGGAACTGGAAGCGGGCGTGTGGGGGCTGTTGGCCGGCGACGCGGATGGCGATGGGCGTGTCAGGAACGCCGATGTCACGATCGTGCAGCAGCAAACAGGGCGCACAGGCTACCTGCCGGGGGATATGAACCTCGACGGAACGGTCGATACGAACGATCAGGCGTTGGTGCTGAATCGGCTGGGGCGTGTGACGGCCGCGACGAACGGCGCTGTGGCGCTGTGTCCGCAGTTGGTGGTGAGGCCGTCGCGGAAAACCGTGGTGGCGGAGAACACGGTGACGTTGGGCGCGTCCGGCTCGACCAACACGATCACGTGGTTTGGACTGGAGAACCCCAGCGGCGGGTTCCTTACGTCCCTGAGCGTCACATCCGTCCTGTACGAAGCCGGCTCCACGTCCGACTGCGTGGACGTGGCGGAAGCCTGGGACGGCGATGCGAGGTTCGGACGTGCGTACCTGAACGTGATCAGTCCGGCGGAGATCGCGAAAGCGGGCAAGGCGGTGATGATCGCAGGCACAAAGGGCGGCGAGGATCCGTTGTGGCCCTCAACCGATTATCTGGCGAACAACGCGTACAACATTCTTCTCTACCGCGGCTACGGGAAGGAGAACGTGCAGTACCTGAGCAAGGACCCGTCCCGGGACATCGACGGGGACGGCGCCGCGGATGACATTGACCTGACCGCGACGATGGCCAACGCGCAGACGACGTTC
>JAZDKY010000156.1:0-38652 GCA_043802525.1 bacterium
GCAGCAGGCGTGGTGGAAGCGCGCTTCGATCTTGCGGCGCGCTTCGCGGCAGAAGTAGTCGACCACGGGCAGGACCTGGTCCGGCGGCGTGCCGGCCTTGATCATGGCCTGCGCGCGCGAACAGCTCGCGGCCATGGCGAAGATCTCCGTGCCGATTTCAACGAAGCGGCCGAGCAGCATCTGCTCGCGCTCGAGCTTCGGCCCGCGCTTGGCCATCGCGTGGAACAAGGAACGCGCCAGCCGCCGGCTGGTCGCCGAGGCGTATTCGGCGTGGCGCGCGAGGCGAGCGTCCATCCCGTGATGCCCGTCGCTGCCGAAGGGCAGCCACTGCTTGGGATACCACGTAGCATAAAAACCTGCTGCCTTCGCGGCGGCGCCCAGGCGCTGGGACATGGGCAGTTTGGTGTTCAGGACCGCGCCGCCGGTTTTCAGGTGCGTGTCCAGCGCCTCGCGCGCAATGAAAAGCCGCATGATCTCGCTCGAGCCTTCAAAGATCATGTTGATCCGGCAGTCGCGCATCCAGCGCTCCACGGCGATGCCTTCCTCGCCGCGGGCTTTGAGGGACTGCGCGGTCTCGTACCCGCGTCCGCCACGCAGTTCCATCGTATCGTCGATGATGCGCCACGCGGTCTCGGTGCCCCACATCTTGCACATCGCCGCCTCGAGCCGGATGTCCGTTTCGTGACGGTCGACCAGCGCCGCCGTCAGGAGCGTCATCGATTCCATCGCGAACGTGTCCGCCGCCATGCGCGCGATCTTGTCCGCAATCGCGCCGTGCTGGCCAATAGGCGAACCCCACTGCACGCGTTCCTTTGTCCATTTCGTGGAAATTTCAATGCAGCGCTTCGCCAGCCCGATGCAGGCGGCGGGCAGGGTCAGCCGGCCGGTGTTCAGGGTGGAAAGCGCTACCTTCAGACCCCTGCCCTCGGCGAGGATGAGGTTCTCGCGCGGGACCTTCACGTCCTTGAATTCCACGACGGCGTTGTACAGCGCGTGCAGGCCCATGAAATAGCAGCGGTGCAGGACCTTCACGCCGGGCGCGTTGGTCTCGACAACGAAGGCGGAGACCTGGTCGCGCGTCTTGCCATCGACCGTCTTCGCAGGCGTCTTGGCCATGACGACCAGCAGGCCCGCGCAGGTGCCGTTGGTGCACCAGAGCTTTTCGCCGTTCAGGATGAAGTGCTTGCCGTCCGGCGTCGGCTCCGCTCGCGTCTGCATCCGCGCAGGGTCGGACCCGACCGCCGCCTCGGTAAGGGCAAACGCGGAAATCTCGCCCGTCGCGACACGCGGCAGGAATTTCCGTTTCTGCTCGTCGGTGCCGAAAAGAATCAACGGCTGCGGCACGCCGATGGACTGGTGGGCCGAAATGAGCGCGGTGATGTTGCCGCATACGCTGCCGAGTTGGATGGCGGCGCGGCAATAGTTCACCTGCGAGAGGCCGAGGCCTTTGTACTCGGTGGGAATCTTGATGCCGAACGCGCCGATCGCGGCGAGTTCATTGATCACGGACTTCGGAATTTCGCCCGTGCGGTCGATCTCATCCGGGTCCGAGCGTTTCAGGACATCCGCGAGCTTGGCCAGGAACGGCTCGCCTGCCTTGCGGTCCTCCGCGGATTGCTCCGGGAATGGATACAGGAGCGACCAGTCGAGGTGGCCCATGAACAGGCCGCCCCCAAAACTTCGGTACTGGGGTTTCTCGTCGCGCGCGGCCTCGGTCATTTCCAGCGCGGCGCGTTTGCCTTCGGACATTTTCGAGGTATCTATTTGTTCGCTCATTTTCCCCTCGTCCCGGGGCGTTGGAGCATCAGAGCCTGGGAGCGTTCATCGATCACGCTCCGCACGCTCCCACGCTCAACGCTCCACGTTTTCGTTCATCGACTCCCGTAAAAAGTCCCACCGCCCCCCGCCAGTGAAACCAGTAGTTTGCAGGGCTCAAACCGTTGGTCCTTTTCCGCAAATGCTTTCAGCGCGTCCGTGACCCGGCCCAGGCCCTCGCTGTCCGCGTGGCGGAGAGGCCCGCCGCGGAACGGCGCGAACCCCGTGCCCATGATCATGGCGAAGTCGATATCCTCCGGAGCGGCGGCCACCTGTTCCTCAAGGCAACGCGCGGCTTCGTTGACCATCAGGAGGACCATACGCTTCTCCGGTTCGGCAGGAGGCGAACCGGAGGATTTCACGAATTTGAGGGCTTCCGGATTCACCTGCGTGTCATGCTTGTTCTGATAGAGGAAGAAACCTTTCCCGGTTTTCTTCCCGAGCAGGCCGGCTTTCATCATTTCCTCGAGCAGCGCCGGCATGGGCATGCGCGCGCCGAACTTGTCGGAGAGGTGCCGGGCGACATGGTACGCGACGTCGATGCCCACTTCGTCGAGCAGCCGCAGCGGACCCATCGGCATGCCGAACGCCAGCATCGCGCGGTCGATGTCGTGCGCGGACGCGCCCTGCTCGAACAGGAGCCCGGCTTCGACGAGGTAGGGCATGAGGATGCGGTTCACGACGAAGCCCGGGCTGTCCTTCACGATCACGGGCAGCCGTCCAATCTGCTGCACGAACTTCAGAGCCCGTTCCGCGACGGCTGCGTCGGTCTGCTTTCCGACGACGATCTCGACGAGCTGCATGCGGTGGACCGGGTTGAAGAAGTGGAGCCCGATCACGCGTTCCGGCCCGCGTGTGACCGCGGCGATCTCGGAGATCGACAGCGCGGACGTGTTCGTCGCGAGGATCGTTCGCTCGCCCGCGATCTCGCCGAGCCGCTGGAAGATCTTCTGCTTGAGGTCCATCTTCTCCACCGCGGCCTCGATCACGAGGTCGACGTTCTTCAGGGGAACCTCGGTCGCGCACGGACTGACGAGGTTCATGCACCGCCGCGCAGCCTTCTCATCCACGATGTGACGTTTGACCGCCTCGTAGTACAGCTTACCGATCGAGGCCATGCCCTTGTTGACCTGCTCGGCGTTGATGTCGCGTAGGAGCACGGGAATGCTGCGCGAGCTGATCCACTGCGCGATGCCCGCGCCCATGATGCCCGCGCCGATCACGGCCGTACGCGACACGGGAAGCCTGGCCATGTTCGGAGCCTTCGGGGGCGCGGCGATCATGGCGGCGACGTCGCGGGCGCCCAGTTTCTTCGCGCGCTCCTGCAGGCCGAAGATGCCGATGAGGCTCCGGCAGGCAGGCGTTTTCGAGAGGGCGACGATGGCCTTGGTTTCAAGGTCGAGCGAGCCCTGGATCGACGTGCGGAGACCGTTGGCCATGACATCCAGCGCCGCGGGAATCGCGGGGTAGTGGCCGCCCGTTTTCTTGAGCGACATTTCGCGCGCCTTTTTCGCGATGATGCCCGCGACGAGCGCGTTGTTGGTCAGCGCGTGGCTCTTCCGGTGCGGTTTGCCCGCGGCCGTCTTTTTCAGCGCGAAACGCATCAGGTGCTCGCGCGGCATGATGTCGTCCACCAGTCCGCACTTCACCGCCGGCACGGCGGCAAGTTTCTTGCCGCCGAGAATAATATCGAGCGCCTTGGGAAGTCCGATGAGGCGCGGGAGCCGCGTCGACCCGCCCCACGCCGGCAGGATGCCGAGCATGGTTTCGGGGAGACCGATTTGCGTCGCCTTGTCTTTCGAAGCGAGGCGGTAGTCGCACGCCAGCGCCAGTTCGCACCCGCCCCCGAGGCACGCGCCGTGGATCGTGGCGACCGTCACGGGTTTCAGTGCGGCGATGCGGTTCATCGCCTGCTGGCCGAGATGGATGGTGTCGACCAGTTCCTGCTCCGACTTCACGCCTGCCAGTTCGTTGATGTCGGCGCCCGCGATGAAGATCGAATTCTTCGCGCTCGTGAAAATCACGCCGCGCAACCCCGCGTCCTTCTCCAGCGTATCGAGGTGCCCGTGCAGATCGCGCAGGGTTGCGGAGTCGAAGATGTTCGCGGAGGAGCCTTCGCGATCGAAGGTGACGACCGCGATGGCGTCCTGCTTTTCCAGTCTGATGTTTGTGTTCATAGCCATCGCGAGTGATCGGTGATCAGTGGTCCGATACCGATCACCGGTTACCGGTCACCGGTCACTCATATCCTCTCCAACCACAGGGCCGCGCCCTGGCCGCCGCCGACGCAGAGCGAGATCAAGGCGCGCTTGCCGTTGCGGCGTTTCAGTTCCTTCAATGCCGTGAGGGCCAGCCGTGCGCCGGACGCGCCGACGGGGTGACCGAGCGCGATGGCGCCGCCATTCACGTTGAGCCGGTCTCGCGAAAGTTCGCCGAGCGCCTTGTCGCGTTTCAGTTCCTTCTTCGCGAACTCGGCGGACTTCGCGCGTTCGATGCAGGCCAGGACCTGCGCGGCAAAGGCCTCGTTGATCTCGATGATATCGGCCTGGTCCACGCCGAGGCCGGTGATCGTTTCCGCGCGGGCCATGGCGTAGACCGGGCCCAGGCCCATCCGCGCGGGGTCGCACGCGGCGTAGGCATAGCCGGTCAGGATGCCGAGCGGGGCGAGGCCTTCCTTCTGTGCGCGAGACTCGCTCATGACCAGCAGCGCGACGGCGCCGTCGGTGATCTGCGACGAGTTACCCGCGGTGACCATGCCCGTCTTGCGCTCGAATACGGGCTGCAGTTTTGCCAGCGCCTCCATGCTCTGGTCCTTGCGGATGCCATTGTCCGCCGTGACGGGCGCCTTGAACTTCGGGCCGACATAGGCCGGGCAGATTTCCTCGGCGAATTTCTCGACCGCCGCGGCGGCGCGCTTGTGGGAATCGACGGAAAACTGGTCCATCATCTCGCGCGTGATCCCCGACTCGCGCGCGATCAGCTCGGCCGTCTCGCCCATGTTCAAGCCGCAGACCGGATCGGTCAGCCCGAGCCGGATGCCGACCCGCGGCTGGAAATCCGAAATCCGAAATCCGAAAATCGAAACAAGCTTCTCCATGGGCGTTTTGGCGCGGGCCAGCTTCGCGAACTTCATCGCCGCCGCGTACGAATAGAAGAGGGGAATCTGCGACATGTTTTCCGTGCCGCCGACGATGAACGCGGTGCCGCGGCCTGCGCGCATCTTCTCGTATGCCAGCGTGATCGCCTCGCAGCCGGATGCGCAGTTGCGGTGGACGGTGATTGCAGGCACGTGCTCGGGGATGCCTGCCTTGAGCGCGATGACTCGGCCGACATTCGCAGCGTCCGCGGGCTGGCCGACGCAGCCGAATATGACCTCGTCGATCGTGGCCGCGTCGTAGCCCGTGCGGGCCAGCAGCGCGCGGACCGCGGTGGCGCCGAGTTCATCGGCGCCGACGGTGGCGAGGTCCGTTCCCATCTTGGTGAACGGCGTGCGCACCCCGTCGACGATAACCAGGCGTTCGGTGTCATGATTCACGGTGTCACCTCATGGATGAGTTCAGGATCATAGTACGAATCGTTCGGGGCCGCCAAATATTCCGTCGACAACTGCGATACCGAGAAGTCATTCATGGGCGGGGCAAGCCCGCCGGGGTCTGTGGCGAGAACACGGGCTGCATTCATATCTTTTCAATCCTCCGGGGTGAAATCCGGTGCGGCGCGCCGCGTCGTTCCACGAACGTTTGCGGCGGCGCGGGTTTCCCGTCGTGCGGCCGGTTGTCCACGATCCGCTTCTCCTTCAGTTCGACGCCCACGCCCTGGCGGCGCCGCATTTCGGCGGCGTCGTGGAAGAGGATCTGGTTAAGGCGTAACTCGGTTACGGCGCAGAAACGATCATTTATTTCGCGGACGGCCACGTCGTCGTCCACGGCCGCTGTCTTTTCCGCGTGGAGGATGAGCTCGTCGATCTCGAGCGGGTCGTCGTTCGTCTTGCGCAATTCGAGTTGCCAGCTCCCGAGGGCCGGGTCGTTGTCCAGCGTCTGCTCGAGGGCGTTGAAGTCGACGATGGTGCCCTTGATCTTGTCGAGCTGGACCTCCATCCGGTTCGACAGGCGGGTGATGTTGCCGACGATGCGGGGGAGGAGCCGCTTGCAGCATGGGCACGGCTCGTAAACGAGGCCGCCGTCGGCGCAGTCGCCGGTGCGGTAGCGGAGCACGACGGTGCCGCGCGCGTCGAGCGTGGTGTAGACGATTTCACCCGGCGCGCCGTCCGGCTGGAGCTCGCCGGTTTCCGGATCGACGATCTCGAAAATGGCCATATCCGGTGTCAGGTGGTAGCCGGGCGAAGGTTGGTCGTGGGGGAATGGGCATTCCACCCAGGCCATCTTCGCCTCGGTGAAGCCGTACGTGGCAACCACGTCGACACGGGGCGCGCCGAGTTTCATCGCCAGCTCGCGGAGTTTCTGGCGCATGCCGTCCGGGACCTTCTCGCCGCCGAGGATCAGCAGCCGCAGCGTCTCGCAGCGGTGGCCTTCGTCACCGGCCTGCTGCAGCAGGTGGTACAGGAACGTCGGCATGCCGATCAGCGTCGACGGCTTCGTCTTCATCATGAGGCGGATGTTGCCTTCCGTGCCCATGACCTTGCCGCCGCCGGAGCTGATGCAGAACAGGTTCGAATAGGTCGTCGCGTAGTGTCCGAGCCAGAACGCGAGGTGCGGAGCGTACGGGAACATGTTGATGAGGCGGTCGTCCTCGGTGGCACCCACGACCTCGACGATCCGCTGCCCGGCAAGGGTAAGGCGGTCGAGGTCGTACTGGGTGTAAATGAAGGGAACGGGCTCGGCGGACCGTCCGGTCGTGCTCGTCAGGAAAACCGGCCGGTATTCCCGGTTCAGCGCGGCCTTCGTCGCCTTGCGTCCGCGGATCAACGCGCTCGCAATCACGCGCGGCTGTTTCGACAGTGTCTTCTTGTCAGGGATCAGAACCAGTTCGCGTGACCGCTGCGGGTGTTCCGCGGTCGGCAGCAGGTCGGTCTTCGAGATGAACGGGATGCGACGCAGGTCATCCAGCGCGTGGAAGCGGCCCGGGTCGAGGCCGTGCTGTTTAAAGAAGTCGCGGTAGAACGCCGAGAAGGGCAGGACGTGGTCGCGGAGGTAGCGCCCGAACAGCGCGCCCTGCGCGCGGCGGATTTCGTCACGGCCCATGGTTCCCCACTTGGCTTTGAGATGCGATAAGTTCATGAATTCTGAACTCCAATAACCGACGAACCGGACCCGCGATCATTTCTTCCGCACGTGCGGATCCGCCGAGGCGGAAACCGCAGATTACGCAGATGTCGCAGATTGTTGGACATGCGGCACGACTGCCATCCGAAATCCCCATCCGCGAAATCTGCGTAATCTGCGGTTAAATCTGTCTTCACTTCATCAACGCCTTGATTTCCTCGATCTGGTTCTCGGCGACCTTGCGCCCGAGGGCGATGTATTTGCGCGCGTTCCGGAAATCGTGCCACTTGCCGTCGCACGAGATCGGGCGCAGGACCACATCGGCCTGCTTGCACGCCTGTTCCGCGACGCGCGTTTCCGAGCCCTGCATGCTGCGGACGAACACGTCGAGGATGTTGCCGTCGTAGAAATAGTTCAGGTGGCGGTCGACCATGGGGGGCATGATGCTGTCGGTGTCCTTCGGCGTGCTCTGGCTGATGATGGTGCAGGCCTTCATCTCCTCGGAATTCGGGATCGTGTTCACGGCGATGATGCGGTCGACGCCCATCTCGATCAGCACGTCGACCGGGATCGGGTCGACCACGCCGCCGTCGATGTAGGTGTGGCCGTTCATGCGCACGGGAACGATCACGCCGGGCATTGCCATGCTCGCGTGCACGGCGTTGGCGATCTCGCCGCTGTCGAACACGACGCGCTCGAGCGAGTCGAGGTCTGTGACGACGATGCGGAGCTGCTTGATCAGGTCGGAAAAGTGCGCGTCGCCGATGGTCTTGCGCAGGAGCCGCGAGACGCGCGCGCCATACATGAATCCGCGCCGCGGCGTCAGGGCCATGTCGATCAGGCGGATCATCGCGAACGGTTTCTCCATCTCGCAAGCCAGCCGTTCCATGTCCTTGCCGGAAAGGCCGTAGGCCCAGAGCGCGCCGACGTACGCGCCCATGCTCGCCGCGGCGATGACGTCGATGTCGATCCCGTTCTCCTCGAGGACCTGGATGATGCCGATGTGCGAGAGGCTCTTGGCGCCGCCGGAGGAAAGTGCGAGCCCGATGCGGCGCCGGCTGATCTCGCGCGCAAGGTGCCGGACGTGGGCGCGGAAGCGGTCGCCCTGCGCGGGCGGCTTATCGGGCTGTGGGACGTCGTGGATGAAGGCGTGGACGTCCGCGCCGATCTGCCCGGCGAGGGTCTGGTTCGGGTTGGCGCGCTCGTTGTTCTCGAGGCAGATGACCGGCCAGAGCTGGATGATCTGGCCGGCGGGCTGCGCGCGCACCTGCCGCACGACCATGTTGGCCTTGTATAAATCGTCGTTCTGGTGTCGCAGCAGCAGGTAGGACAGGTCCGACTGCAGCAGGAACTCCGTGACGGCGGCCTCGGGCGCCTGCGGCAGCGCGTGGATCAGGACGTAGCGGTAGAGGCTCGCGAGGTGCCCGATGAACGCGGCGACGTTCTGCACGTCCGCGGGCTCGCCGCTCGTGAATACGTCCATCCGGTCCACGCCGTCTTTGCCCTTCCGCACGATGTCATCCAGGTTCAGGCTCGACGTCACCTGCGCGTGCTCGCGTTTCCACGCCGCGAGGGATGGCGCGCCTGCGCCGGCGAGCACGCGGGCGAGCAGGACGCGCTGGTCCGAGATGCGATGGACCTCCGTGGCCACGCGCTCGGTCACCGTGTCGCCGCACGCCTCGCCTGAAATGGAAGCGAGGACCGCGACTTGGCCGAGCTTCGCGTAGAGGTGGGAATGGGTGGTGTGGCGGATGCGATTGAGCTGATCGCGCATGCGTTGCGCGAGGATGCGCCCGAGCATCGGGTTGCGGTCGAGCACCTGCTGCACGTCCTGGCCGTCGATCCGCAGCAGCGTCGAGTCGGTGATGACCTTCACGGTGGTCCAGTGCACGTCGCTGCTGATCAGCGCGCGCTCGCCAAACGTGTCGCCCGGCGCGTAGACGTTGACGATATGTTCCGTGCCGCCGGGGAGGCGGATGTGCGACTGGCAGCGTCCGCTCAGGACCAGGTACAGCGCCTCGCTCGGATCCCCCTCCTCATAGATGATACCGCCCTTGGGGAACTTGGCGAGCGATGCGTGAACAGTGAGTTGATCAAGCGCACGTGTGGAAAGGCGCGAGAAGAGGGGATGATTCCTTAGTATCTCTGCATGCGCGTTCATGGCACTCGCTCGATGATTTCCGGCATGTGCGTTGCCGTCTCATGCCTCCCTTGCTCCTGCGCAACTCGCGTAGCAGTCGCCCTTAAGCCAAATATACCCGCTCCCATGCCTTTGTGTAGTTTATGAGAAAATGAAATTCGCGTAAGACGCACGCGAGCAATGTCATACCCCTGCGCTCCAAAACGGCGCACGGATTCTTCCAACGGCTGGGGAGAAAACCGCAGGAAGTTCTCCGCCTGCCCCCTCCCGATGATCGGGAGGGAGGGCAGACCATGAATGGGAAACCAGTATCGCAGTTGCGACTTCCGGTGCGGGTTGGTAGTCTGCGGGCAGCGTGTCAGGTTGAAATTTCGTTGCTACAAGGTAGGGACCGCTGGCCCCTCCTTCGCCAAGGGCTACGCCGAGGCGTGTGGCACGCTGCCTGCCCTGAGCCTGCCGAAGGGAGCCAGTGCGCCCTACCTGGAGGTCACGGAAATTCAGCCTGACACACACTGCCAAGCGGGGTGGAAGTCGGAACACATGGGCGGGAACAAGTTTCCAAAAGGTTTTGTCTGGGGTTCCGCGACCTCGGCCTACCAGATTGAGGGCGCGTGGAACGAAGACGGGAAAGGCGAGTCCATCTGGGACCGCTTTGCGCACACGCCCGGCAAGATCAAGGACAACACGACCGGCGACGTTGCGTGCGATCACTACCATCGATGGAAGGACGACGTCGCGCTGCTGAAGCAGCTCGGTCACAAGGGCTACAGGTTCTCCATCGCGTGGCCGCGCATTATTCCCCAGGGTCGCGGCAAGGTGAACCAGGCCGGGCTGGATTTCTACAGCCGGCTGGTGGATGAGCTCCTGACGAACGGCATCGAACCGTTTGTCACGCTCTATCACTGGGACCTTCCGCAGGCGTTGCAGGACGAGGGCGGCTGGCCTGTGCGGTCTACGGCCGAGGCGTTCATCGATTACACGGACGTTGTGACGAAGCACTTGGGCGACCGCGTGAAGAACTGGATCACGCATAACGAGCCGTGGTGCTCGGGCCTGCTCTCGCACCAGATCGGTGCGCACGCGCCCGGCATGACCGACTGGCACAAAGCGCTCGCGGCCTGCCACCATCTCCTGTTGTCACACGGCTGGTCCATGCCGGTCATCCGCCGCAACAGCAAGGATTGCGAGGCCGGCATCACGCTGCTCTTTACCGCGTACGAGCCCGCATCGCCGAGCCCCGAGGATTACAAGGGCTATAGCGAATCCGACGGCTATTTCAACCGCTGGTTCGTCGATCCCGTGTACGGGCGCGGCTATCCCGCCGACAAGGTGGCCGAGTACATCCGCACGGGGTGCCTGCCGCAGGGTGGGTTAGTCTTCGTGAAGGACGGCGACATGGAGGCCATCGCCGCGCCGACCGATTTTCTCGGTGTGAACTACTACACGCGCGAAGTGATCCGTTCCTTGGAGATCCCGGACGAGAAGAACTTGCCGCGAACCGTGATCCCGGCCCCGAAGGAGCAATGGACCGAGATGCCGTGGGAGGTGTACCCCGATGGCCTCTACAACATCCTCGTGCGGATGTACTACGAGTACCTGCCCCGCAAGATCTATATCACCGAGAACGGCTGCAGTTGGTCGGACGGACCCGGCCCGGACGGGCGCATTCGCGACACGCGTCGCACGAAGTACCTGCAGGACCACTTCATCGCCGCGCACCGCGCGATCAAGAGCGGCGTGCCGCTGGCCGGCTATTTCGTGTGGGCGCTGATGGACAACTTCGAGTGGGGCCTCGGCCTCGCGCAGCGCTTCGGCCTCGTCCACGTCGACTACGCGACCCTCAAGCGCACGCCGAAGGACAGCGCGCTCTGGTACAAGAAGGTCATCACGGAAAATACCGTCGCGCTGGAAGCGCAGGCCGCGCCGGCGCATCGCAAGAACGTATCAACGCAGTGACGGAGTTTGCCGGCCGGGAGGGAACCGGTCACTTCCGGGCGCAGGCTGGGCAGCGGCCGTAGAGGATGACTTCGTGCCGTTCGACGCTAAAGCCGGCCGGGGCGAGGCGGGAAATCTTGTCGACGCAGCCTTTCATGTCGAACACGCGGTCGCATTGCGTGCAGTGGAAGTGGTGGTGGTCCTTGCCGGACAACTCATAGCGGGCGGGTTCACCCGGGATTTCGACGGGTGTCAGGGCGTGGTCGACGACGAGGGCCTTGATGGTGCGGTAGACGGTCGCCTGCCCGAGGTCGCGGACGGCCTTGCGAGCCGCAGTCCAGATTTCGCGCGGGCTCATCGGCCGGTTTGCGTGGCGCAGGGCGCCAAGGATCGCGTCGCGTTGGCGCGTCTTTCGTTCCATGCGGTTCTTATCGCACAGGTAGCGACGGGATTCTCGCCCGAAATGCTGCGCATATGCGTTGCGAGCGGGCCATCCCGTCGATCGTCGTGCGTCAGTTCTCTCGCTGATGTAGAGCCGGGGAAACGAAGAGTGACCGGTGGAGTCTCGGTTTCCCCGCGGGAGCGGGGTAAACCGACGCTACATCTCAGCGGTGAAGTGACGCAGCACCGATCCGTACTCTACTCAACCTGACCAATTGGTAGGGCGGTTCGTCCCGGACCGCCGAATGGGTGTGAAGGACTGCGGCGCGGCAGGGACGCCGCGCCCTACCAAGATCCCACCGGCTTCCGTTTCCTGGCGGGCGGCGAAGCCGGCTCCAGGAGCTTCCTGAGGAAATCCTTCTCGCGGATCGACCGGGGCTTCGCGGCAAGGGATGGTTTCACGAAGGACAGGGGTTTCGAAGCGGGGACCCGCCCGCCTCTGACCGGTTTCGTTCTCCATTTCCCGTTGAGGCCGGTCACGGCGGACTTTGCGTCGATGACGACGGTCAGCGTATCCGCCGCCAGCAGGTCCTGGTCGATCTCATAACGGAGTCCGAATGCGTGGACGTGCAGCTTGAGCTCGACCGGGGCGGTGTGGCCGTCCATGTGGATCACGTAGACGTCCTTCCCGTGCTGCCGGGTAAAGGCCACCTGCAGCGCCGCGCCGCGGCCGAACGGATACGTTGCGCTGAAATTGGTCCAGTCTTCCGGAACGCGCGGCGCGAGTTCAATCACATCATCGAGGAGCCGCGGGCGGAAACCGCCGAAATCCTGGTAGCCGTTCCGCGCGAACTCCGCCGTGCTCCAGGCTTGGGCCCACGTGCCGGACAACGTGATCTTCCCTTTCGTGTCGGGGAGCGCATCGACCAGTTCGCTCATCGCGCCGCGGCAGCCCATGTTCAGGATCTGGTCGGACAGGTTCTTCGCGAGCCTCCACGCAAGCTCGACGTGTCCCTGCCGGCAAAGCGCGGTGGTGGCAAAGCCTGCGTTCCAGCCCCAGACGGTCCCGTTATGGTACGCGGCGTCCTTGTGGTACCGCTCCGCGCCGTCGTGGCAGGGGTGAAACCACGGATCGCGCTGGCTGAGCGACGCGATGCCGTGCGGGTAGAGCAGTTCCTCCGTCGCGTTCCGCACGACAGCCTCCTCCAGCTTCTCGTCGATGAAGCGTTCCTCCAGTGGGACCGATATGAGCATCAACTGGTTGGGGCGCACCTTGAAGTCCGGTTTGCCTTTCGCATCGACGCGGTCCGCCATCTGCTTTTTCCTGGAATCCCAGAACGCTTTCGGAAACGCCTTCTTCACGCGCGCGGCCATCGCGCGATACTTTTTTTCGGCGCTCCTGTCTTTGTTGATGGCTGCCAGTCGGGCCCCCGCCAGGAGCGCCGAAAAAAAGAGGACCTGGATGTCATTGGCCCGGTTGCCGCGCGGGGACCAGGGGGTCCGGCCCTCGATCCGCGCATCCATCCACGTGTCCGCGTCGTCGTGGGTGAGAAAGCCCTTCGCGTCCGCGTAGTTTTTCGCTGTGCCGTCGAGCGCAAGCTTCACTGCGGGATACATCTCCTGCGCGAACTGCTCGTCGCCCGTGTAGAAGAGGTACTCGAGGATTTCGCGGATCAGCCAGAGCGTGCCGTCGGTCGTGTTGTAGATGATGTCGCGCGGGCTCGTGACGTGGTTCGGGATGCGGCCGTAGTCCCGCGATTTCCGGTCCGTGTTCTGGTACCGCAGGAACGTCCGGATGACCTCCCGCGCGTCGTCGAACAGGCCGGCGGCAAGCAGCGTGCCGGGCAGGGCGATGAACGTGTCCCGGCCCCAATTGTCGCGGAAGCAGGGAAGGCCGGCCCAGATGCCCTTGCCGTACTCCTCCCTGTCACGCCGAAGCCCGGCGGAGGCGGATGTGACCATGAAGAGGTTCGAGAGTTTTGCCCACATGAGCGCGCGGTTGTAGTCCGCGTCACTGGTCCAGAGGTTGCTGCGCGTCAGCAATTCGTAGATGCCCTGCTTATGCTGGCGCGCGCCGTCGTCTTCGCGGAGCCGCTGCGCCTGCGCGACCGCGGCGTCGGGATCGCGTGAGAAGGCGAGGTAGACGGTGAAATCCGATTCCTGCTGCGACGTGCGGAAGACGGGCGCGAAGCAACCCTCGTGGCTCGCGGTGCCGTCGTGCCGGAACGGCTGGCTTGAACTGACGGCGATGTGCACGTCGTGCTTTGTGTCGCTGACCAGGAACCCGTTGGCCGCGGGATACACGGCGGCCTGGTCCTTCCTCATAGAGAGGATCGGCGCGACGGCGAGGCTCTGGGGTCGGCGGCTGAAGACGCGCAGGGCGATGGCGCGCCGCTTCCGCAGCACCATGAACTCGTCCCACCAGGTCGGGCCGTGCAGGTGGCGGACCGCGTGCGGGTAGATCACCGCGCCCTCGGCGCGCTCGCGCTTGTTCGGGTGGTCGCCGCACCAGCTCAGGAAATCGCGGTAGACCGCGCGACCGTGGACGAGGTAGCCCGCGCCCTTGGCGTAGCGGAACGTGTGGCCTTCGAAATAGCCGTCGAGGTTGTCGCCGTAGAAATACTGCGCCACCCGCCCGCGCGGGACGGCGATGGCGAGTTCCTCCAGCAGGGTATCGCGATCCATGCTCATGGTTGCGCGGCATGCTATCAACTCGATCTCCAACATGAAAGCGCCACGCGAGCCGCCGCGCGGCGACCTAACAGATCGATCGACGATCGTCGATCGATCTGTTAGGTGGGTCCGGGAGGTCGCAGGTTCATGGCCGTGCTGGTTGGGGAGCGCACGCGTCCCGCGTGCCGCACGAGGCGTCCCGCCTAGTGCATGCGTGATGCGACGCAGCACGACAGAGCGGTCGGCGGGACGCCGACCACGACACGCGGGACGCGGGCGCTCCCCGGAACGGATCCCGAACCGATTGATCCGTATCAACAACTTACGCGCCCTCGTGAATCAGCACTGGGTCGCAGGTGCCCTGGGTGGGATCGGTGTTGATTGGCGGGGGCGTTTCGTTCAAGACTCCACCTTTCACAGGAGGATCCCCATGAATCGCAGGGTTGTCTTGTTCTTGGCCGTCATGTTGGCTTCTGTCTTTGTTGCTCCCGTGTTCGCATTCGACCTGGGCGATCCGGTTTATAAGGGCGACCTCAAGGGCGACGTCCGCTTCGAGCTGATATTCGAGAACTTCGATCGCGATGCCGTCTTTACCGACTACACTATCAGCTTGGCGGGGCCAGGCGGCACGGTATCGGAAGACGTCGAAGACACCGACACGAGCACCGAATCGGAGGGACGGCTGATTGGTGACGCGAGCGTGTCGGGCGGCATCGGAGCGGCCTTCTGAACCGCTGCCGCGTCCGCAATCCCCGGGCCGAACTCGCGTTCGGCCCCTGTTTTTTTCGAGCAATCTTTGTTGCACCGGCACGCTGATTCCCCACAATGACTGGCCGCAACAGGAGACCCTTCCATGATGAAAAGATCGGCCATAGTCGTGAGTTTGTGCATGACCGCACTCATTTTCGCGGGTTGCCGGTCGGGAAAGTCCGGCGCCCAGTCGATGGTGAAGAGTCCCGGCTCGGCGCCGGGGGCGACGAATCTTGTGGCCACAAGACCGGTTGCGCCCCCGCAGATCGCGAAGCCGGAGCCCAAGGCACCGGCACGCGACGTGACCAAAGAGCAGAAGGAAAAGATCAAGGCGGTGGAGAAATCGCTGTCCGAGCGCCGTGCTGCACAGGGCAAGCTCGACCGGCAGATGGAAGATCTCCGCAAGCAGCTTTTTGAGACGGCACAGACCATCCGCGACGTCAAAGTGCGGGCCGACGTTCTGACGGGGATCCAACAGACGAATGCGGCGGCGATTGCGTCGATCGAGGAATCCTTGAGGAAACTCCAGTCGCCTTCATCCCAGGAGGTCAAGAGCTTGCAGGACGCGCTGGCGAAGGAGAAGCAGTCGGACGAGAAGAACGCGGCCGCGCTGGCACAGAGCCGGAAGGAACTTGCCGACCTGAAAAGTGAGCTCGAAGCGCCCGCGGCCACGCCGGCGCCAGCAGCAGAGCCCACGCCCGCGCCGACGGGCGTGGTATCGGCAACGAAACTCGTTGCGGACGGCAAGCAGTTGCTCCGCCAGAACAAGCTCGTGGAAGCGGAGCAGGCGTTCCATGCCGCGCTTGCGCAGGCGCCGGGGCTCGTGGGCGCGCGCGTGGGCCTCGCGGCGTGCCGCTACAACGCGGGCGATCTTGCCCAAGCGAAGAGGCTTGTTGCCGATGCGCTGGCGGCCGACAAGAACAATGCGCAGGCGCTCGGACTCAAGGGTATCATCGCATGGCGCGAGGGGCGCAACCGCGAGGCGGTCAGCATCCTCGCCGACGCGGTCAAGGCGGACCCCGGCGACGCGCAGCTTCACAGCTACATGGGTGTTGCGCTCCACGCACGCGAGCGGTTTGCGGACGCGACCGAAGAGCTGCGCAAGGCCGTGGGCCTCGACGCGCAGAACGCGGAGGCGCAGTACAATCTCTCCGTCATGTTGGCCACGGCCCGCGCGCCGCAACTCAACGAGGCGCGGTTGCATTACGAGCAGGCGCTGCAACTCGGCTACCCGCGCGATGACGCGATGGATGGTCTTTTGTACGGCGCGATGGCTCCCTGAGTGACTTGTCGAACGGTGCGCGGGGGGATTCGTGGTGGGCCTGTCCCGAGCATCATCGAGGGGCGGCGCGCAAGGGACTGCGCGCCCTACCTTGGCGGTCGAAGTTCAGACTGGCCCGCTACAGGAGGGTTCGTGAGATTTCTACGCCAGATTGCCTGTGCAACAGTCCTGATGTTGCTGGTGACGAGCGCTGTCGCCGCTGCGATTCCTTCTGATCCCGACCAGGTCCAGCTCGATGCCTACACGGCCGTCGTGCACGGCGACCAGGCCCGGGATCGCGGCGATTGGAAGAACGCCGTACGTTCCTACCGCGACGCGGCGACCTTCTACAAGCGCCTTGCCGCGGACGCGCCGCAATGGCATCCGGACATCGTCCAGTACCGCCTCACGTATTGCGCGAACGAAATCGCGGCCATCGCTGGCCGGAGCGGGCGCACCGAGGCCGAACTCCTCGCCGCGCCGGACGCGGACGTTCCGGCGTCCACCAACGAGATCGCCCGGCGGGTGAACGAGTTGTCATCCCAGAACGACGCGCTGCGTGCGGAGCTGGATCGGCTGAACCAGGAAATCCAGGCGCGTCCTGCGAATGATTCGCGGGACGCGGACGTTCGCCGGTTCAAGGGCGAGGTCGCAGGATTGCAGGCCCAGCTTGCAGGCATGTCCAACGAGCTAGCCCAGGTGTCGCCGACCAACGGGAACCTCGTGGCCTCGCTCAGGGCCGACCATGAACGGCTCCAGGCGGAACTGGAGAAGGCCCGGAAGCACTCCATCGCGCTGCGCGAGACCATTGACCTGCAGGAAAAGGAACTGAAGAAGGTTGACGAGTTGCGCACCCGGGTGGATTCGCTCAAGGGCGAAAGAGACAGGCTCTACGCGGAGATGAAGAAAGCGCGGAACGAACTGGACCATGCGTTGCAGGAGAAACGTGTCATGAAGCTCGAGGCGCTGGTCACGAATCTGCGTGTGGAAGTAAAGATGGCCCGGGATGAAGAGGAGAAGCTCAGGGAGCGCATAGCCACGCTGGAGAAGGAAAATGCGTGGCTGAAGAGGAAATAGGTGTCAGGTTTCAGGTGTCAGCATGACCTTGAAATACCTGCGAACGATTGTATCGGACGCATCCGTGCGCTGAAACCTGACACCTGAAACCTATTACAATTCCTTTTCCCGCCACCGCGGCCGGTCGGTCAGGAACAGCTGGTCCGGATAGGGGGCGTTGACTGGCAACCCGAAGCCCTGCGTGAGCGGGAAATCGCCGGGAATCCTGCCCTCCTGGATCGGGAACCACGATTTGAGTTCACCCGTCACCAGCGTGCGAATGTAGGGCAGGTCGCGCGTGACGGTCGTGAAGTAGATGCCGCTGACAAGCTTGGTCTTGTCGTGGATTTCGTAGAATTCGTTGATCGTGCGCGGCAGCAGCAGCGCATTCCGTTTGCCGTACCACGCCGCGGCCCATGGGATGTCCGCGCAGAGCAGCTCGTCGTGCGTGAGCATGCGGCAAATGTGCGCAATGTAGGGCGGGTAGTAGGGCGGGTAGGGCAGCCGCAGCCCGACGCGCGGCGGCAGCACGGCGAAGAGCAGCGGCGCGGTGTGGAGCAGGACCATGGCGGCGATGACGGCGTAGCGGTAGAGCAGCACCCGGAGCTGGAGACGGTCCAGCAGGATGAAGAAGAACGCCGAGCCGTACAGGATGATCATCGGCCAGAAGACGTGGAGCAGGCGCGCCGTGGGCTCGCCGAAAAACGCCGCGATTACGACCAGGAATGCCAGTGCCAAGGCGAGGCTCCATCGGAGCCGGTGGACCGGGTCCCGGGCGAACCGGTAGAAAAACGCCGTGAAGAACAGGCACGTGAGCAGGCCATCCCCGACGGTGCGCACGTTCTGGTCATAGAACGCCGCCATGTTCTGCATCCATTTTGCGCGGAGGTCGCCGAGGACCTTGCCCTTCTTCAGGTCCGGATGAAACGAACGCTCAAACGAGTAGTCGATGGCGGTGTCGTTTTGGTTCAGCGCGAGCGAGGGTGCGAGGCCCAGGAACCCGCCGCTCACCAATTTGTTGCGGACCAGCCACGGCGAGATGCAGACGAGGAAGCCAAGAACAAACAGCAGCGCGATCTTCCAGCTTCGCTCCTTGAGCGACCAGCCGATGTAGAGGGCCAGCCCGGGCACGAGCACGGCCGTGCCGTACCGCGTAAGGAACGCCAGCGCGCAGAAGACCGCGGAAAGACCCATCGGCACGGCCCACGAAGCCGTCGAGCCGTTGCCGTCGCGCCGGTCCATGGCGATCAGCAGGAAGTGGATGGCCGCGCAGACCAGCAGCGTTGCGAGCGGAATGCCGAGTCCGGAGATGCTCATCTTCCACACCGCGTTGCTGAGGAAGAAAAGCGTCACGCCGAGCACCGCCACGCGGCGCTCGAAGAGCCGCCTGGCGATCAGGTACACGAGCCACCCCGTCAGCCATGTGCAGAGGTGGCCGAACGGCACGATCACCCATTGCTCGGGCCGGTACACCTCCGATGATTTAGGCACCTCGAACGACGGTTTTACGAGTGCGAAGGCGGCGGCGAGCAGGGCCGGGTACAGCGGCGGATGGACGATGTCCGGGTGTTCCTCCATCATCCGCGCGGCCGCGACCCCGTTCTCCTGCAGGTAACGGATGCTTGCGGGCCGGATGTACCCGGTGGTCAACCGTCCGGTCTCCCGGATGTTCCTTGCCAGTTGCGCGTAGTCCATCGCCTCCGCGTCATGGAGGCCCTTGAAGCGGGTCACCTGGTAGGTCAGCGTCAGGGCGACGATGAACAACAGGTAAATCAGCATTTTGATGACGCGCAGGCCGATGCCGGAGTCCACGTTGTAGACCACGTCCTGCAGCCTGGATTGGAATGGGGTCGGAGACATGAGTGAACCCTGATTCTGAGTGCGGTGTCCTTTTTTTCAACCACGAATGAACACGCATGGGCACGAATGACAGTCCTATTTCGTGCGCAGGCGTGTCTCGTCGTGGTTTCCTTCCTGTTTCGAATCGTGCAGGCCGTACGCGTTCAATTTCCGGTGCAGCGTGCGGCGGCTGATGCCCAGTTCCGCGGCGGCCTTCGTGCGGTTGCCGCCATGCACCTTGAGCGCCTTGATGATCAACTGCTTCCCGGTTTCCTCCAGCGACAGGTAGCCGCGCCCCGGGGCGGACGGCGCGTTCGCCGCCGCTGCTTCGCGGACTTGCGGCGGAAGATCGCGGACCGTGAGCCGGCTGCCGCGCCCCATGACGACCATCCGCTCGATCGTGTTGCGGAGCTCGCGCACATTGCCGGGCCAGGCGTACGACGTCAGGACGTCCATGGCATCCGGCGTCAGGCCCTCGATGGTCCTGCCGTTGTCCTTCGCATACACGTTGATGAAATGCCGGGTCAGCAGTGGGATATCGCCCGACCGCTCGCGCAACGGCGGGAGCGTGATGACGACCACGTAGAGCCGGAAAAACAGGTCCTCTCGGAACTTCCCTTCCGCGACCATCGTCCGGAGGTCCTTGTTTGTGGCGGCGACGAGGCGCACGTCGACGTCGATCGGCGCGTTGCCGCCGACGCGTTCGAACCGGCGCTCCTCGAGCACGCGGAGGATCTTCACCTGGACGTTCGGGTCGATCTCGCTGATCTCGTCGAGGAACAACGTGCCGCCGTCGGACATTTCAAAACGCCCGGCCCGCCGCTCGTTCGCGCCTGTGAAGGCGCCCTTCTCGTGGCCGAACAGCTCGCTTTCGAGCAGCGTCGTCGACAGCGCTGCGCAGTGCACGGCCACAAAGGGGCCCTTCGAGCGCGGGCTCATGCGGTGGATCGCGCGGGCGACCAGTTCCTTGCCCGTTCCGCTCTCGCCCTGGATCAGCACCGTGGCCCGGGACGAACTGACCTGGCGGACCGTGTCGAAGATTTCATGCATCACGGGCGACTGGCCGATGATCTCGGCGAAGCCGTGCTTGTTGTCGAGTTGCTCGCGCAGGTTCAGGTTTTCCGTCTCGATGTCGCGCGCGTGGAGGGCGCGTTTCAGCATCATGTCGAGCCGGTCGAGGTTGATCGGCTTGGTCATGAAGTCGTAGGCGCCGCGCCGCATCGCCTCGACGGCGAGTTCGATCGTGCCGTACGCGGTCAGCATGATGCAGACCGGCTGGGGCGTCCGCGCAAGCGCGCGCTGGAGCAAGGTCAGCCCGTCCATGCCGGGCATGCGCACGTCGCTGAGCAGGATGTCGACAGGGTTCGACGCAAGGACGTCCATCGCGCGCGGGCCGTTTTCCGCCAGCAGGACTTCGTAGGTCCGTTGCAGCGCCCGCCCGAGCCCCTCGCGCGAGTTCTTCTCGTCGTCGACAACCAGAATGACCGGTTTCTTACTCATGACCTGGCGCGCCGGGACGACGCGCCCTACCATCCGTGGTTATCCGTGTCCATCCGTGGTTAACGCTGCTCCGTTCCTGCATGAGTTGCCTTGGCCGCCTTCAACAGCCGGATGCGCCGTTCGTCGCGCGGGAGGAAAATCGTGAAGGTCGTGCCGGCGCGGGGCGCGCTGTCGACCTCGATCTCGCCGCCGTGGTCGCGGACGATGCGCTGCACGATCATCAGGCCGAGGCCGGAACCCTCGGACTTGGTCGTGTAGTACGGTTCGAAAATATTGCCGAGGTCATCCGGCGCGATGCCCGAGCCGGTGTCCTTGAAGGCGACGGCGACGAAGCGGTCCGTGCTGGAGAGGGTGATCTTGAGGATGCCGCCGTGCGGCATGGCCTGCATTCCGTTGCGGATGATGTTGAAAAACGCCTGGCGGATCTGCTGCTTGTCGACGAAGGCGGGCGGGAGATCGTCCGGCGCTTCCACCTCGACGAGGATGTCACGGTCCTTGATCTCGTGCCGCAGGAACTCGATCGTGTTATCGATGATTTCCTTCAGCGGCGCACGCTCGAGACCGGGCTGCGTGGGGCGGACTGCGCGGAGGAATTGCGAGATGATCTGGTCCAGCCGGTCCACCTCCCGTTTCGAGACCTCCAGCAGCTCGGCCAGGCTCTCGCGTTCGGCCTTGGGCAGCCCGTCCAGCTCGCGCCCCATCAGCTGCAGGTGAATCGTCAGCGCGTTGAGCGGGTTCCCGATCTCGTGGGCGACGCCTGCGGCGAGCAGCGTCAGCGCGTTCAGTTTTTCGGACTCGATATTCTGCGCCTCGTTCTCACGCTCGCGTGTCACGTCGCGCAGGATCAGCACCGCGCCGGACTCCTTCGCCGCCGCGGCGGCGAGTGGAACAATGTAGAACGTGACGAAACGGTGCTGTGGATAGTTGATCTCGATCTCGCGGCTCACGAGGCGCGACCACTCGCCCGCGTCGAGGTTCAGCACCAGATCCCATTCAATGCCGCGCAGGTACCGCGCGATCGGATGCCCGATCGCCGTGTCGATCGAAAACCCCATGAGCTTCTCCGCCGCGCGGTTCGCGTACGAAATCCGGCCCTTGCCGTCCAGCACCAGGATGCCTTCATGGATCGCATGGAAAATCGTATCCAGAAGGCCCTTCTCCTTGGCGAGCCGAAGGAATTGCGTCTGCAAGCTGCCGGAGTCGAGCCTGTCCAGCCGGTCGATTAACTTATCAAGAAACCCTGATTTCACCGGGGAGGAATGTAGTGGAAGTGTGACAAGTCGTCACTACCAGTTATTCAACCTGGCAGTCAGGAGAGACAGTATTCTCCAACGGTTGGAAAATGGCTGACAATAACTTCCAACGATTGGAGGATGCCCATTCTTTCGAGTTTCACTCGAATGCGCGATTTCTTCCTGCTTACGACCGGCGCGTTCGTGCGCCAATCGCCTGCAGGGGTGGGCTGACGCCGGTCTGCAGCCGCCGACCTGATTCACCCGCGGCACGAGGCCGCGGGGGTTCCTGAAAGATCGCGCTTCTTTCAGGACTGGCATGCCGGAACGGCGGTGTATTGGCGAAATGGCGATTTTGCAAAAAAACTGAATACATCCATGTCCATTCGCGTCTGCCGTGGGTATTACTGAAATACAACTGCCCACAGGCGGCCAATTTATGATCGTAACGCTTCATTGTAAGGACTGCGGCAACGCGATCCATCACGATTCGAACATCGTGGATGGGGACGTGGCGTGTCCCAAGTGCGGGTCGCGGATCGACATTCCCGTCTTCAGCATCGGGCCCGGCACGGTCATTCACGGTTTTCGCCTCGAAAAGAAGCTGGGGCAGGGTGCCATGGGTGTCGTCTATCTCGCGACGCAGCTGGCGATGAACCGCCGGGTCGCGCTCAAGATCCTTCCGCCGGAAATCACGGGCGACACCCACCTCGTCCGTCGGTTCCTCCGTGAAGTGCAGCTCCTCGCGCGTGTCGAGCATCCGAACATTGTGACCGCCTTCGACGCGGGCGACCAGAGCGGCATCTATTACCTCGCCATGACGTATGTCGACGGCCAGGACGTCGAGAAACGCCTGGAACAGGTTGGCAGGATTCCTGAGAAAGAGGCGCTCAACATCATCCGCGGAGTCGCCCGGGCCCTGCAGTATGCGTGGGACGAGCACCGCATCCTTCACAACGATGTCAAACCGGGCAACATCATCATCGACACCCGGGGCAACGTGAAGCTGATGGACCTCGGGCTGTCGAAGAATGTGTTTGAGGACATGAGCATGTCCATGTCCGGCATGGGCAAGACGTTCGGCACGCCCAACTACATGAGCCCCGAGCAGGCGCAGGGCGTCAGGAACCTTGACACGCGATCCGATCAGTATGCGCTCGGCGCCACGCTCTACCGCATGGTCACCGGCGCGCTGCCGCACGACGGGACGAGCGTCGTCGAACTCCTGACAAAAAAACTCTTCGAGCCGATCCCGCCCGCGCGCATGCACAATCCCGACGTGACGGATGCCTGCGAGCACCTGCTCGAGGTGCTGATGGCGACGGATCGCAGCCGTCGCTACGAAAACTGGAAAAGTCTGATCGACGATATCGAACGTGTCCAGCGCGGTGAGTATCCCCACGCGCCACGGCCCGGGGCCGGTGAGTCCACGATCGATGAATCCGCATGTTCGCCGGATCAGAAACCGCCGCCGGCCCCGAAGCCCATGGTGGTTCCTCCCAAGACGGTGGCCGTACCGCGATCGGCATTTTTCGAAACCCGCCGCGTTGATGTCGAGGTTGAAGCCGCCGCCGCCGACGAATCCGCTTCCGCTGCGCCGTCTCATACGCGAAACGTGGGGATTCTTGCCGGCGTCGCGGCGATAGCTGTCGCGTGCATCGGTGGATGGTATTCCTTCTCCCGCCCTGCCGTCGTGCCTCCGCCGCCCGTTCCGGTATCACAGCCGACGCCGGAAGCCGCGCCGGTTGCCGTAGTTGAACCGGCGCCGGCCGTCGATAGCCTGTCGTGGAGCGACGATTTCAACGCGCCGGGCGCGTCGTTCGATTCCGCGAAATGGCTGCCGCTCACCGCGCCGGTGCAGTCCGGTGGCGAGGCTTTCCTGACAGGCCCGTCGATGGAGTGGGGCGCCGAAGGGCTTATGGGTGCCGGCGCCACGCTTATCCCGATCGATGCGAAGGGCGCGGTCGAGGCGCGCATTGTCGTCCGGGATCTCGAGATGATGGCTGCCGATCCGGATTTCAAGAATGCCGGTTACTTCGACCTGATCCTTTCGCCGGATCCGACGCGGACCGCGTACGTGAGTGATGTACCGTTTGCCTTGGTCAGGCTGCAATACATGACAAACCACGTGCTCATGTTCCAGCTCGGCGTAAAACTCCAGAACGCGCGACCCAATTCGGACCCGAAATGGATCCAGAACCTCACCGTGATACCCCGTGCATCCCTGCAAGAGCCCCTGCACGTGGCGCTCGTTGTTTCGGCGGAGAAGTTGCGTGTGACGTTTGTGCAGAAGGACGAGATCCTGCTGCAGCGTCTGTACTGGGTGACCTTCCCCGAAGCGTTCGTGAAGAACGGCGTTGCGCCGGAGCTGTACGTTGCCAACCAAGGCAAGGGCCGGATCCGCGCGCACCTCGACGACTTCCATATCCGCCCCGTCGAGACCGCCTACCTGCTCGAGTCCACGCGGTGACGGCTTGACCGGGCGCCGGGTCAGATCTCTACGCGTGTGCAGTCACGACTCGCGGCTGTGGGTAGGGCTTTTTGAGACTGCTTCACAACGTGATGGTGCGGGCGCGGCGAGCCCGCCGCCCTTCGACGTCGCTCAGGGCGAGCGGCGCGTTCGGCGAACGCGCCCGACCTAATCGACGAAGAAGTTCCAATCGGTTTTGCCGACGCCAGCTCGCCACCGTCGGCCTTTCCGGTCTTTCTCTACGGTTTTGACACGTGTTCGTTTCCCTTGATGTAGAAGCGCAGGTGCCGCTTCGCCCACGGCCCCGCGTAGTCGACGCCGATGCGCGGGCGTTTGACCGTCGTGAAAGGAGCCGTATCCGCGCCCGCCGCGATATGGAAATTCCTGCTCAGGAGATCGTGGCCGTTCAGGCGCTTGTCGATGTGCATCGCCTTGCAGAGCAGGCCCGGGCCCTGCGTGCGGCCGCAGACCTGTTTCACCGGCTCGACTGCGCGGAGGAGCACGGCCGACGCGTGGCCTTCGCGCTGTGTAACGACGTTCATGCAGAAGTGCATGCCGTAGATCATGTACACGTACGCGAAGCCCGGTGGGCCGAACATGACCTTCGTGCGTTCCGTCCGTCCTTTCGCCGAATGCGCCGCGAGGTCGTGCGGCCCGAGATAGGCCTCGGTCTCCACGATGCGTCCGACCCGCTTCACGTCGCGGTCGATGTGGACGAGGAATTTGCCGAGCAACTCGCGCGCCACAAGGATCGTGTCCCGGTCATAGAACGAACGTGGCAGTTTGCGCAGGCGGCGCTCCTTCGCATCCGTGTCGGCGAGTATTTCCGACGGGGTATCATCGAGTTGTTTCGCCATGGCATGAATGGACTTCGGCCATACTGTTTCGTTGCGCGCGAGCGAATAGTAGGCCGTGCGGCTCACCCCCGCGTCCTCAGCGGTGAGAATCAGGATCTGATCTGACCAGAACCGAGGATCACGTACTTGTAGGTGGTCAGCTCCTCGAGACCCATCGGACCTCGGGCATGAAGTTTTTCGGTGCTGATGCCGATTTCCGCGCCCATGCCGAACTCGCCGCCGTCGGTGAAGCGGGTGGATGCGTTGACGTAGACCGTGGCCGAGTCCACTTCCCGGGTGAACTTTTTCTGCGCGGCCTCGTCCTGCGACACGATGGCATCGGAGTGGTGCGAGCCGTACTTGTTGATATGGTCGATCGCAGCCTGCTCGTCCGGCACGGTCTTCACCGTGAGGATGAGGTCGAGGTATTCTTCGTACCAGTCCTGTTCTGTCGCGGGCTTCATCGATGCCACGACCGCGCGGGACGCGTCGTCGCCTCGAAGTTCCACGTTCTTTGCGTCGAGCCGCGTCGCCATCCTGGGCAGGAATGCGGGCGCGATCTTTTCGTGCACGAGCACCTTCTCGATCGCGTTGCAGACCCCGGGTCGCTGGCACTTCGCGTTTTCGATGATGTTCAGCGCCATCTCCTCGTCCGCCGTCTCGTCGACGTAGACGTGGCACACGCCCTTGTAGTGCTTGATGACGGGCACCCGCGCGTTTTCCGTGACGGCGCGGATCAGGCCTTCGCCCCCGCGCGGGATCGCGAGGTCGACGCGGCCTTCCAACTGGACGAGTTCACGGATCGCATCGCGATCCGTGGTTGGCACGAGCTGGATGGCATGGTCCGGGAGTCCCTTTTCCTTCCCTCCGGCCTGCAAGGCTTCAGCGATCGCAAGGTTCGAGTGAATCGCCTCCGAGCCGCCGCGCAGGATCACAGCATTGGACGTCTTGATGCAAAGCGCCGCGGCGTCCGCGGTCACGTTCGGGCGCGATTCGTAGATGATCGCGACGACACCGAGGGGCACGCGGACCTTGAGGATTTCGAGCCCGTTGGGACGGATCCACTTGCTGATCTTCGCCCCCACGGGGTCCTTGAGGTCGATGATGTTCCGGATGCCGCGGATCATGTCGTCGATCCGCGCATCGGTCAGGAGCAGTCGGTCGAGCAGGGGTTTGGACATGCCGTCCTTCTGCCCGGCGTCCATATCCTTCGCGTTCGCGTCTTTGACGGCGTCGCGGCGGGCCGCGAGTTCGTCGGACATCGCCTGCAGGATGGAGTTCTTGCGCCGCGTCGTGACCTTCGCCAGCGCGCGCGAAGCAACCACGGCCCGGTCGCCCATCACCAACATGTCATCGTGCAAACCCATAAACGTTCTCCGAGTTATCCACTGAACACACTGAACACACCGAATGGAAGTCTTTTTAAGTGTCTTTCAGTGTATTCAGTGGACTTGAAGCACCATGTTATCGCGGTGGATGACTTCTTCGTAATCGCGGGAGCCGAGCAGTTCGGCGATCTCCGCGGAACGTTTGCCCTTGATCAGCTTCAATTCCGCGCTGCCGTACTCCGTCAGCCCGCGCGCGATGGTCGTGCCGTCGATGGCGCGGATATCGATCACCTCGCCTTGTTCGAAACGGCCTTCCACCTGCCGGATGCCGATGGGCAGGAGGCTGCGTCCTTTCTTGAGGATCGCGTCCCGGGCCCCGTCGTCGACGAAGACCGCGCCAAGGGCGCGGTGGAAAAAGGCGATCCAGCGCTTGCGGCCCTTGAGCGCGTTGTCCTTCGCATGCGCGGCGAGCGCGAACGTGCCCACGTCCTCCCCGCGCACGGCGCGCAGGATGGTGTCGGGCGACCGCCCGTTCGCGATGGCGACGTGGATGCCGTTGTGCAGGACCATTGCGGCGGACTGGAGCTTGCTCGCCATGCCGCCGGTCGAAAGGTCGCTGTCCTTGCCGTTGGCCAGGGCGAGCGTGTCGTCGGTGATGCCCTCGAGGAACGCGACGCGTTTCGTGCGGCCGTTCGCGCCGGGTTCCCGGAGGCCGTCGACGGTGGTCAGGAGGATCAGGGCATCGGCGTCGATCAGGAGCGACACGAGCGAGGCGAGCAGGTCATTGTCGCCGAACTTGATCTCATCGACCGCGATCACGTCGTTTTCATTGACGATGGGAATGATGCCGTGCCGGAGCAGGTTCATCATCGTGTTCCGCGCGTTGAGGTGTCGCGTGCGGTGCTTCAGGTCGTCGTGCGTGAGCAGGACTTGGCCGACCGTGCAGCTCTTGGCCGCAAAGAGGTCACCGTAGGTTGCCATGAGGCGCGACTGGCCGACCGCGGCGGCCATCTGGAGGTCGGGCAGGTGGGTGGGGCGGGTGCGCATACCCAAGGCCTGCATGCCCGCGCCGATGGCGCCGGACGTGACGACCACCACCTCGCGACCCTCCTTGCGGAGCGCCGCGATCTGCCGGACCAGTTCCCGCATGCGACGCACGTCGGGGCGACCGGTGCGCTGGACCAGCACGCGGCTGCCGATCTTGATCACCAGCCGGTGCGCGGTCGTGAGGAGTTGTCGGGCTTCGATGTTGTTCACGGTGGAAAAGAGTAGAGTGTCGGGTGTCAGGTGTCGAGTGTCGCTCCCCCCCCTGGTCGCTTCCCCCTCGACACTTTCCTTCGTGACACCCTGCGCATGATTGACTAAGTAGGTGTGAAGCTTCTATGAAATCAACCCTACCCGACGACACCGTCAAAGCCATCGTGCAAGGCACCCACGGTTCGCCCTACAGCGTCCTGGGCATGCACGCGGCGGGCCATGACACCATCGTCCGTACGTTCCAGCCTTACGCCTCCAAGGTCGAGGTCATGCAGGACGACAAGCCGCATCCAATGGATCGAACGCACGATGGCATGTATGAGATCGTGTTCCACGGATGGCAACCGTTCCCCTACCGCCTGCGGATGACCGAATCCAATGGCCACGCATGGGAAATGGAAGACCCGTACCGGTTCCCGCTGCAGATCACTGATTTCGACATGTACCTGTTCGGCGAGGGCTCCCACTACCGCACCTATGAAAAAATGGGCGCGCACGCGATGACCATCGACGGTGTCGAGGGCGTGCACTTCGCGGTCTGGGCGCCGAACGCGATCCGCGTGAGCATCATCGGCGCCTTCAACCGCTGGGACGGCCGGCACCACCCGATGCAAAACCGGGGCGGTTCGGGCCTGTGGGAAATATTCATCCCGCAACTCAAGGCGGGCGATCTCTACAAGTTCGAGGTGAAGGGCCACCACGGGTTCCTCGCGCAGAAGTCGGACCCGTACGCGTTCCAGTCGGAACTGCGCCCGCGCACCGCGTCGGTCGTGTACGACCCTCAACGCTACCAGTGGAAGGATGGCGAGTGGATGGAGCGGCGTCGCTCGTTCAACGCGCTCGAACAACCGGTCAGCATCTACGAAGTCCACCTCGGTTCCTGGCGCCGCATGCCCGAAGAGGGGATGCGCTGGCTGACCTACCGTGAGTTCGCGGACGGGCTCATTCCTTATGTAAAGAACCTTGGCTTTACCCACATCGAACTGATGCCGGTTTCCGAACACCCGTTCGACGGATCGTGGGGCTACCAGACGATCGGCTATTACTCGCCCACGTCGCGGTACGGCACGCCGGACGAGATGAAGTACTTCATTGATCGCTGTCACCAGGAGGGAATCGGGGTGATCGTCGACTGGGTGCCCGCGCATTTCCCGAAGGATGGGCACGGGCTGGCCTACTTCGACGGATCGCACCTCTATGAGCACGCCGACCCGCGCAGGGGCGAGCACCGCGAGTGGGGCACGCTGATTTTCAACTACGGCCGCAACGAGGTGCGCTCGTTCCTGCTCTCCAACGCGGTCTACTGGGCCGACGCGTACCACATCGACGGCTTCCGCGTGGACGCGGTGGCGAGCATGCTGTACCTCGACTACTCCCGCAAAGAGGGCGAGTGGGTCCCGAACCAGTTCGGCGGCCGCGAGAACCTCGAGGCGGTCGACTTCATCAAGAAGTTCAACCAGGTCATCCACACCGAGTTCCCCGGTATCACCACCTTTGCCGAGGAATCGACCGCGTGGCCGATGGTGTCGCGCCCGACGTACGTCGGCGGCCTCGGCTTCGGCCTGAAGTGGAACATGGGCTGGATGCACGACACGCTCGTGTACATCAGCAAGGAATCGATCCACCGCAAGTACCACCACCACAGCCTCACGTTCTCGATGATCTACGCGTTCACCGAGAATTTCATCCTCCCGTTCTCGCACGACGAGGTCGTGCACGGGAAGGGCTCGATGCTGAACAAGATGCCGGGCGACCTCTGGCAGAAATTCGCCAACCTGCGCGTGCTCTACGCCTACATGTATGCGCACCCGGGCAAGAAGCTGCTGTTCATG
The DNA here is from genome assembly GCA_043802525.1 of bacterium. Taxonomy (GTDB): domain Bacteria; phylum Verrucomicrobiota; class Kiritimatiellia; order CAIVKH01; family CAIVKH01; genus JAZDKY01. The sequence continues at coordinate 29,528 of JAZDKY010000156.1, forward strand.
GGCTGCGAGATCGGGCAGTGGGACGAGTGGAACTGCCACACGAGCGTGGACTGGCACCTGCTCCAGTACGAATCGCACCAGAAGCTTCAGTTTTTCGTCAGCGAGCTGAACAAGCTCTACCGGACGAACGAGTGCATGTTCCAGATCGACTTCTCGTGGGAAGGCTTTGAGTGGATCGATCTCCACGACAGCGACAACAGCATCCTGTCGTTTCTCCGCAAGGGCCGCGACCCGCGCGACACGATCGTCTGCGTGTTCAACATGACCCCCGTGCCGCGGAACGACTACCGGCTCGGTGTTCCGTTCCCGGGCGAATACGAGCTGATCCTGAATAGCGATGCGGACGTCTTCGGCGGAAGCAACACACACAATTTCCAGTACATCGCCTCGCAGGACATCCACTGGCACGACCGAGACCAGTCGATCCTCGTCAGCGTGCCGCCGCTCGGCGCGCTGTACTACCGACTTCGACGGTGAACGGTTTCGCGCGTCAGCAGCTTAGATCCTGAACCGCAGGTTGGCGCCGAGCGTGATCGAGTCGCCGTCGATGCTTTCCGTCACTTCGTCGCTGATGTTCTCGATGTCCTGGATGATGTACCTCGCCGAGATGTCGAGAAACAGTCCGGGGAGCGCTTCGAGGTCGAGCCCCGCGCGCAGGTAGTAGTTCGGCTCGTCCGCGAAGTCGCCGTCAAAGTAGCTGATGCCCACGCCAGCGCCGGCGTAGATCACCTTGCCGAGAAACAGGTAGGCCTGCGGGACGTAGGTCATTTCGTCCCGCCCCGTCAATTCCTCCGGCTGCAGTTCGAGGTCGATCTCGAAACCGAGCAGGTAACTGGTGTTGTTCCTCAGCGCAATCACGTAGGAGAATGCGTTCTCGTCGATATGGTCCGTATCGACGTCGTCCAGGTAGTGGTTGTACTGCACGCCGCCCCCGATCGATGTCGAGGCATTGGCGGCCCGGGCGGGCGCGGTGGCGAAGGCCAGCGCGGCGGAAACGGTGAGGAGCGATAGAAGTTTCGATGTCATGGAGGTCTCCTTGGGTTGGATATGCGCCATCGTAAGCGGTTGCACAGTCCGGTCAACACTAGGGTGGTGGATTCTTTTCAATGTTCTTCTGCCATGGGTAGGGCTGCTTCGACCCGCCTGCGCCAAGGCTGCGGTGGGCGGGTGAAGCCGCCGTCCTTCGCCGTCGCTCAGCCGCAACCATGCAGAAGAGAGCCACGAATGAACCCAGCGCGGCAGAGCCGCAACCCAACAGGAGCAAACAGAGAAAACGGAGAACGCTCCAGGATTTATCTCTGTTCTCTCCGTTCCCTCCTGTTCAAATCCTCTCCTCTTCGTTGATCTGAAATCTGCACTCCCATCCGAATCTTATCCGCGCCATCCGCAGTCGAAAGAATTTGCGCAAGCAGCGAAAACTTTCATGGCAGGACGGGGGAACCCACAGACAAACACAGATCATGCATGATGATTTGCGGGGATCTGAATAGTCACGGCTCAGGGCAGGCGGCGCGCTGAGCCAGCGCGCCCTACCAAATCGTCTGCAGCCGGACGCGCAGCCGGTACGCGCGCGGTGTTTCGTCCGCGGGAAGATTCGTGACCGCCGTCTGTTCCGTGGAGAAGGTGATGCCGGTCGCGTGCGGTGCGAACACCATGCCGTTGGTGAAGTCGGCGCGTTCGATGTCGTAGACGCGGTTCGTGCGGGCCTGCCATTGCAGCGCAAGGCTGCCGCGGCCGTCGGCCTGAATGTCTGCGGTGAAGAACGACGTCGCGTTGGTCGGTTGCGTGCCCGCGATGACTTCCTCCGCGTCCGTCTGGCGGTCGTCGTCCGTGTCTGCGTCGTCGAGGTCGGTGCCGAGCCCCGCTTCCTCGCTGTCGACGAGGCCGTCCCCGTCGGTGTCCGCGGATGCATAGTAGTAGATCGGCTGGCTCGTTTTTTCGCTCAGGGTGAAATACCCGCGCTCGCGCGCGTCCCACGCGACGGTTTCGCCCTGCGGTTCGATCGTGTAGGGGAGCGCGGCGAAGGTGTTGGTCAGCGCGTCCGGGACCGATTGACCGGGTTGCCGCTCGTAGTAGAGCACCGACAGGTAGTGCTTGATGAGGATCTGGCGGCCCGACCCGGCCACGCTTCCCCCGACCGGCATCGCGTAGGAGAGGGTGTTGGAGAACTGGAGCGTGTTCACCGCGCCGGTCGACTGCGGGTAGGGTGCGCGGTAGATGCGGGCGGGTGTGTCGCCCTTGGTAACGATGATGAGATCGCCGCTCCACGGATCCGCCAGCAGCGTCTCGGCGTTGTGCGCGCCGTCGGGATAGTTCAACGTGTACGTTGACACGCCGGCGAGGTTCGTCACGAGGCCGGACTGGTTCGTGGACACCACGGGTTCAGGAACACGGTAGATTTCAACCGACGACCGGGTTGCCGTGTTGTCGCCGATATCGCCCACGTACAGGTAGTCGACGCCATCGACCGGGTCGGTCGCAAGCGCCATGTCCTCCCAGTCCACCGCCGCGGCGCCGGTCAACGTGTAGATGCCGAGCGTGTTTCCCGCGGCATCGATCGCGTACAGGCGGGGCGCGTCGCCGGAATCGTTGTGCAGCCACAGCACGCCGGGATTCCTGCGGCTGGCGGCGAGTCCCGATGTTTCGGTGATGAGGTTCGTCTGGATCGTCCCGGTGATGACGCCGTTGCTGAATGCTGGCGTTGCCGCCTGGACCGGACCGGTGGCCACCAGGACCAGGCAGGCATATAAGACTGACAGGCGTCGTCGCATCGGATGTAGAGACCATACAGCCATGCCCATAGGAGAGGAAAAGGAAAACTGACATGACCGGGCGCCGTCATACTATTGTGCGAAGGTCAGTAGGACACCATACGCCGCGCGCCTTGCTTGTCTCCGGCTTGGTTGCTAACATGTTTCTGAAATATATCCGTGAATTCATCCCTCAATCTGGGAAGTTTGGACTCGGTGGCGATCCTCGATGCGCTGCCGGACGGAGCCTATGTCACGGATCGCGATCGTCGCATCGTCTTCTGGAACCGCGCGGCGGAACAGATCACCGGCTGGCGGCGCGATGACATGCTGGGGCACTGCTGCAAGGATAACTTCCTGTGTCATATCGACAAGGATGGGCATCCGCTCTGCGGCTACGAACATTGTCCGCTGCACCGCGCCATGGTCACCGGCACCCGGAGCGACATGCCGCACCTCTTGTTCGCGCAATCCAAGGACGGGCGAAGGATTCCCGTCGAGGTGTCCGTCTCGCCCCTGTGCTCCGAAGCGGGGAACGTGATCGGTGGCATCGAGGTGTTCCGCGATCTCACGCCCGCGTTCGAAGACCTGAACCGTGCGCGGATCATCCAGCGCATGGCGCTTGGGATGAAGCTGCCCGCAGACCCGCGCGCCCGCATGGCCGTACGCTACACGCCGCACGACGAGGTTGGGGGCGACTTCTACAGGATCGAGGCGATCGATGAAGACCGTTATGCCGTGCTGATCGCCGACGTCCGCGGGCACGGCGTTCCGTCCGCGCTGTACGCGATGCAACTCTGTGCCCTCTGGGAAGATGCCCGCGCGACGCTGGGCCAGCCTGCCGCGTTCCTCTCCTTCCTGAACCACCGGGCATCCTCCCTCGTGCAGAACGAAGGCGGCTATTTTGCGACAGCGCTGCACGCGGTTTACAACGCCGTGACGGGCGGGATCGTCTGCGCATCCGCGGGGCATCCCGCGCCATTCCTGCTGCGCGGTCGATCCCGGATTGATGTCCTGGACGCGAAAGGGGCCGCGCTGGGCCTCGTGCCGGATGCGCATTATGAGGCGGTGGAGTCCCGGTTGGGACCGGGCGACACGATGCTTCTCTACACGGACGGGGCCTTCGAGGTCCTGAACGCGGCGCTCGAGGAATTGCTCGAAGACGGTCTGCGCCGGATCGTTGGCGCGCAAGACCTTTCAACCGGCGTGCGCGCCCTGGCAGCCATCGAGGAGTCGTTGCTGGTCTACTCGAACAACCTCGCGCTGCCCGATGACCTGACCCTGCTCAGCATCCACCGCCCTGCCGCAAAGTCCTGACCCGCCCTCGTGGTGGTCCGGGTTTGAATTTCGTCACGAACGGGTAGGGCGTGCGGTCTCCGCGCGCCGCCCTACCAAATTGGAGACGAAATTCAAAACCGGACACTACCGCACCCCTCCCCGGCTTGATCATCGCGCGGCGTTGCGCGATAGTCATCCAAGTCGCCCGGCGGTTCTCCACCATGAAGAAATACATCGTCGTTTCCGCCGTCGGCAAGGACCGTCCCGGTTTTGTGAACCGGATCACTCACGCGATCAACGAACTGGGCGGCAACATCGAGCTTCAACGGTCCACGCGCATGGCGGACGAATTTGCGCTGATTTTCCTGTTCTCGGTCGAAGCCGCGCGATCGAAAGAAGCCATCGATCATGTCGCCACGTTGAAGCTGCCGGAGACGTTCATCACGGCACGCGAGGCGGTCTCGACGGACATCGTGCACCCCGACCTCGCAGGCCTTGCCGAACTGACGGCGTCCGGAGCCGACCAGCCGGGCATTATCGACGTGGTCACCAACGTCCTCTTCCAGCAGAACATCAACATCGAATCGATGGACTACGATACCGAAAGCGCGCCGATGACCGGCGAGCACCTGTTCCGGATGACCGCGCGCCTCGCGATACCACGCGGCCTTGATGTCGATGCGCTCCGGCAGAAGCTCCGTGACATGGAGAAGGAATACAACTTCGACGTGATCCTGCGCTACCCGGTCGAGTAGCAGGTTTTGGGTCCATCCGAAGTTTCGTATCTCGTGGGTAGGGCGCGCTGGCCCAGCGCGCCATGGACCGCTCGGCGAGCGGTCCCTACCTTCCGGAGCTGGAATTGAAGTGACGCGAAACGTTTCAGCTTCACGGAATCCGGACGCCGAGATCGTAGCAGCCTTCCACGGCGTCCACACCAGCCGTGTACGCATTTCGCGGCCACGGCATGTCGACCGCACCGGGCACCGGCGCGAATCCCATCAGCAGGTTGGTGCTGCGGCAGATCGTATACACGCGCCCGCTGACCGCATTCCATTGCAGGACAAGACTCGCCGCCGCTCCCGAAAACGTTGATGTAAGCGACGCCGCCTGCGGACGAGGACGGGTTTGGCTGGCCCGAGGCGTCGGTGCTGCGTGTGATGAGCGCCTGTGCGACGCGGTTGTGCATTACGGGTGGCGCCTCCGTCGTCACGTCGACGTTGAACGGTGCGAAATCCTCGGCCACGCGTTGCCAGACTTTCCGGATCGCCGCCTGTTCCGAATCGCTGTACGTCGTAAAATTCGTGTCCGTGCTGAAGGCGGTGGCGACAATAGGATCGCGACCGAGCGAACGGTTTCAGGCTGTGCCGGTCACGGTGGCGCCGTCGAAATCGAGGAAGATGACGTTGGTCGAACCGGGCCGGCTATGGAACTCCAGGGAATGGGGGAAGGGCGAGACCAGTACCGCGCCGGCCAGCGGAGTGGGCGCGCCGGAGTCCGGTGCGGAACCGGCCGGAGCGGGGAATTCGTCGGCATAGAAGACGCCGCCCTCGTCATCGACCCGGAGTGAATTCGCGTCGAGTTCGGGAAACGAAAAGGTACGCAGTTTTGCCAGCGCGTGTTCGCGCGCGGGCGCGGGCAATTGCTCGAGGCGGTCGCGGAAGGGACTGGCGGGCAATTCGCGCAGGGTGAAATCAGGCCGGCCGCCGAGCAAACGGGGCGTGGTTTGGGCTGTTGCCGGCATCGCCGTGGTCAGCAGTACGAAGAATAGAACGCCTGCGGCCGTCGCGTATGGTTCAGGCCGTATCCTTCACGCCCCGCGTTTGCTGTACGCACCCATTGGAACGGACCTTTTCCGGTGGTCCGGGAGCTAGATAATGCATGTCGTGTGCCATTTCTGAATCGGCCTTGTCATCCAGCCGTCTTTCGGCTTTGATATCTGCGTTTCTCTTCCGACGCCCCCATCGTCTAGAGGCCCAGGACGCTAGGTTCTCATCCTAGTAACACCGGTTCGAATCCGGTTGGGGGTGCCAGTCACCAGAGTTTCGCAAAGCGAAACACGGTGACTGGCCGACGCCCACCTTCAGCGAAACTCTGGTGACTGGCAAACCGGTCACCGTGTTGCGAAGCGCAGCCCAAAACCGTGCCGACGAAGGAGGCTCTGGTTCGGACGAAGTGAAGCAACTCTGGTGACCGGTGCCAGGTTTGAGTAGTCTGGTCTGCATGATCGGCCACCAACCATTGCCCTATTGCGTCTACGTCCTCCTCTCCGAAAAGGACGGCAATTTCTACGTCGGCATGACCGAGGATCTCCCCCGCCGGATCGATGAACACTTCAATGGTCGATCCGCTGCGACGGCCCCGCGGCGTCCGCTTACGCTGATCCACTGCGAGTTCTACAGCATGCGATCCGACACGGAACGGCGGGAACAGTACCTGAAATCCGCCAAGGGCCGGCGGACGCTAAAATTGATGCTTCAGGACTACTTCGAGCAGATATCACTCGCGAAGCCCTGAACCGCTCGGTCATCGCGTCGAACCCTCCGCCTCATCGTGCGTAGACTGGTGGTGCGACCGGAATAATCCGCTCGGAAGGTAGGAACGGCTCGATGAGCCGTCCGCCGAATTGGAACCACGGAGGACGCTGAGGTTCGGAGGAGGTTCGCGGAGGTTTTCTGATTCCCGATTACCCTCCGTGTTCCTCCGTGCCCTCCGTGGTTCACATTCCGTCCGACGGCGGACGGTTTTCAAAGACAACGCGGATCGGCCGTAGATTGTCAGGTCGGCGATGGCAGCGGCTGATCTGGATGCCGACGCATCTCATCCAAGGGGCCCACCTCCAACGTAAACTGGACATCGGATGACGCGTAATTCTTCTTTTCAGGGCTGACCCTGCCTCAATCTTGGGGTGCTCTCATATACCTGTCCCACTCCACAGCATAAGCGCTGTAGTCAGAAAACCACTATTATGCCCACTATGTCCATTATTTGTGGACATACTGCATCGTATTGTGTAGTTAATGGTCATGGTTTCGGTCTCGGAAATTCGGATGGAAGCAGGCAGGGACGTGCTGGATTACCAGCAGGTCGTCTCGCTGCTGCACGATTATTCCAAGCCGCGGGATCGCATCAGCACGTTCCTGGCGAGCGGAGATCTGGTCCGCGTGCGCAAGGGGCTCTACGTCGTGGGCGAATCCTATCGGCGCGGACCCGTTCTGCGGGAACTCCTCGCCAATCTCATCTACGGGCCGTCCTACGTGAGCCTGGACTATGCGCTGAACTACCACGGTCTGATCCCCGAACGGGTCGAGGACGTGACTTCTGTGACCACCGGCAAGTCGCGCAGTTTCCAGACGCCGTTCGGCATCTTCTCTTATCGCCCTTTGCCACCAGAACGATACGCCCCCGGCATCACCTTCGCCGGTGAAGCCGAGGGACGCTTCCTGATCGCATGTCCTGAAAAAGCCCTGGTGGACAAGGTCTGGTGCGACAAGCGACTCAAGCCCGCCCGGCTGGACGATTTTGCGGCGTACTTGTTCGAGGACCTGCGCGTGGACGCCGAGCGCCTGGCCGCTCTCGATCAGGCGCGTTTGGAAACCATCGCGGCCGCATTTGCTTCGAGAAAGATCGACATGCTGGTGCGTTTCATTGGCCTGCAAAGAGGAACATCCCATGAATGACGCGGTTCGCCAGATGCTCGACGTATATGCGTGCAAGACGCGGGACGACTATGTCAACGCGATCCGGGAAATCCTGCAACAACTGGCACTGCTGGGACTGTGGAGAAGCAAGTTCTTCGAGCACGCCGCCTTCTACGGCGGCACCGCACTGCGCATCCTGCACGGGCTGGATCGCTACTCCGAGGACTTGGATTTCTCGCTCCTCAAGCCCGACGCCAAGTTTACGCTCGGTGACTACGGGAGCGCGCTGCAACGGGAGCTGGCGAGTTTCGGGTTTGATGTGGAATTCGAGGCCCGCAAGAAGAAGCAGGAGACCGCGATCGAGTCCGCTTTCCTCAAGGCCAACACGCTTCATCAATTGATCGTCGTGAAGGCGGGTACTTCAGTCTTGGGGGGACAACACGCACGTGAAGTCCTGAAAATCAAACTGGAGGTGGACACCGATCCGCCGGGCGGTTTCCAGACCGTCAGCCGTCCGGTCCTCGTACCTATTCCGTTCGCCGTCAACGCCTACACGGCACCGGACCTCTTCGCCGGCAAGATGCACGCGATCCTGTGCCGGAAGTGGAAGACTCGTGTGAAAGGCCGGGACTGGTATGACCTCGTCTGGTATCTGGGGCGCCATCCGCAATTGCGATTGGCTCATCTTGAACAACGCATGCGCCAGTCCGGCGATTGGTCCGGCGAACGCGCCCTGGATCGCACCCGTCTCGTTGATAAGCTAAACACCAGCATCCGCGCCCTCGATGTAGCCCAGGCGCGGCAGGAGGTGACCCGCTTTGTCCGGGACAAGGCATCGCTCGAACTCTGGTCCACGGACTTCTTCCTCCAGATCGTGGATCGCATTGAGACCGTGTAATCCGTGATATCGGATCGCCTCACCGAGTACATCCACGGCTTCTCCGACGCCACCGCCCCCCGCCGCCCGTTCGACTTGATCTATTGCGAGTATCATGCGTCGAAAGCCGATGCCCTCTCGGAAGACAGGGACGGCTCGACGAGCCGTCCGCCGAATTGGAACCACGGAGGACGCTGAGGTTCGGAGGAGGTTTGCGGAGGTTTTCTGATGCCCGATTACCCTCCGTGTTCCTCCGTGCCCTCCGTGGTTCAAACCTCGTCCGAGGGCGGACGGTTTTCAGAGACAACCTGGATCGGTCGTAAGTGATCAGGTCGGCGATGGCAGCGGCTGATCCGGATGTCGGCGCATGTGAATCAGGCGGCCCACCTCCAACGTGAATTGGGCAGCGGATGATGCGTAATTCTTTCTTTTGATTCCGCTGAAAAAGTCTCGTGACTGGGGTCTCCCAAGCCCGGGGAGCATGTTTTTCAAGCCACCACGGATGGAGGCCGGAAGCGCGGGGCGCGCGTCGATAAGACCGCCGGGCGACCCCCGTTCATCTTTTCATCTTGGCCTTGTGAT
>JAZDKY010000157.1:0-22519 GCA_043802525.1 bacterium
TTCAGCCAAACGCCAACCACAAGGGCCAAACCGCCTCCGAGCGCCTTCGCCCGTCGCTCGAACAGGAATCAGAACCGCCTGTAGCCGTGCCTCACCGGCCTCCACGGAAAAGACCCCCGCAGAACTGCCATGCGCCCAGCCGACTCTACAATTCGGCAGAAAGCAAACGCCCGGCCAATGAGGCCGGGCGTTGTTCAACGGTGTTGGCGGAGCCGCGTCAGCCGGCCTTCGCATAGAGCTCTTCGACCTTGGCCCAGTTCACCACGTTCCAGAACGCGGCGAGGTAGTCGGCGCGGCGGTTCTGGTATTTGAGGTAGTAGGCGTGTTCCCAGACGTCGATGCCGAGGATCGGGGTGCCCGGGCATTCGGCGATGCCTTTCATGATCGGATTGTCCTGGTTCGGCGTGGAGCAGATGCAGAGCTTTGTGTCCGCGCCGACGCAGAGCCAGGCCCAGCCGGAGCCGAAGCGACCGATGCCGGCCTTGGCGAGCTGCTCCTTGAAGGCATCGAAGCTGTCGAAGGTCGACTTGATGTCGTCAGCGAGTTTGCCCGAGGGCTGACCGGCGCCGCCGCCCTTCATCAACGGCCAGAACATCGTGTGGTTGACGTGGCCGCCGCCGTTGTTGCGCACGGCGCCGCGGATATCCGCCGGCACGCTGTTGAGATCACTGATCAGTTGTTCCGGGGTTTTCTTCTGGAGGTCCGGGTACTTCTCCAGCGCGGCATTCAGGTTATTCACGTAGGCCGCGTGGTGCTTGCCGTGGTGAATCTGCATGGTCTGCGTGTCGATGTACGGCTCGAGCTCGTTGTGCGGATAGGGCAGGGCGGGCAACGTGTAAGCCATGATCGTTCTCCTCCTTGACGGGGAATTCGTTCGATACGGCAATATAGTCCCGCGCGCCTGTTTGTCCAGTCCACCGGCGCGGCGGTTGCGGGTTGACGGGTCTTGCGGACGGATTAGACTGGAGCCTCATTCGAAAGCTGATCGACCGGGAGGCGCACGACGTGAAACCACTCATGGCTCTGCTTGTTCTGATGGCAGCTTTCGGCCTCGCGCTGCTTCCTGCCTGTTCCACCGTGCCTATCGACCCGGAGAGTGCCGCCGCATCCAATTCGGACAGGGACATCGAAGCCGACATCAGCGACCGGCTGCGCCAGGATTCGATGACCAGCCGCTTCCCGCTTTCGGTCGTCAGCGAAGATGGCGTGGTGACCCTTGCCGGGACCATCGGCAGCGAAGCCGCCCGCATGCGTGCGGTCAGCATGGCCCGGGGCGCGGCCGGCGTAAAGGGCGTCATCGACAACCTGTCAGAGTAGGCGACCACCGTACCCGCGTGCGTCCGATTTCCAAACCTGCACGGCTCCTGTTCGCGGCGCTGGCCGCGATGATGATGTCCGGCTGCGCCTCGCCGCAGGCCTCGCCCGATTTCTTCGGCGATCTTGCCAGCCATCCGGAATTCGGCACCGTGATCTCCGGCGTGCCCGACCCGCTGCTGCGGTCGTCGATGGCCGGACACGATGCCCTGGCCGCCGTGCTGACGTTCTGGAAGCACCCGGCGGATCCCGGTGTGCTTGCCGCTGCGCTCGCCACCGACTACCGGGGTCGGGAACGCGAAGAGGCGCTCATGAACCTCGCCGGCCACAAAGGGATGTGGACCTACGCGACCTACGGGAACATGGCCGCGCTTCAGACGCGCGTCACCCACGGTGTCCCGGTGATTGTCGAGCTCGTTGACGATGCCCAATACGCGGGCAGGCGTCGCTTCGCCCTCGTGGTGGGTTATGACGAAAAGGAAAAGCGTGTGCTCTGTCATGAGGGCCGGGGCCGGCCGCGCGTGTACGATTACGTGGATTTCATGGTCCGGTGGGTTCCGGTCCGCTCCTGGATGCTCCTGGTCATGCCGCCGTCGCAACCGTCATGGACCATGACGCCCGCCGAACTGGCCACCCGGGCCCGGTTCTACGAGAGCCGCGACCAGCTTGACCTCGCGCTGAACGATCTCACCGCAGCCATGGCAGCGGACCCGGTCAACAGCAGGATCTGCGTCAACGCCGCGAACCTTCATCGGAAACGCGGCGAGCCCGACAAGGCGGAGGGCCTGTACCGACGCGCCATCGATCTCAACCCGCACGAAGGGCAGGCCTTCAACAACCTTGCCTACCTGATTGCTGAACAGGGCGGAAACTTGCTCGAGGCGGAGAATCTCGCGAAGCAGGCGCTGCTGCTGGAGCCGACCAATCCCGTCATGTTGGACACGCTGGGATTCATCCTGCACAAACAGGGTCGGTTCGATGAGGCCGTGGCGCATTTGGAGCAGGCCAGCGCGCGGGCCCGCTTTATGCCCGCACCCAAGCAGCGCGAGATCGCGCTCCACCTCGTTCGCGGCTACCTGGATGCCGGACGCCGCGACGACGCGGAACGCGTCCTGCGGGAATTGCAGGCGACGGACCCTTCACTGGCCCTCCCGGATGACTTGCAGGCCATTCTCCTCCAGCCGTGATGGCCACTACCTTGCTCTCATCCCCGCTTGACCTGCCCCCGTGGGTCGGGTAGTTCTGCCCCGCATGGATCCTTCCAAGGATATCTACCACAAGGAGATCATCCCTTTCCTCGCGCGACGGAAGAAACGGCATTCTCTCCACATGAAGGAACGCACGGAATCCTCCTCCACGTCCACGGGGACGCAGCCCGGCGGTGGTACGGGCCCGCCGCCGACCGCTTTCCGCCCTCGCCGCTCCTCGCCGCGAGGCAACAAGAAGGAATCGAACGCCTCCAGCTTGGCCCTCTGGTGGGGCCTCGGCATCGTGGTTGCCATCTACTTCGTGGCGCTCGCGGTTTCGTTCTTCATTCGCGCGACGCCGAAACCCGCGGAACAGCCGAAGCCGGTCGCGCGGGCCGTTGAGGAGCCGCCGCGCGTCAAGCTGGAAGAACGGTCGCATGCCGAACGCGACCTGAACGATATTTCGAGCAGCGTTCGGACGTGGACGAAGGCGTCCAAGCTGCTCACCGAGGCCGTCAAGCTCCGGCAGAACGGACAACTGGACCGCGCGGCCGACAAACTGACACAGGCTCTCGAGGGCAATCCGTCCCTCGCCGATGCGCAGGTGGAGCTGGCCGAGATATGGATCGAGCAGAACAAGTACGACGAGGCCGTAAGCCTGCTTCGCAAGGCGCTTGAATCACGCCCCGACCTCCTGCGCGCACGTCACGCGCTGGCGACCGCGCTCGCGAGCCAGCGGAATTTCGCTGCCTCGCTGGCCGTCGCGTCGTGGATGATCGAGGCCGACCCGTACGCGATGGACGCCCGCCGCCTGGCCGCCATGGCGTGCATCAACATCGACCAGCCGGGTCTCGCGATCGATCACCTGAAGAGAATCATCGCTGTTGATCGCCGGGACCTGGTCGCTCAAAACATGCTCGCGCAGGCCCACACGAAGCTCGGGCAGCTCGACAAGGCCCTTGCCGTATTGCAGGACGTGCAGTCCCTCGATGCGTCGAATTCGATGAGCTACTACAACCTGGCCGTCTGCTACGCGCACCTGAACAAGGCGCAGCAGGCCTTGGACGTCCTGGCGCGGGCGGCGGGCATGTTCGGGAGCGCGTTTGTCGATGGATGGACGCGCAGTTCGGATTTTGATTTGATCCGGAGCAACGAGTCCTTCGTCTCGTTTCAGAAGGATATCGCCGCAGCGATCGCGCCTGAATCCACGAACGCAGCCGCGGAATCGCCGGCTGCTGCCACGGGCGGTGTTTCGGTCGCGACGGGAACCTGATCCGTTGTCGTCAGGATTTCTTGTCGGCCGGCTTGTCGTCGGCCTGGTCGTCCGGGGTCGCGCCTTCTTCACGACCCTTCTTGAACTCGTTCAAGCTCTTGCCGATGGACCGCGCAAGGTCGGGAAGCCGCTTGGCCCCGAACAGCAGGATCAGCACGACGACGACCACCAACACTTCGCTGAGTCCGAAATTTCTCAAGTTCACCGTAGTACCCGCTCCGTTCAGAGCCTTGGCTAACGCCTGATCCTGTCACCCTGCCGGGCGTCGCCCTCGATGATATCCGCGGCGGCAAACACATCGTGCACAGGACCGGTCACCCGCACGCGGCCCACCGGCTGTTCACCGCGGAATACTGTGATCTCTTCGCCGGGTGATGGCAAGGCTGCGCAATTCAGGACCACGTAGAGCATTTCCCTGTTTACGTGGATAATCTCGCCCACGGAGGGCCCCAAGGCGACCGGGGCCGCCGCAGTCGGGGCTGCTGCCTTAGTGGGTCCGGGGCTCGAACAGCCGACGCCCACCAGCGCGATGAGCGCGCAGGTGGTGACCATGATGCGATGTCGTTTCACGAGGAGCGCATGGTACTCGTTGCCGGCCCGCATGTCACGCGGCAGGGTACGCGGGCGCTGGCTCAGCCTGGACCCGCCCGGTGTAGCCGCCCCGATCGGATCGGGGCGCCCGGACACGGCTCGCAGAGCCGTGGCTACACTGAACCGGTCCCACCTGCTCGAAGAACGTGGCAACCAGGCAGGGGGCGAAGCTGGCACACGACGGGCACGCATGCTAGATTCATGCCGCGATTCACATCGGGAAACTACGACATGCGCATTCATTTCATGGGCGGGGCGGACACGGTCACGGGTTCGCAGCATATCATCGAGACCAACGGCCACCGCGTGCTCCGCGATTGCGGACTCTACCAGGGCCGTCGCAAGACGGCGGACGAACTCAACCGGAACCTGCCGTTCGACCCTGCGACGCTGCACAACGCGATTCTTTCCCACGCGCACATGGACCACTGTGGCAACCTGCCGTCCCTCGTCGCCAAGGGCTATCGTGGCCGCATTCATGCGACGGCCGCAACGGTGGCGATCACCGGTATCATGCTCCGGGATAGCGCGCGGATCCAGGAGCAGGACGCGGCGTACTTGAACCAGAAAACGAACAGGCAGGGACTCGAGCCCATCGTGCCGCTTTACACGATGGCCGATGCCGAACGCGCCTTGGAACAATTTGACGGCCACGCTTACGACACGCCGTGGGAGGTCGCCCCGGGCCTCGAGACTTCGTTTCTAGAGGCGGGACACATCCTCGGTTCGGCGCTCTCGCTCTTCACGGCCAGCGAGAATGGCAGCGTCAGCCGCCTGGGATTCGCCGTCGACCTCGGGCGAAAGAACCTGCCGCTGATCCGCGATCCCGAGCTCCTCGCCGGCGTGGAGACGTTGGTGATCGAAAGCACCTACGGCAACCGCCTGCACGATGACGCGGTGCATGCCGAGGATCAGCTGTGCGATATTGTCTCCCGCACGTTTGCCCGGGGCGGCAAGGTGATGATTCCATCCTTCGCCCTCGAGCGGGCGCAGGAACTCCTCTATCACCTGTCACAGCTGATCATTGCGGGGCGTATTCCCAAGCATCCCATCTACCTCGACAGCCCCATGGCGACGGCGGTGACGAAGGTGTTCCAGGAGGAGACGGAGTATCTCGACAAGGACACGCAGATCCTCAAGTCGAAGATTGGGTCGTTCATCTGCCCGAACTGCGTGCGCTTTGTCAGCGATGTTGAGGAGTCCAAGAAAGTCACCGCGTCGCCGGGCCCTTGCATCGTCATTGCCGGTTCGGGCATGTGCGAACACGGCAGGATCCTTCACCACCTCAAGCAAGGCATCGGCGATCCGCGCAATAGCATTGTCATCGTCGGATACCAGGCCGAATACACGCTGGGCCGCAGGCTCGTGGAACAGCAAAAAGAAGTGAAGATTTTCGGCGATCTGTTCGAGCGCAAGGCCGAGGTGGCCGTGTTGAACGCGTTCAGCGCGCACGCGGACCGGAACGAACTCATCGACTATGTCCGCCAGGTCGGGCCGCGCAAGGTCTTCCTGGTCCACGGTGAGCAGGAGCCCCGGGGAAGCCTGGCGGAAGCGCTGCGCGAAGAGCTCGGCTGCGACGTATTCCTGCCCGGGCGAGGCGATGTGGCCGACCTATGAACGAGCAAGCAACGAGCAACGAACAACCGGCCATCGCTTCCCGCGCCGGCATGGTCGCCGTCATCGGCCGCGCCAATGTCGGCAAGTCGTCGCTCATCAACGCGATCCTCGGCGAGAAGGTCAGCATCGTCAGCCCCGTCGCGCAGACGACGCGCACGATCGTGCGCGGCATCCTCACCGAGCCGCGCGGGCAACTGGTGCTCGTGGACACGCCGGGCATGCACAAGGCCCAGGGTGACCTCGGCCGCGTCATGAACCAGACCGCGCGGGGCGCCGTGGAAGGGACCGACGTCGCGATGCTCGTGCTCGATGCGTCCGTGCCGCCGCGGCAGGAGGACGTGGGCTGGATGAAGCGTCTGTCGGACGCCGTCATGCCCATTGTCGCGGTGCTCAACAAGAAAGACCTGGGAAGCGAACACACCGCAGCCTACAAGGAGGTGTGGGGCCGTTTCGGCGCCAAGGAACCGCTGTGGTTCTCCATCTCGGCCATGGTCGGGGAGGGTGTGCCCGATCTCACGAACCAGCTCTTTTCCATGCTCCCGGAAAGCCCACTCCTGTTTCCCGCGGACATTGTCAGCGACTATCCGCGCAGGCTGACCATCGCCGATGTCGTCCGGGAAAAGCTGTTCCTCGAACTTCGCGACGAGTTGCCGCACGCGGTGGCGGTCTGGGTTGAGGACGTGAAGGAGGAAGAGGACGGCTGGAAGGTCGATGTCGTCATCTACGTCAACAAGTACTCGCAGAAAGGGATCGTGATCGGGGAGAAGGGCCGGTTGCTGCGAAAAGTGCGCCGGTCGTCCGAGGTCGAACTCCAGGCCATGTACGAGCAGCCGATCCAGGTGCGCCCCTGGGTCAAGGTGGAGCCAAACTGGAACAGGAACTTCTGGCTCCTGAAGAAATTCGGATATGTTGCTACGTGAACCTGTGCACTCAGGTTTCAGGTGTCAGGTTTCCGCGTGAGCGGGACGTTGTTCCGCAACGCGGGACTCACGTCCAGGTGTCAGCATTGCTCCTGCTCGTTGCCCTCCCGTACATCGCTGGCCTTCGCAACGATTTCGTCTACGATGATCACGGATCGATCGAAGAGAACTCCTTCCTCCAGCGTACGGCACATGTGAAGCAGGTTCTGACGCTGCAGGTCCTGCGCGACAAGCACGTGCTCGATGGCCAGCGTCCGGTCGTGATCCTTTCCTACTTCTTCGACCGCGCGCTGTGGGGCCTCAACCCGTTCGGTTACCATCTGACCAATCTGATCCTCCACCTCGCTGCCGTGCTGGCGCTTTTTTCCCTCCTTACGCTCCTACGCTCCACCGCTCCACCGTTCGCCGTCGCGCTCCTCTTCGGCCTGCATCCCGTCCTGACCGAGGCGGTTCAGTGCCCTGCGTTCCGCGAGGACCTGCTGCTGGGGCTGTTCGGCCTGCTCTATCTGTCCGCGGCTTTCGCGCGCGGTCCGGTGTTGCCCGTACTTCTCCAGGTGCTGGCCCTTGCGCTCGCGCTCGGGTCGAAGGAATCGGCAATCGTGCTGCCTGCGCTGCTCGTATGGATGTGGGTCTGCGCGCCGGCCTCGCGCCCCCCGCCGCAAACCATCATTGCGGCGCTCTCCGTTTCATTCACGCTTGTCGCTGCCTTCATGATGAACAGCTTCACGGAGCGCCCGCTGCAGGCCGCCGGTGGCGTATGGAACGGCCTGTCGCTGCAGTTCCCATCCAACCTTCTCACCGCCCCGAGCCTTTTCAACGAGTACCTGCGACTGCTGATCTGGCCGCATCCGCTCTGCGTCGACCGCATCGTCGCGCCGGTTCTTCATCTGTCGGAATTCCGTTTCGTGGAAGGCGTGTTTGTCCTGGTCCTGTGGACCTTTCTTTCGATCGCCCTTGTTCGCCGCGCACCGGTGGCCGCGCTCGGCATGGGCTGGATGCTGATCCTGTTCGTACCGGTCTCGAACCTTGTGCCGCTCTTCAATCCGATGGCGGAGCGGTACCTCTACTTCATCGTGCCCGGTTTCGTGCTGATCGCCGTGACGCTCATTCTTCGCGTGCGCGGTTCCCGGATCCTTTTTCCCGCGGTGACGGCCGTATCGATTGCGCTGATCCTGTTGCGGCTTTCGGACTGGCGGAACGACGTCGCGCTTTGGACCGCGACCGTGGAGGTTGAGCCGCTGAGCGCGCGGGCGCACACGTGGCTGGGCCTCGATCTCAAACACCGCGGGCAGTACGGGGAAGCCGCCGCGCATTTCGAGCAGGCCCGCGAACTCAACCCGTACGATACGACCGGGTTGATCAACCTCGGGGTGATGTCCGGCCAGACGGGCGACCTGCCCGCCGCCGAGCGACTCCTCCGCGAAGCGATACAACTCCGGCCCGACAAAGCCGACGCGCACTGGAACCTCGCCATCGCGCTCGCGGAGCAGGGGCGCTACGACGAGGCCGGCGAGCAGATTCTTGCGACGCTGAAAGCCGACCCGTATCACCCGCAGGCCGCGGAACTGAAGCGGCAGATGAAGGACCGGTGATTTTTTCCAACGATTGGGAAAATCGGATTCGATTTTCCCAAGCGTTGGAAAAAATGTGTTCCGGAGGGACACGCTCCAGTCATTGGAAACGTCCCATTTTCGGCGCTGCGGTCCTTGGAGTGCGGCGGCTTGCCTGCCCGCCGTAGCCTTGGCGAAGGTGGGCCGCCGCCTTGTCTGCGCGAATCAAGATTCGCGCAGACAAGGCGCAGGCAAGCCATGCGCACTCCAAGTAAGGAAAACCTATTCAGCGCCTTGGAACTTCGGGCACACCCGCCGGTAGTTGCAATACCGGCATGTGCGCTCGTTGTCGGTCAGCGCGAACGGTTCCTCCCGCGCGACGTTCGCGCCCGGGTCGTCGAGCAGCGCTTTCATGGCCGCCGCGGATTCGGCGACGCGGGCCCGGGCCCCATCCAGATCCGCGGGTAGGGCGCGGTGCTCGAACGTCTCGCCCGTGGCGAGGTTGAATTCCATCGCGGCAATGGCCTCCGGTGCGAGGCTCCATTTCGCCGCAGCGTACAGCGTATACAAGGCGAGCTGGCTCCGCGTCGCCGCAGTGTCGGCCTTGCCGGTTTTCCAGTCGAAGATCCGCGCGCCGTCGCCGTCGCGGTGGGCGCAGTCGAGCTGGACCCAGACCTTGACGCCGTCAAGGTCGAAGGACGCGAGGTCCTCCAGTTCAAGCCAGTGCTCGCGGGGGAGGGCCGTGAGGTTCTTCAGCACCTCGCTGTGGTAGAACGCGCTGACGCAATGAAGGGCCTTCTCCGTGAGCGCGCGCCATTCGTCCTCCGGTACGTCGAGGTCCTCATACTCGTGCTCCAGCAGCGCGCAGTGCGCCTTCGGGTTGTCCCAGTAGAGCCCCTCGCCGGAATCCTGGAAGTCGACCTGCAGCCGTTTGGCCAGGTTGCCGAGCGCGGTTTCCTCCTCGGGCGCCGTGCCCTTCTTGCGCAGCGTGGCGAGGACCCAGCGCAGGCAGTTGTGCACCGTCGCACCAATCCACTGCTGCCGCGATTGGAGCTGCTTATAGATGTAGATCGCGCGCGTGCGTTCGTCGGCGCGCTTGTCCCATCCGCCCCAGGAACCGTAGTACGTGAGAAAATACTGGCGGGAGCAGCGCAGGAAACAATTCTCGCGGGACTTGGACCAGGAGAATTCGTTCTTCAGCTCGGCCATGCGGGAAGAATGGCACGTGGAGCGTAGAGCGTCGAGAGCGTACGCTCCACCGCTCCGACGCTCCCCACGCTCCTTCACGCCCCCCACGCCCCGTGCCGCGTTACCCCGCGGTCCTGCCGCCGACGCCCTTGGTGCCTTTGGCGAAAACCACCGCCGCCTTCATCTTCGGGCGCAGCGCGCGCACGGCCTTGCCGGTCTGCCACATCTCGGATTCACCGATGACGGCAAGTTCCTTGCGGAGCTGTTCCTGGTAGTTCGGCTTGCCGCACGACGAGATGACGCGCTTGGCTTCGGCACCGCTCTTCACCCGCGCGTACAGCTCCTTGAAAACGGGCTGCACGGCCTTTTTGAAGCGCGGCTTCCAGTCGAGCGCGCCGCGCTGCGCGGTCGCCGAACAGTTCGCGTACATCCAGTCCATGCCGTTCTCGTCGACGAGCCGGATCAGGCTCTGCGTGAGCTCCTCCACCGTCTCGTTGAACGCCTCGCTGGGCGAGTGCCCATGGGAGCGGAGCACGTCGTACTGCGCTTCCATCACCCCGGCCAGGGCACCCATCAGCACGCCGCGCTCGCCGGTCAGGTCGCTGTACACTTCCTGACTGAAGGTCGTCGGGAACAGGTAACCCGAGCCGATCGCTATGCCCACGGCGATGCACCGCTCCTCGGCGTGCCCGGTCGCATCCTGGAACACGGCATAGCTCGAATTGATGCCGGCGCCCGAGAGGAAATTGCGGCGGACGGAGGTCCCCGAGCCCTTGGGCGCGACCATGATGACGTCGATGTTCTTGGGCGGCACCACGCCGGTCACTTTACGGTAGGCGATGGAGAAGCCGTGCGAGAAGTACAGGGCCTTGCCGGCTGTCACGTGCTTGCGAAGGGTCGGCCAGATGACCCGCTGTGCGGCATCGGACACGAGGAACTGGATGATTGTGCCGCGGGCCGCCGCCTCTTCGATGTCGAAGAGCGTCTTGCCCGGAACCCAGCCGTCCTTGACGGCGCGTTCCCAGTCGCGCGGAAACGCCTTCGACTGGCCGATGATCACGCGGACGCCGTTGTCCTTCATGTTCAGTGCCTGGGCCGGCCCCTGCACGCCGTAGCCGATGATCGCGATCGTTTCCTTCTGCAGGACCTTGCGCGCCTTCGAGAGGGGGAACTCCTCCCGCGTGACCACGTGCTCCATCGTTCCGCCAAAATTGATCATTGCCATGGTTGTTGCTCCTTTGTTTTTTTTGGACGCGACAAGGTACTCCGTTCGCCCAGGGCTTGCACCAGGAATCCGGCGTTTGACAACAGCCGAATTCAGACCCATATTCGGCCCATAACAAGGACGGCTGGAGTATTGGAGTGTTGGGGAATATCCCATCACTCCATTACTCCAACACACCAATCCTATGCGCCGGGCATGCGACCCACGCGGGGCCGGTACGGATGACGCAGGAGTCACCTCCGCAAAATGGAAGACGCCGCCTCCATAGAACCCGTCAGCATGCTGAAGTCGCGCAGCGCGAAGCTCATCCAGATCGCGCGCGTGACGAAGAAGCCCGTCGTCATCACGCAGAACGGGCGTGCATCGGCCGTGCTGGTCGACGCGGCGACGTACGAAGAGGAGCGCAAGCTGCTGCTGACGCTGCAATTCCTCGCGGCGGGCGACGGGGAGATCCGGCAGGGCCGGGGCGTGCCGCACGTGCAGGCGCGGAAGCAGTTCCTCAAGACGCTGAAGGGACTTCCGCATGGCTGACCGGATGCACGTGGACTGGGCCCCGTCGGCGATCCGCGATGTGGGCATCCTGTTGGTCGACGCGCAGGCGGAAGGCGGCGGCGAAGCTGCCCAAGCGCTCTACGACAGGCTGCTGCGTGCGGCACAGGAGTTGGCGCGCAAGGACGCGGTCAGCCGGATCCTTCCGGAACTGAGGGACACGGGTCTTTTTTTCTACCGCGAGTTGCCGCTGGAGCCGTGCAGCTTGTTCTTCCGTATGACGCGCACGCGGATCAATGTCCTCGGGGTGCTCGACCGCCGGCGGGACCTGCGGCAGGTCATGTTTCGGCGCCTGATCGGTTCGGGCGCGCACGGTGTGCGGCGTATGAGTGGTGAGGCATTTTGATTCCTGCCTTCCGAAAGGTAGGGCGGTGTGGCCCACACCGCCATGGCGCGCTGAGCCAGCGCGCCCTACCATCGGAGACGAGGCTTTAAAGGGTTGGGCAGCGGAGTGCGCTTGCCTCCGCTCAACCATGATGCCTATTTTGCTACAGCGATGAACCAATTCGAAGACCTTCGCGCGACGGAGTTGTATTGCCCGAAGTGCCGTGTCGCGCAGCCGGTGCGGGAGCGGTTGCTGCTCGTGTTGCCGCATGCGGAACTTCACGACTACCGGTGCACCGTGTGCGGAACGTCGGTGGGATCCCGTGAGGTGACGTCGCCGCCCGTGGTGCTCAGGCCCGGGGCGGTGAGGAAGAGGAAATAGGAATCCACGTATTCGATCTCGCGTGAGTGGGTTCCGTTTGAACCTGCATGGTGTAGCCGCGCCTCTGTGAGGCGCGCCTCCGCACGGCTCATAGAGCCGTGGCTACACGATGCCGACAAGCTGAACCGGAACCATTTTGCGTGATCTGCCTGACACGCAGGGGGCCGGGCTGCTATTCTTTTCCAGATGACGTCCGGCCTTTACATCGTGGGCACGCCGATTGGGAACCTGCAGGACATCACCCTGCGGGCTTTGGATACGCTCAAGTCGGTGACCTTGATCCTCGCGGAGGATACGCGGCATACCCGCATCCTGCTCGACCGGCACGGCATCGCAACGCCGATGCTGAGCTACCACAAGTTCAACGAGGCGGCGCGCGTCGACGAGATTCTCCAGCGCATCCGCTCCGGCGCGGCGCTCGCGCTGGTGACGGATTCAGGCATGCCGGGCGTGTCGGATCCCGGGGCGCGGATCGTGGCGGCGTGCCACCGCGAGCAGATCCCGGTTTTCGTCGTACCGGGCCCGTCGTCCGTCGTTTCCGCCGTGGCCCTGAGCGGGTTCGAATCGACCGGTTTTGTCTTCGGCGGCTTTCTCCCGCACAAGCCCGGGCCGCGCAAGCGCCGACTCGAGGAACTGCTGAAAGCCGACCTGCCGGTGGCCCTCTTCGAATCGCCCTACCGCGTGCTGAAGCTGCTCGACGAGGTGGAGGCGGTGGCCGGGGCGCGCAGGATATTCATCGGCAGGGAACTCACCAAACATTTCGAGGAAGGCCTCTCGGGGACGCCGGCGGAACTTCGCGCGCACTTCGTGAAGCGGGCGCCGAAGGGTGAGTTTGTTGTTGTTGTCGAGGCCGGAGCGGACGGAGTGTAGCGTTTGACCCGTCACGTTGACACGGTTACTCATGCGGTGATAGTGTCGGAGTCTGTGGGACGACAGGGATGAAATCTCCGCAACATGTGCTGATCTGCGCGGGGCTTCTTGCGGCGGTGTTCTTGACCGTTGCAGCGGCGCAAGACACCGACCTGACACGCATCACGCGCGTGATACAGCAGCCGCAACCCGCGCGGACGGGCAGTTCGTTCGTGAATACGCTGTCCCCCCGACGTCTCCCGAAGTTCGTAAGCGACATCTCGGCCGGGACGGTTCGTTTCGACGTGGAGTGGCTGGCGTCGTCTGCGGGCGTGCCATCGGGTGCCGCAGTCGTGCTCGAGTACCGCCTGGGGAAATCGCTGCAAAACCGGTCGGTGAGTTCCAGGATCGACGGGCTCGCAAAGGGCAGGCAGGTCACGACCTTCTACGTTCAGCTCCCTGCGGGCGAGGTCGCCGGCAAGGAGCTCGCTTGGCGCGCTCGGATCGTACGCGCCAGGCAGGTTCTGGCTGAGCGGCAATCCACCCTCTGGAGATGAGACTTCGTGACCGGCATCAAACAACCCGAAGACAAGGTATGGGTTGCCATTCACAAGGACATGGCGCTCATCCGCGTCGAGGGACGTGGGTCATTCAAGGTCAGCACATCCCTCAAACAGTTCGGCAATGCCGCGGTCGACGCCGGATGCCACCGCGTGATTCTCGACATGTCGCCCTGCATCGGCATGGACAGCACGTTCATGGGCGTCCTTGCGGGCCTCGCCTCCCGCATCAAGCAGCAGCGCGGCGGCGACGTGGTCATGCTGAACCTCGCGTCCCGGACCCGGGGTCTCGTGGCGACGTTGGGGCTGGACCAGATCATCCCATCCTACCAGGTCGACGCCACGCCCGAAGAGTTCCAGCCCATCATGGCGATGACGCACGAGATGTCCGTGCTGCAGGCGAAGAACAACAGCAAGGTCGCCACGGCGAAAACGATGCTGGAAGCACACGAGAATCTCGTGAAGCTGACGCCGGAAAACGTGCCGCGTTTCAAGGACGTGCTCGCGTTTCTGCGCGAGGACCTGAAACGGAAAACCGAAGCCGGGCTGGATTGATGCGAAAGGAACCACGGAGGGACACCAACCGACACGAATGTCCAACGCGGCCCAGAAATTCGTGCTTATGCGTGCCTGCCCTCCGACGTGTCCGCCACAGCTCGGAGAGCTACGGCGGGTGCATCCGCGGTTGTCCCGTTTGAACAATTCATGACCCCCGAACCGTCAGGCGTCGGCAGTTCCGTCATCTTCATCTTCAGCTCGATCCTCGAGCTGTTGCTCGCCATTGGCGTCGCGTACCTGTTTTTCCGGTACCAGCGGTTGCGCAAGGAACGGGACGAACTGCTCCAGGAAAAGGAGATCATTTTCGGGTTCGTGCACGACGTTGGCGAGGTTTTCGCCGAAGCCGAAAAGCTCGAGCCCGACCTGCTGCTCAAGCGTGTCCTCTTCTACGCCCTGCGCACGACCAAGGCCTCATCGGGCGCGATCTACCTGTACGGGAGCGGCAGCGACGAGCTCCAGGCCCGCGCGGTCTCGGGCATCTTCCCCCCGCTGACCGACAAGGTCAGCAGCTCGCTCGACACCGTGGTCAGCAGGTCGAAACACATCGAGAACCTGGTCCGTACGCGCATGATTCACAAGGGTGAGGGGCTCGTGGGCGAGGTGGCCGACCTCGGCACCCCCATCCTGATCGAGGATGCCGAGCGCGATCTCCGCGTGCCGCGACACGAGATCGATTTTCTCAAGATCCGGTCGATCCTGCTCGTGCCGATGCACCTTCACCAGCACGTCCTCGGCGTCCTGGCCGTGGTGAACCGCGTTGACGGCAACCCGTTCGACCAGACGGACCTCAACCTGTTGCAGGCGTTGGCGGATCAGGCCTCCGCGTCCGTCCACTATGCCGGCCTGCGCGATACGCTCGATGAGAAGAAGCGGATTGACCACGACCTCCACGTCGCGCGCCGCATCCAGAACTCGCTCCTTCCGAAGGAACTCCCGCACGTGCAGGGCGTCGAAGTCGCCGCGTTCAACGACCCCGCGCAGGAAATCGGCGGCGACTACTACGATTTCGTGCCGATCGACGACAAGCATCTCGGCATTGTCATTGCGGACGTGTCCGGGAAAGGCGTCGGCGGCGCGATCCTGATGTCCGTGTGCCGCAGCGTGCTGCGCGCACAGGCACCCGGTAACCTGAGCCCCGCCGCGGTGCTGCGGTCCATCAACCGCGTGATGAGCAAGGACATCTCCGAGGACATGTTCGTCAGCATGCTCTACATGGTCCTGCACGTGGATACGCATGAGTTGTCCGTGGCCCGCGCGGGCCACGAGCGCCCCATCCTTCTCTCGCGGGATGGCCACGTGGAGCCGATCGAATCGCCCGGGACCGCCATCGGCATGATGGACGTTGAGACGTTCGAGCGCCTGCTCGGCGAGACGACGATCCAGATCAAACCCGGCGACGTCATTGTCGCCTACACCGACGGGATCACCGAGGCGATGAACAGCGAGGGTGAGGAGTGGGGGATGCAGAACTTCCTCGAGGCGGTGAGACAGGCGTCCTCCGAAGGCGCGAACAGCGTGCTGAACAACGTGCGCCAGCGCCTCGCGCGTTTCGTTGGCGAGAATCCGCAGTACGACGACATGACCCTGGTCGCGCTGCGGCATTTGGGGTAGGCAGACTGGGTTGGCGTGCCGGAGGGACACGCTCCCGCGTGTCCGTGTTGGATATGTAGCCGCGGCTCTGCGTGCCGCGCTCTCCATGCCTCGATCGCGCCTTGCAGAGGCGCGGCTACACCTTCTGCAACATCTCCCGCGCATGCTGCAGGGTTACCTTCGTCATGTCGCGACCGCCGAGCATGCGCGCCACTTCCTCCACGCGTGCGTCGCGCTCGAGCAGAGTCGCGTCGGTGACCGTGCGCCCGTCGCGGACGCTCTTCGAGATCGCAAAGTGCGTCGTGCCGCAGATGGCCACTTGAGGCAGATGGGTGATGCAGATCACCTGGTGGCTCTTGCCGAGTTCACCGAGTTTCTTCCCGACCGCGTTCCCGATCTCGCCGCCGATATTCGCGTCGATCTCGTCGAAGACCAGGACGGGAATGCGATCATGCCCGGCCAGGGCGGCCTTGGTCGCCAGCATCACTCGCGAAATCTCACCGCTCGATGCGATGTCGCGCAGGGGTCTGGACGATTCGCCGACGTTCGGCGCAAATCCGAATTCCACCGCATCGATGCCCGACCGGCACGGCTCGACCTCGCGCAGCGCAACGGAAAACGCGCCATGCGCGAAACCGAGTTCGCGCAGCTCGCGGGTGATCACCTTGGCCAGCCGGCCCGCGATCTCCTCGCGCTTTCTCCTGAGCGCCTGCCCGTGGCGGAGAAGTACGGCCCGGGTTGCCGCGATATCCTTGTCCAGCGCGGCAAGCCGTTCGCCGCGCGTCTGCAGGTCCTTCAACCGCTCCCCGGATTCGTCGAGGACCTTCAGGATGTCCGCCACGGTGCCGCCGTGCTTCCGGCGAAGTTTCTGGTAGACCGCGATGCGCTCGTCGAGCCAGACGAGGCGGCCCGGGTCCGCCTCGATGCGTTCCATCGCGCTGGTGATGGAGGCGCCGAGTTCCTTGATCTGGATGGCGATGGCGTGGGATTCCTTTCGCCATGCCTCGGCCTCGGGAAGGATCCGCGCGAGTGGATCGAGGCTCCGCTGGATCGCGGTGAGGGTGTCGAAGGCCGTTGCCTCGCCTTCGATCAAGGCACGCGAGGCCATGCCGCCGAGTTCGAGGATGCGCTGGGCGTTGCTGACGACCAGGTGTTCGCGCTGAATGTCCTCCTCCTCGCTTTCCTTGATCCCCGCGTCGCGGATTTCCTTGATGCGGTACGAAAGCAGGTCGATCTGTGCTGCAACATCCTTGTCGTCGCCTTCGAGTTCAGAGCGGCGCGCGAGGAGCTGCTGGAGGTTGTCGAACGCATCCGCGCAGGCCTTGCGTTCTTCCTCGAGGTGACCGTATGCGTCGAGGACGTCGAGCTGGAACGAGGGGTTGAGGAGGGACTGGTGATCGTGCGGCCCGTGCATGTCGACGAGGAGCTGGCCGACCGCTTTCAGGACGTTCAGGGTGACGGGGCTGTCGTTGATCAGGTTCTGGCTGGATCCGGACGCCTTGACGACGCGGCGGATGATGAGCTGGTTGTCCTCGCATGGCGTCACACCGTAGTCGGCGAGGAGCGTGTCGACGGTCCTGGTGTTCTTCAACTGGAAGACCGCCTCGGCGCCGCAGGTTTCTTCGCCCTCGCGGATGATGCGCTTGTCGGCGCGCTCGCCGAGGAGGAGGTCGAGCGCGCCGACGAGGATCGACTTGCCCGCGCCCGTCTCGCCGGTGATCACGTTCAGGCCCGCGCGGAAATCGAGCCGGATGTTTTCGACCAGGGCCAGGTTCTTGACGCGCAGGGTTGCCAGCATGGAATTGTCCGTCCCCCCGCATCTTTCCAATGATTGGAAAAAGGGAGCAAGATATTTCCAGTCATTGACAACGTCCCATCTTCTTGAATGTTACGACATGGATGAGCGACACGGTATCATCCTGACTTGGAGTGCGGCGCCTTGCCTGCCCGCCGTAGCCTTGGCGGAGGGGGGGGGCGCCGCCTTTCTTTCCTGCGCCTTGGCGCAGGGCGGCCCGCCAAGACGGGTAAACAGCACGCTTGCCCGCCTTATAGCTGCTCCGGAGTTGTTAAGCAGGCCGGCGCGGGCACGGAGAATCCGGAGCGATCTGCCCGGCAGGATGACTCAGGCGGGCGCGAGTGCGTGTTCCAACGCGCGTTTGAGTTCCCGGCACGCGGGTCGTGCCTGCTTGAAGATCGCGTCCGCCTTGTAGAATTCCAGGATGTCGATATTGACGAGTTTCGGACGAAGGTAAATGTCCGGGCGGTTGCGCGCCATTTTCTCCGCAATGATCGAACTCTGCATGATGTCGAATGTGGTGAGCATGGCGCGGAAAAAGTGGGGCGTCTTGGGCGCGTCGTCGCGCAGTTCGCCCGATACGTCGATGGCGACGACGAAGTCGCAGTCGTTGAGGAGATCGTGCGGCACCGGGTTGACGCCGCCGCCGTCGATCAAGACGCGGTTGTTGCGGATCACGGGTGTGAAGATGCCCGGCAAGGCCATGCTGGCCTTCACCGCTTCGAGGAGATTCCCGGAGTCGAGGACGACCTGCTGCGACGTGTAGAAATCCGTCGCGACGACGCGCAGCGGAATCCGCAATTCCTCGAAGGTGCCGACGCGCATGGTGTCGAAGAGAAACTGGATGAAACGGTCCCCCTTGATCAGCCCGCCGCGCTTGAGATCCAGGTCGATCAGCTTCAGCCATTTGAACGCGTCCCGCTTTCGCAAGGCCTTGCGCAAGGAGGCGCCGTCGGCAAGGACCATGTCGAGCACGCCGGCCCGAATCTGTTTCGCAGAAAGGCCTGACGCGTACAGCGCCCCGATGATGGCGCCGATACTCGTGCCTGCGATGCGATGCGGGCGGATGCCCAGGTCATCGAGTACCTGGAGCATGGGGATGTGCGCCAGCCCCCTCGCGCCTCCGCCGCCAAGTGCCAGTCCGAGCTTCATGGTGGTTCAACGTCCCGCAGTCTGTTTACCTTGTTTCCTGCGGGGGTGGAAGAGGGACTCCTTTTTCTCCCTGCGCCACGCCTTGATCTCCAGTTCCCGTTTGAGGGCGTGCGACTTGTCCGCCTGCCGTTCCTTGTATCTGAGTGTGCCAGGTCCCCGGCCCCGCGTGAAGCGGGCGCCGCGCCCGGCGTTGTGGGCCTTGATCCGGGCGTCGACGTTCATGCAGGCGACGTATGACGAGAAGATGTGGGGTGACATGAGATTACGGATTGTCGAGACCTTTGAGGGGATTGAGAGATGAGACTCACGGATGCACATGCTCGACTGCTGGCCATGAATCAGCCCGTCACGACGACGGCTGATGCGGCGGCATGCCTCGGTATTCCTGGAGCGCATGCCAGCAAGATCCTGTCTGCCGCGAATGAAATGTTGACGATTAAGGAGCGGATGTAATCCGAAGACGCAACGTCTTGATTTCAGGGGCGTTGGGATTATGGCGGCGGCCGGGGTCGAACCGGCGACCTTAGGCTTATGAGTCCTCTGCTCTACCAGCTGAGCTACGCCGCCGTGGGGAAGGCTCCCGTTACGCTAGGTGAGGGGGTGGGTTTTGTCAATAATCAGGGTGAGGCGGGGTCCGTGGAGCGTTGCAGCGTGGAGCGTTAGAGCGTCACGCTCTGCCACGCTCCTGACGCTCGTTACGCTCCGACGCGCCCGTCCTCGTCCAGC
Source organism: bacterium (assembly GCA_043802525.1). GTDB lineage: Bacteria > Verrucomicrobiota > Kiritimatiellia > CAIVKH01 > CAIVKH01 > JAZDKY01. The sequence goes on from JAZDKY010000157.1 coordinate 19,351, forward strand.
ACGGACCGGATGGTCAGCGCCAGGGTCTCGCGCGTGAAGGGTTTGACGATCAGCGTAGCCGCGTGGGCAACCTGGATGTGGCCCATGGTCACTTCCTCGGCAAAGCCGGACATGTAGGCCACGCGGATGGTGGGTTTGATCTCGCGCAGGCGGTCAACAAGTTCCGGACCGCCCATGCTCGGCATGACCACGTCGGTGAGGACCAGGTCGATCGGCCGTGGACTCTTCCGGAACAGCCGGAGCGCTTCCTCGCCGTTGCGCGCCTCGATGACGTGGTACCCGAACGAGCGCAGGTGACGGATTGAAAGCCGCCGCACCGTGCTCTCGTCCTCCACCAGCAGGATGGTCTCCTTGCCGCGCGGCACGGACTCCTCCGGCGCCGATGCGGGTTCCAGCGCGTGTTCCACCGATCGCCGGAAATAGATCCGGAATTCCGTCCCCCGGTCGACCTCGGAATCCAATTCAATATGGCCCCGGCATTGCTTGACGATGCCGTACACCGTCGAGAGCCCGAGCCCCGAACCCTTGCTCTGATCCTTGGTCGTGAAGAAAGGTTCAAACGCGCGCTCGCGGATCTCGGAGCTCATGCCGCAGCCCGTGTCCTTGACCGACAGCACGACGTACGGACCCGGCACGGCGCCGGGGTGCGCGGCGAGGTCGTCGTCGTCGCGCTCGACCAGCGCCGTCGAAATCGTGAGCTTGCCCCCGCGCGGCAGGGCGTCGCGCGCATTGATGGCCAGATTCATGATGACTTGCTCGAGCAACCCGGAGTCGGCCTCGATGCTGCCGATGTCGACGCCCATCATGGTCACCAACTCGACATCCTCGCCCAGGGTGCGGCGGAGGATATGGTCCATGTTCATGACAATCGCATTCAGATTCAGCGGCTGGACCTGCATGATCTGCTTCCGCCCGAACGCGAGCAACTGCCGGGTCAGCTTGGCGGCGCGTTCGCCGGCGTGGAGGATTTCCTGCACATCGCCACGGACCGGGCTCTTGATGTCGGTCTCGTCAAGCACGAGCTGGGCGAACCCGAGCACCGCGGTCAGCAGGTTGTTGAAATCATGCGCGATCCCGCCCGCGAGGCGGCCGATGCTCTCCATCTTCTGCGCCTGGCGGAACTCCGCCTCGCGCTGCAGCTCGTGCGTGACGTCCTGGGAAACGGACAGGAAGCCGACGATCTGGCCCTCCGCATCGCGGACGGGAGAGATGAGATGTTCCGACTCGTAGATGGCACCGTCTTTCCGCCGGTTGGGAATGTGCCCCTTCCACACCTCGCCCCGGATGAGCGTGTCCCACATCTCGCGGTAGTGCGACGCGTCGAGCCGCCCGCTCTTCAGGATGCGCGGGTTCTTTCCCACAACTTCTTCGCGCGCATAGCCGGTGGTCTTCTCGAAGCCCGTGTTCACGTATTCGATCTTTCCGGACACGTCGGTGATGACGACGGCCTCGACCGATTGTTCCAGCGCGAGCGCCAGCTTTCCGCGCTCGGCTTCGACGGCCTTGCGCTCGAGAATGTTGGCGAGCAGCGAGCAAAAAACAGCCACCAGCTCCTGCTTGACGGTATCCACCGGCTTCCGGGAAATCGCGGTGTCGTTGCAGAACACACCGATGGATTTCCGTGCCGTCTGGATCGGCGTGATCGCGATCCATCCGCGGTCGAAGGAACGCATGCCATCGCCCATCCACTCGCTGTAGGTTTGCTCGACGATGGACCACTGCGCGTCATCCGGGGACGCGCGGAGACGGAAGCGCTCGCACCACGTGTCATCCATCGGGGTCCTGTACAGGCGTTCGTCCGTGCTCGTACCGTGGAGGTTCGTGCCGAACGTCCCGCAGACGGTGCCGTTGTCGGCGACAAAGATGGAGCAACGCTCGACGCCCAGCAATTCGCGGGCGCGCAAGACGGCGCGCTGGTAGACCGTGTCCACGTCCGGGCAGCCGATCAGCTCATCGGCCACCTGCACGATGGCGCGCAGCCCCGTGATCATCGCGCGCTGGCGGTCGTCCGCCTGGCGGCGCTCGGTCACGTCGCGCACGTGCAGGATGAGCGCCTCGGTCCCGCCGTAGTCCACCTTGCTGACCCGCACCTCGACCGGCACGGTGCGGCTGTCCTTGGTGTAGGAAAAGCTTTCGAACTCATCGCGATCCCCGCTAAAGACCTCGCTGAACGCGCGCTCGATATCGGCGCGGCGCCCGGGCGGGACCAGGTCGACGACGTTGGCGCCGATGAGTTCCTCGCGGGTCATGCCGTGGAGGCGGCATGCCGCGAGGTTGACATCGAGCACGTTGCCACGGCAGTCCTCCACGAAGACCGCGTCGGGGGAATTCTCGAACAGGCGCCGGAACATCTGCTCGCTCTCGCGGAGTTTTTCTGTCCGCGCGTCGAGTTCGCTCTGTAGTTCACTCTCGTGCCGGCGCAGGGCGTCTTCGTCTCGCTTGATCCGGACCAGCGCGCGGACCTGCGCCACCAGTTCCTCGGTTTCGAACGGCTTGCAGACGTACCCATCAGCGCCGCACTTGAGGCCGGTGACGCGGTCCTTCGTTTTCACCAGGACGCCGGAGACCATAAGGACCGGCACGCGCGCGGTGATCGGATCCGCCTTCAGGCGGCGGCAGGTTTCGAAGCCGTCGACGCCCGGCATGACGGCGTCGAGGAGAATGACATCGGCAGGCTCACGCTGGGCGAGGGTGATACCTTCCGGTCCGTTGGTGGCGGTCAGGATCTCACAGTCCTTGAAGTGCTGCTGGAGGATCTTGGTTAACAGGCTGAGGCTTTCCGGCATGTCATCGATCAGCAGTATGCGCGCAGCTGTCATGGGACTTTATCCGCTTGTGTCGACGGAACAGCCTTAGCATAGCGGATTTAGGCCTGTTTGTTGAGGCGTTTAGCTGCGGTAACCAGGACGGTCGCCCCCCCCTTCTGTTTCAATCGCAGATAACGCAGACATGGAAAACATCTGCGAAGCGCTTGCTACTCTGCGAAGTAGCGCTTCGCGACGTAGCACGAGACGCAGGGCGCGAAGCAGAGTCGCTACTTGGCGGAGTAGCAAGCGCGAGCCGTCAAAGGTGCGGGACATGGCGCGGGTTCGGGCTGGTTGGTCCCCGGGCCTGCGGCGGGCTCGTTGGGGGAGGAACATCAATCCCCGGTTGTAGTTTCAGGCGGGGG
>JAZDKY010000158.1:0-13103 GCA_043802525.1 bacterium
ACCGTCCATCGCTTTGCTCGCGCGCGTTTCCTTGCCATCGCTCCCTCCATGGGAGCGGGTTATAACAACGCACGTGTTCAACGCCGCCGGATAACGTCGCATCGATTTCTAAATTAGCCCCCAAGTTCCCAGAAGAGCCAAAAGATTCATGACTGGGCTGCTTCTGCGTTAGGTTGACGCACATGGCCAGAGGCGGGTAAACCTGCCCCCCAGCCGAAACCATCATCACAAATCCGGATGGGTAATCTCCCGGTTGCCCTCCTGCTTGAGCTTTTCCACTTCCCCGCGCAGGAGTTCTATTTCCTTCCGCTGCTCCTGGACGACCCGGTAAAGACCTTGTATCGCGGCCAAGGCGACGCCGTCGGCGTCGCTGGACGGAATGTAGCGCTCGTCCTCGCCGACCGGAAAGGCGGTGTGGAAGTCCTGAGCCATGGGGCCAATGTGGCGGATGGCCAGGTCCTGCGTCTTCATGTTCCACGTTGTGATCGGCATGGCGGCAACCCGCTCCAGAATATCGACAACATCAATCGGCGCGAGGTTCTCCTTCACGTTGCGGTCGCTGAGATTGTTCCACGTGTTGCCGCCCACGGCCAGGATGACGCCCGATGTCGCCGTCCCGCTGCCGTTGATGCCGCTGATGAACCGCGCGCCGCCGGTGCAGCGAACCGTCCATGAGTTGTTATTGGTCGAGGCAACATCGAAGGCGCTGCTATCGCTCAGCACGAACGCCCCCGCGTGCAGCGCCTTCGCGCGGGTGCCCGCCGCGAAGCTCGCGATGCCAACCGCCGCGTTCGAGACGCCGCCCGGCACGGTCGCGTAGTCGTTGCTCGCCGAGTTGTGGGCACCGCCGCCGATCGTGGAGTAGTCGTGGGCCGAAAAAACGCCGCCGATGGTGTTCAGGTATCCGCCCGCAATGGTGTCATACGAGTTGGCGTTCTTGATCAGGTTCTGGAAACCGCCGCCGATCGTGCTCGCGATGCATTCCGGCGCGATCGTGTTGCCGCCGCCGCCGCTGATGGTCGATTCGAGCCCGCCGACGGTGTTCGTGTGCCCGCCGCCAATCGTCGCGCCGTGCGGAGACGTGCCGTTGATGCGGTTGTTCGCACCGCCGCCGATGGTGTCCTCGTCGCCCGGGCCGTCAATGGAGTTCTGGCGGCCACCACCGATGTACCCGTTGTCGGAGTTTCTTCCGATCGCGTTCTGGTAGCCCGCCCCAATGCCGCTGCCCTGCGCGTTGGTCCCGATCACATGGCCCCACCCACCGAGGATCGCAGCGTGATGCGCGAACGGGTGGATGACATTCGCATACGTGTCGTGCCCACCGCCCGCAATGATTGCGCCGTAGGTATCCCTGGAAATGCTGTTGCTCGGCTGCCCGCCCACGATGTTGGCATACAGGTTGGGCTCGAACCGCATGACCGTCTGGTTATCGACCCGGACCTCAACGATGTTGCTGTTCAGCGTACCGAGGAAATGCGTCCCGGATACCACACCCGTGTTACCGGCCAGATGCCAGAACAAGTTGGTCGACCCGCCGCCACCCGCGACGGGCGTCGCGGGCTCCCACTGCGACGCGCCATTATTCCACGTCAACACCTGCCCGTTCGTCGCGCCGTTCTTGCCGATGTCGACCAGTTGCAGGGTTCCGTCGGTGATCATCTGCGTGGTGACGCTGTTGGTCTGGTTCTCGTTCACGTACGCCAGGTCGTGATTGTGATTCGTCGGGGAGAACGACGTGGAATGCTCGCCGTCCAGCAGGTCCGCGTCCAGTCCGCTGCCGCTGCCATCGGCGATCTTGCTTGAGGCGATCGCCGCATTTGCGGCGATGTCGGCGTTCGATATCGAGCCGTCGCGCAGGTGGTCCGCCGAGATCGCCCCGGTCGCGATCATGTTGGACGTGATGCCCTGCGGCTTCACGCCGTCAGCCGTCACGGCGTACGCCACGGCGACGATGCGTTCGCGCGGCGTGAGGGGCGTTCCGTTAACGATGATTTCCAGATGCGCGTTGGTCGAGGCCAACGCTGCGGCGAGGGTGCCTGTAACCGTGTTGTCTCCGATCAGCGTCGCGTAAAGTCCGTCCATTACGGTCACGGTGTTGGAGTCTTCATAAAGGATCGCGCCCAGCGTCAAAGCATCGTAGATCCGCAGTTGCATCGACACCGTCCCGTTGACAAGGCCGGTTGGGCCAACCAGGCGGCCCTGGTAGTTGATCCGTTGCGGGACCTGCGCCCCGGCTTGAAACGAGAACGTGAAGAAGAGAACAAACAGTGGCACACTGCGTCGGCATAACATCATGATGGCACCTCGTTAAAACGTGTTGGCAGATGCCCGATAACATACATGTTCACACGAGATATGTTGAGAGAGTCTTCACGTGCATCGTACTCGCGGCCCTCGGCCTGATCACGGCCGGCTGCGCGTCGATCAAACATCCCAAGGGCGTCCAGCCCCGGGTCCTGACCCTGCAGACCACGGCCTATTGCTCCTGCAGGAAGTGCTGCAATTGGAAACGCAACTGGTACTTCCGCCCCGTCGTCGCCTCGGGCCCGAACAAGGGCAAACCCAAGGACGTCGGCGTGACCGCGAACGGGACCGACGCGCACCACGGAACCATCGCGGCCGATGACGCCCTGTTTCGGTTCGGCACCGTCATGTACATCCCGGGTTACGGCTACGGCCGCGTCGAAGACCGCGGCAGTGCCATTCGCGGCTACCACATCGACCTGTGGTTCGGCAACCACGACGACGCCCTCGCTTGGGGAGCGAGGCTACAGAAGGTAAAAGTGTGGCTCAGGTGAGGTTGAGGCTGGAGCGAAGCCGACGGGCGCCTTCTTGCGCTTGATCCGGAAATCTTCGCGGCTTGAGAAGATTCCGAACGTGAGCAGGGCATGAGACTATCCGCGAAATCCGCGTTATCCGCGGTTCAGGAAGAGGGACAAGCGGTCCGAATTCTATCGGCGCACTTGTCCACCTCCGGCGGAATCTGCGGTTTCGTTCCGCAGCGTTCATTCGCGGTTGGACTGAAATACTACGGCCGAGCCTTATCGCGGTCCTTCTTGAAACCACGTCGGCCTGAGAACGGGCACCGTTTCGTTCCAGCCCCACTTCTGGAATTGGTACAACGCCGTGCTGCGTTGAATGTACCAGTCGCCCGTGGCCGTGTCATAGACGGCCAGGTCCATGCGCCCGTCCCCGTCATAGTCCGCCGGCACGGCTTCGGCGCCGGACCACCCGAACTGTTCCTTCCGCAACGTCGAACCCACGCTTTCCAGGATGTACCACCAGCCGCCCAACTGATGGTAAACAGCCAGGTCCGCCACCCGATCGCCATCGTAGTCGCCCTGCACCGGGAACGCCTCGACCCAGCCGAAGTTCCGGACGCGCATAGTGCCGTTCGAACTCTCAAGCACATACCAGTCGCCCGCATCCGGGTGGTACACGGCCAGGTCAACCTTGCGATCACCGTCAAAATCGGCCGGTACGGGCCGCGCCGCACTCCAGCCCCAGTTCCGAAGCCATAGTTGGCCGTCGCTGCTTTTCAGGATGTACCAATTCCCGCCCCCAGGGTCGTAAACCGCCATATCCGCTTGGCCATCCCCATCGTAGTCGCCAGGCACGGGTACCGCTTCCTGCCAGCCCCAGTTCTGCAACCGCAACGAACGGTCGCTGCTCCGCAGGATGTACCAGTTACCGCTCCCCGGATGATAGACGGCAATATCCGCGACGCTGTCACCGTCGTAATCGCCCGGGACCGGAACAGCCTCGGACCAGCCCCAATGCTCCTGCCACGCCGCGCCGCTGCCGGGCAACCGGATATACCAGGTACCACCCTCGGGATGGTACACGGCGACGTCGCTGATGCCGTCACCGGTGAAATCGGCGATCACGCGCGGGAAGGAATCAGGATCGAACGGATCGGTCCCCTGCGCGACTTCCACGAAATCGTTCCGCCCGTCATGATCCCAGTCCGGATCCGCGAGCGCCGTGCCGGTATTCGTGCGGCTCACGTAGACGCCGGTGCCCGTCTCCACCCAGTCGGGCAACCCGTCGCCATCCGTGTCGCACTCCGGATCCACGGGGTCCGGTCCAGGTCCACCCAGCGGTACCAGATACGTCGCGCCCAGATCGATTGTCGTGTTCGGCGTCGGGTTCACCATGACGCTGTTTTCGACGAGGGTCTCGTAGCCGGACTTGCTCAAGACCAGATGCAACGTCTGGGCCGGCAGCCACACGTTCGCCGGGAACGCCCCGTCGTTGTCGGTCGACCAGCCGCTCTTCCAATTGCAGTAGAACGGGTCCCCGTTCATCACGTAGTTGGTCAGGTACCCTCCCGCCGCCTTGAACAGGACCCCCGCGCCGGGCACCCGCTCGTGCGTGTACACGTTCTGCACCTCCCCCTCCGCACGGACTCTCCCGATGAACGAGAACCCCACCGATCCCGCGATCTCCCCGATCTGTACCCGCTGTGCATGGATATACCTCGGGTTGCCGAACGCCGCGTTCCACGGATTGCCCACCTGGTTCGGGTACTTGTTGTCCTCCACCGGCACATACCCCGGGTCCAACGAGTACACCGCCACCAGATGCGTGCCCGCCGACACGCGCGGGTAACTCACTGCCACGCTCCCGTTGAAGTACTTCACCTCCCCGTCCAGACTCGCCATCGATCCCGCCGGCAACGCATTCGTCGTCGGCCACACCGCCGCGATCACGGTCAGCATCCCGGCCCCCGCGGGAATATCCACGATCACCTCGTAGCTGCCCGGCCCCGAGCCGTTGGTCACGTACTGGCTCACCTGCACGAAATACATCCCCTCCTGCGGGAAGTTCAGCCCTGTCAGTTCTCCCTCATCGAACCCGAAGTCGTCGATGTGGTCGATGCTCGTCAGCGACCCGTCCGGCTGCAGGTAATACACGTCCAGCACCGTGTCCACGTTCGTGCTCAAATGAATCGTCTCGATGTCGTACACGTAGTTGGTCTGCGCATAGAACCACACCCAGTCCTGGTCATTGAGCGTGTGGAGCGTGTGCTGCTCGAACGTCCCTACATTGAACGGATGCGCCTGGATATGAGCGTCGTCCACTTCGTACTGGTCCGGCCGGATCACTTCGCTTTGAACCGCAGGCGATACATCGCCTGCGTTGTCTTCCGCATAGAACGTCAGCGTGTAACTGCCCGCGTTGGTAAAGTCAGCGTACAGGGCCTCGTACCGGTTGCTCGCTGCGTTGTAGGTCAGATCCACCCGGGCCAAATCTCCGGTCTCCTCGTACTCCGGCGGTGTGATGATGCACCATACATTTGATAGCCCATCCGCGTCCGTGATCTGAGCCGCCCAGATCGTCAGGCTCGTCTCCGTGGTCAACGCCGTCGGTGGAATCACCTCCCCGATGTTCGGAGCTTCTCCACCCGTCGCGAACGCCGCGCCGATGTATCGCGTGTTGGCGATCAGCCCGTCCTGGTTCTTCTCGTTCAGAATCCCGTCCCCGTCGTCGTCCAGCCCGGAACGCTGACGCAGAAGACCTGATGCCCGTCGAATCACTTTCCGCGCTTTCGCCTCCGCCTGCCCAATCGTCTTGCCTCCAAAGATTTCCGTCAGGAAATATTCGGAGAAGCTCACCAGCCCGTTCGCCTCCATCAGGCACCCCGCTCCCGACCGCGTGCTCGCCACCACGATCCGCTCCCGCTCGACCGGCGGCTCAAGGTCCGGAACGAACGCTCCCGAGCCCGCGAAGTCCATCACCACGTTCACCGGCCGGTTGCTGCTCTGGTACCCGTTCAGCCAGTTCGCCAACTGCGACGCCGCCAGTGCTTCCACATCGTTCAACCGGAATAGCGCGTTGCTCCCTTCTCCCACCAGGTACACCGTCAGCTTGTCCGAATCGGTGGCCCAGTTTGTGATCGCATAAGCCAGGCTCGCCAGCGTGGATGCCGCGTTCACATTCGTCCCCGCCGTCTCGCTCAGGTAATAGATCCGGTTGGTCGCCACCCCCCGCGCGCGCACCGTCCGATACGCCAGGTCCGACAGGTGCTCAATCGCCACACGCTTCACCGACTGCGTCGGCCCCCCCGCCACCACGATCACCCGTTCGTCATACCCCAGCTGCTCCACGTAGCTCTGCTTCGGCAGCGACACGCTGTTCCACACGTCCTGCGCGTAGTAGATGATCTTGTACGCGCCTTCCTCCGCAAACCCGTCGTGGCTCCCCTCGTACCGCCCGCTCTCCGCCGAATACGTCAGCTCGAGCTCTGATATGTTCTGCACCGGGTCCGCTGCGTTCGTCGGGTTGTGCCCCGGCGGCACCACCAGGCACCACACCCGTTCGACCGGATATCCCGACACCACGTCCCGCGCCCACAACGCCGCCGTCGTCCCCCCGATCAGCGCCTGCCGCCCGCACACCAGCCCGATCTGTGGAAGATCCTTCCCCGCCACAAAGCTCGACCCCAACAGAACGTTCGTCCCCTCCTGCCCGCTCCCGTTGTCCGCGTACGCCGCCTGCTGGTACGTCTCCATCGCTTCCTGCGCCTGCTCGTACGCCGTGTACACATCCTGCCCCATCAGCACCCCGCCGAAGAATGCGTCCGAAAAGCTCACCAGCCCGTTCGCCAGAAAATACGCCGGCTCGTTCGTCCCCGACGACGCGATCACGATCCGTTGGGCGACGCCGGTGTACATCAGTTCATTCGCCAGCACCTGCGCGTTGCAGAAGTCCAGAACCACCGTCACTTCCGTCGTGTACGCGTTCTGGATCGCGTCCAGCCAACCGTCCAGCACCGGCCCCGTCAATGTCTCCCCACCGTTCAACCGGAAATACCCGTTCGTCCCCGAGTTCCCGCCGTGGTCCACCAGGTACACGAACAGCTTGTTCGCGTTGCCCACCCAGTTCGTGAAGGTCGTCTGCGCGTTGGCCATCGTTGCGATCAGGTCAATGTCATCCGCGACACCGTCCCCGTCGATGTCCCGGGACGGGTCCTTGCTCAAGTACTGCACGTTCTCCTTGCCGTAGCCGCGGTAGAGAAGAATGTTGTATGCATTGTTTGCGAGGTAGTCGGTCGCGGGCCACAACGGATCCTCGCCCCCCTTGGTCCCCGCGATCATCACCGCCTTGCCCGCCTTCGCGATCTCCGCCGGGCTGATCACGTTCATGTACGCCCGCCCGAACCTCGCATCCCCGTCCCACGCCTCCATCACGTCCACGCAGTCCGACGTCGTCCCCGCCTGGTACAGCACCGACGTGGCATTGAGCGTCGTCGACGTCCCCCCGCTCGGAACCTCCAGGTCCAACCACGTGATCGTGTTGGTCGAGCCGGACGCGCCCAACGTCACCTTGTTCCCCGCCACCACCGTCTTCCGCGACGGGCTCACCACCAATTGCGGACAGAGCGCTACCGCTCCGTTCGTCGCGGCGGTCACGCGCCCCAGCCGATTCAGCACCAGCGCCTCGTCGTTCGCATCAACCTTCCCGTCCAGGTTCATATCCCCCGGCAGATAGCCTGTGCGCCCTGCCTGCTGCTGCACGATCGTGGCATCGGCGCTCCTGACGCGCCCCTCCCCGTCCGCGTCGCCGACCACCAGACCCCACACGCCCGCTTCCAGTTCCACCGCTCCGTTGGTTCCGGCCTGGTACTGGACTGAGTCTGACGTGAAGTCATAGCTGACGGTCGTGTTGGTATACGCCACCGGCTGCGCCGACATCGCCGAGAGATGGTTCCGGTGTTTGACCACCACATAGAAGGACTGGTTCGGCGTGCACTCCAGGCGCAGCCCTGGCGCTCCTTTGTCGGTCAGAAGTACACCATCCTCGCGGACAAACACGCTGCGTGAGGCCACCACGCCAAGACCGTTGGTCTCCAGGAGCTGCGCCAGCACCCAATCCACCGCATTGGTCGGAATCGCCGAAGCCAGCCGCGAATCCTCGCAGTAGGGAGACAGGCTTGGGATCGACAGCGCCCCGCTCATCGCGTTACTCGCCGCGTCGTACGGTCCTTCGAGCAACGCGCGCAGATCGCTCGTGATGGTGTATTCGTACGCCCCCAGGTCCACGCGACTGTTGAAGACGCGCGGCTGTCCGTCCAAATCCGTACCGCCCGTCATCCAACCCTCGCTCCGCCCCACATCGATGCACGGTGAGTTCGCGCTCAGTCGCAGGTTCGCCGCCCCCAGATCCACAAAGGACGGCTCGTTGGTGATGTTGCCCGCCCCACCCGGATCGGGGGTGGTGCAGGAATTGGTAAAGGCCGTGCCACCGAAGTAATTTTCGCCCTCGGGCGCCTCATTGTAATAGACAATGCAGTTGTACAGCGTGCCGTAGCACGCCCCGCCGCCGTAGCTGCCGGCCGAGTTTCCGGTCAGCGTGCAGTTGTACAGGATGCCCCAGTCCACCCCGCCACTGCGCCAGCCGGCCGAGTTGCCCGAGACCATGCAGTTGTACAGCGTACTGTCTTCCGCCCCACCGCCGTAGGTGGCCGAGTTACCGGTAAGCGTGCAGTTGTACAGCGTGCTGTAGGACACACCACCACCCCAGTTGACCGCCGAGTTGTCCGAGAGTGTGCAGTTGTTCAGCGTGCAGTAGCACGCCCCGCCGCCGCGCCAGCCGGCTGAGTTGCCCGAGAGTGTGCAGTTGTTCAGCGTGCCGTAGGACACACCACCACCGTAGGTGCCCCCCGAGTTGCCCGAGAGTGTGCAGTTGTTCAATGTGCCGTAGGACACACCACCACCGTAGGAATACGCCGAGTTGCCGGTAATGATGCAGTTGGAGAGCACCGCATCGGGACTCTCGCACCACACCCCGCCGCCATGCCCATCCGGATAGTACCCCTCCTCTCGCGTCGCCCCGTTCGTCAACGTGAACCCGATCAACGATGCCCCGTTGGTCATGTACACGCATCGCACCGCCGCATCGCCGATGGGACCTTGCCCTTCGATCACCGTTACCTCCGGCCCGTTGACGCTGCGCACCGTGATAGGCCTGTGGACCACCACCCGGTTCGTCAGCAAGTCAGTGACTGCTGGATACCCCGCCACACCCCCCGTCTGGTAGACGCCGTTACTGACCCACACCATACCGCCGACGATGCACACATCCACCGCCGCCTGGATGTTCGTCGCCGCCGTCACCCAGTTCGTAAACGGCGCCACGTGCCCACCCCCCGGCGCCACGTAGTGAACGGCTTCTTCCAGCAACACCACATGCACCGTGACCGTCGCCGCAACACTGACCGTGTAGTTCGACACCTCCAAGACCACGTCATACACCCCCGCCGTCGCAAACGCGTGCAGAACGAGGCACTCGTTCGTGGCATACCCACCATCTCCAAACGACCAGGTATAACCTCGTGCCCGTCCCTCAATATCCGATTGAAACTCCACAGCGTACCCGGCTGCCACGTTCGCGTAGTCCAACAGGATTGCCGCCGTCAGCGCGCCCGTGATCCCCGAGGCCCAGTATTCGTCGCTGCCGATATCCACCGTCGCCCCGTTCGTCCGCGGTTCGTCATCCCGGTCCAGGGCCCATGACACAAATGCGTTGTCCCCCGCGTTCAGACACGGGGAGCCCTCCAGGAGACGGGGATTCCCTATGCTGACGATCTCGGGCACGTTTGTGATGTTGCCCACACCGCCGGGATACGGCGTGGTGCAGGAATTCGCAAAGTCGCTTGCCGTGTAATTCGGTCCCGTAGGCGCTTCGTTGTAGTGCACGATACAATTGTACAACGTGGCCCCATCCACTCCGCCGCCATAGTAGCCCGCCGAGTTGCCGAAGAGCGTGCAGTTGTTCAGCGTGCCGTGGGATGCCCCACCGCCCCAATCCGCCGAGTTGCCGGTCAACGTGCAGTTGTACAGCATGGCATAGTACGCCCCACCGCCATAGAACGCCGAGTTGCCGGAGAGCGCGCAGTTGTACAGCGTACCGTCACACGCCCCGCCGCCGAAGTCCGCCGAGTTGTCGGAAAGTGTGCAGTTGTGCAACGTGCCGCCGGACGCCCCACCGCCGCTGCTGCCCGCCGAGTTGCCCGCGAGCGTGCAGTTGTTCAGCGTGCCGTAGGACACACCACCGCCATCACAACTCGCCACGTTGCCGGTCAGCGTGCAGTTGTACAGCGTGCCTTCGCACGCACCACCGCCATCCCGACTGGCCGAGTTGCCGGTCAGCGTGCAGTTGTACAGCGTACCGTAGCACGCACCACCGCCATCACAACTGGCCGAATTGCCGATCAGCGTGCAACTGTTCAGTGTGCTTTCAGACGCTCCGCCGCCGTAACCCGCCGAGTTGCCCGAGAGCGTGCAGTTGTACAGCGTGCCGCCATCCGCACCGCCGCTGTACCCGTATGCCGAGTTGCCCGAGAAGATACAATTGGAGACCATGGCGCTTCCACTCTGACACCACACGCCACCACCGCTGCATTCCCGCAGGTCATCCCCCGATGCCCGTGTCGCGCCATTGGTCAGCGTAAACCCGATCAGGCTGGCACCGTTGGTCATATACACGCACCGCACTGCAGCATCGCCGTTGGGACCGGCCCCCTTGATAATCGTCACGTCCGGCCCATTGACGCTCCGCACCGTGATGGGTTTATGGATGGCCACTCGATTCGTCAGCGCATCCGTCACCTGCGGATACCCTGCCACACCTCCCGTCTCATACACCCCGTTGCTCACCCACACCGTGTGCCCGGGAGAGATGACGTCCACCGCCGCCTGGATCGTCTGCTTGGCCGTTTCCCACGACCTGCCGTCGTTCATGTCATTCCCGCTGGAGACGCTCACGAAACGATCAGCGATGTTACGCGCGGCCTGGATCGTGAAGTTGTACGGGTCCTTGCCGTAGTAGCCGGCTGTATTCGTGATGCTCAGCGCCGCGGTGCGTATGCCGGCCGCCAAGGGGTCGAACCGGACCGTGAACGTCGTGCTCCCGCCCATCGCCAGCGGCCCGGTCGGTTGACTGATCACCGTAAAGTCGGCGGCGTGCGCGCCGCTGGTCGTCACCGTTCCCAACCCCAGCGTGGCGTTGCCGGTGTTCGTGACCGTGTATGTCCGGTCCAGTGTTCCTCCCAGCTCCATGACATCCCCAAAGTCCGTGTGGTCGTCGCTGCTGGGGCTGCTGTCGCCGTCCGCAATCACCTGGCCATTGCCCAGCACGCTGACGTTTGCCGAAAGACCCGTGCCCTGGATGGTGAAGTAGAAGGGGTTCGCGTTCGTGTCGCCGTTGACGAAGCTCAGTTCCGCCGTCCGCGTCCCGGGCGCCGACGGATCGAACTGCACTTGGAAGATTGTACTGTCGCCCGACGCCAGCGGTGACGAGGGTTGCAGGGTCACGATAAAATCCGCCGCGTGCGCGCCGCCGGTCGTCACGTTGTCGACCGTCAGGCTTGTAGCGCCCGTATTCGTGATCGTGTACGTTCGCGTCAGCGTTCCGCCGTTCACCATGACGCCCCCGAAGTCCGTGTAATCGCCCAGGCTCGGGGTCGTGTCGCCGTGGGCGATATTCACGCCATTCCCGCTCACCCGGATCTTTGCCGCGGGCGTTGTTACGCTGATTGTCGCGGAATTCGTGCTGATAGCCGCGTCGTTATTTTCCGTCCGCAACCGATAATAGTAGGTTGTTTCCTGCATTAACCCCGTCACGCGATAAGTCTGCACATTCCCCACCAGCAGATTGCTGTAGCCCGACACGTAGCTGCTGAATCCGCTGTTCGTGGACACATCCATCAGGTAGTTCGTCGCGGTGGAGGCCGCATCCCAGTTCGCGTAGAAGGATGATACCTGCACGTTCGTCGCCGCCAGCGCGTTGGGCGCATTCGGCGGCCGGAGCCAGCCATAGCGGACGGATTCGATCACGGTTTGGCCATGTCCGTCATGCGCGACATAGCCGCGGGCGCGGATGTACTGACTTGTTTCCGTCGACAGGGACAAGCCTGTGAGAATCCATCCCCCGTCGGTACGCACACCGGCGCCGAGATGGGTCCATGTGACCCCGTCCGTCGATTGCTCGAACGTCGTGCGCCACACTTCCGATCCGGCGCCGCTCCGGGACCAGGTGGCATACGTCCTGCGGACCGCCAGATCCTGCAAGGCCGCATCCGGCGTCGAAAGCCGACCCAGACTGCCTCGCGCCTGTCCTGCCAGGTCCGTGAAAGCCCCGCCGACGAGTACCTTCCCGTCCGGCTGCACGGCGAGGAAGTAGACCGTGTTGTTTGCTCCGTTGGTGAAGGTGATGTCGAGACTCCCATCGACGTTGAACCGACCCAAGCGGTTTCGCGCCTGCCCCGCCAAGGTCGTGAAAATTCCCCCCACGAGGATCTTCCCGTCCGATTGCACCGCCAGAGAGTAAACATAGTTGTTGGCTCCGTTGGTGAAACTCGTGTCCAGGCTCCCGTCCGCGTTCAACCGCCCGAGCCGGCTCCGCGCCTGCCCCGCCAAGGTCGTGAAAGTTCCCCCCACGAGGATATTCCCGTCCGATTGCACCGCCAGAGAGTTGACAGAGCCGTTTGCCCCATTGGTGAAACTCGTGTCCAAGCTCCCGTCGGCGTTCAGCCGACCCAAGCGGTTCCGCGCCTGCCCCGCCAAGGCCGTGAAAATTCCCCCCACGAGGATATTCCCGTCCGATTGCACCGCCAGAGAGTAGACAGCGTTGTTTGCGCTGTTGGTAAGGGTTGCGTCCACATAGCCCGAGGGATAATACCGGCCCAGGCTGCTGCGCGCATACCCACCCAAATTCGTGAATGCGCCCCCGACCAGAATGCTGTTGTCCGGCTGCACGGTCAGCGTGTACACGGCCGTTCCCGCCACGCCGTCGATGAGGTTCGTATCCAGGCTGCCGTCCGCGTTCAACCGCCCGATCCGGTTCCGCGCCTGCCCCGCCAGGTTCGTGAACCATCCGCCCACCACAATCTTCCCATCCGGCTGCAACGTCAGCGATTGCACCACGTCACCGGCCCCGTTGGTGAAGCCCGTATCCAGACTCCCGTCCTCATTCAAACGTCCCAATCGATTCCGAACCTGCCCCGCCAGGTTCGTGAAGTTTCCACCCACCACGATCTTCCAGTCCGCCTGCACTTGTACGGACTGTACGGCAGCATCCGTCCCGTTGGTGAAGCTGGT